>JAEWYI010000106.1 GCA_023395735.1 Cyanobacteria bacterium OH_SFB_17
GGTAAGAGGTAATCATGACGAATTTTGAAGAAAAAACTTTGGCGCATTCCAGAGTTTATGAAGGAAAGTTTATTAAAGTTGATAAAGATGACGTTGAGCTGGCTGATGGTAAAAAATCTTTTAGAGAAGTTATCAGGCATCCGGGTGGCGTTGTTGCGCTTGCTTTCAAAGATAAAGAGACGATTTTGCTTGTTAAGCAATACAGATATCCGATAGCGCAAGCTTCCTTGGAGCTTCCCGCAGGGAAGCTTGAAACAGGTGAAAACCCTGACGAGGCAATAAAGCGAGAGCTTGAAGAAGAGACAGGTTTTGTTGCTAAAAAATGGACTTCTTTAGGATACATAAACACTACTCCTGGTATTTGTGACGAAAAATTGTACTTGTACAAAGCTGAAGATTTGGAGTTTAAAAAGCAAAATCCTGACGACGGTGAAATTATTGAATATTTCGAGTATAATCTTAATGAAGTTATAGATATGATTAAATCAGGTCAAATCAACGATTCAAAAACAATTTGTGCAATAGCAAGGACAAAATTATGATAAAACTAATCGCAACGGATATAGACGGAACAATTTTAAAACATAACTACCAATTCAGTGATAATGTTAAATCTTGCATAAAAAACCTAATAAACTCAGGTACAAAAGTGGTTCTTGTCACTGGAAGAATGTATGCTGCAACAAGAGAAATTGCCGATTTGTTAGGGATAGAAACCCCTGTTGTAACTTATCAAGGCGGTTTGATTAAATATAACGGTGAAACCTTATACGAAAAAAATGTTGACGTAAAAAGTGCAAAAGAAGTTATTGAACTTGCAAAAAAATCAAATGTTCATTTAAATTTATATATAGATGATAAATTATATGTAGAAAAAGATGATGAAGTCATCAGACGTTACATCAAGCAAGGCGTTCCTGATTTTTGTGTAAAATCTTTTGACAAGATTAATCTCGAGGATGGGAATATAAATAAAATATTATTGGTGGATTTTGAGTGTCCTGAAAAAGTTACTAAATGGCATGATTTTTTGAAAGAAAAATTTTCCAACTTGAGCATTGTTAAATCAACTCCTTTTTTCTGCGAAGTTTCACATAAAGAGGCAACAAAATTCCATTCTTTAGACTTTTTGATTAATCATTTCGGTCTGAAAAGAGGAGAAGTTTTGGCAATCGGGGATCAAAACAATGATTTAGATCTTTTGAGAGCAGGCGGAATAAAAATTGCGATGGGAAATGCTACTCCAGAGCTTAAGGCTGTCGCTGATTACGTCACTGACTCTGTTGAAAATGACGGCTTTGTAAAAGCCGTAGAAAAGTTTGTTTATAATAAAGTAATATAAAACCCAACCGTTTTATGCCAATCGGAGAATAATTAAATGAATCAACAATATAGAATCGGGACAGGATATGATATTCATAGGCTGGAAGAAGGCAGAAAGCTCATAATCGGAGGGGTGGAAATTCCTTACGAAAAAGGTCTGCAAGGTCATTCAGATGCCGACGTGTTGATACATGCCATAATTGATGCCGTTCTTGGCGCTTTAGCACTTCCTGATATCGGTACATTGTTTCCTGACACTAGTGAAGAGTTTAAGGATATCGACAGTAAAATTTTACTCCAAAAAGTTTATTCATTTATTAAAGAAAAAGGTTATAATATCAATAATATTGATTCAAATATAATCGCACAGGCCCCAAAAATGATGCCTCATATTCCTAATATGAAAAGAGTTCTTGCGGAAGTTTTAAAAATCGACGAAGATTTGATTTCTATTAAAGCGAAAACAAACGAAAAAATGGATGCTGTAGGCGAGATGAAAGCGATAGAAGCAAATGCGGTTGTGCTTTTGTACAAATAACATAAAGCGCCCTTCGGGCGCCTGAAACTTACGAAAGGAAATTCAAGTTGGAATTATTGCACACGATGATAAGAGTGAGAGATGTTGAAGCTTCTTTGAAATTTTACACTGAGCTTTTAGAGATGAAGGTTGTAAGAGAAAAAGAGTTAAGTGATTGCAGATTATATTTTCTTTCTGATAAAAGCGGGCATGCTGAATTGGAGCTTACTTATAATTTTAAAACCCCGGATGAAGGTTATGAAATTGGCAGTGGGTTTGGGCATTTTGGATTCAAAATTGAATCAATGGCAGAGTTTGACAAAAAACTGAAAGAATTTGGAGGGGAGTATTTGTATGAGCCATACAAACTTTCTCCGACAGGTTCAACGATTGCATTTGTCAAGGACCCTGACGGTTATGAAATAGAGTTGATAGAAAAAAATAAAAAATAGGAGAGAAATAATGAAATTTTTGCATGCGATGATAAGAGTGAGCGATAAGGAAAAATCTTTAAAATTTTACAGAGATGTATTCGGGTTAAATTTGGTAAACGAGATGCGTTTGCCGGATTGTGATTTATATTTTTTGGCTGATGAAGACGGTCAGACACAAATTGAACTTACGGTTAATGACGAAACGCCAAAAGAAGGTTATGATTTAGGAAGTGGCTTTGGTCATTTCGCTTTCGAAGTGAAATCAATGGATGATTTTGTGCAAAAATTAAAAGAAAACGGTATAGAACTGACTTATGGCCCAGAAAAATTGGAAAACTATGATATGACAATAGCTTTCCTGCAGGATCCGGACGGATACGAGATAGAATTAATAGAAAACAATTAGTTAATAGTGAAAATAATCACGCTAACGTGAAAGATGTCAATAAATTTATTTGTTTGATGTAATCTGTTACGCGCATAATATTAAGAAATTATTAAAATTGTACAAAATACACTTGATTTTTAAATGCCTTAGTTTTATACTGTAAATAGTGAAATAAATCACGAATTAAAAAATGAGTTAAGATTTTAAAAATTAGCTGAAAATAGTAAAACATTTTGTTTTAAAAAATACAAAAAAGGAGATTAAAATGGCAACTAAAACAAAAAAAACAGTTGAAAAGCTTGAAAAGGCTCTTAGCAAAAGCAACACTGTTTCCACAGCCGAAGACTTAGAAATTTTGGTTTCTAAAGTTAAAAAAGCACAAAAAATATTCGCAACTTATTCACAAGAACAAGTTGATAAAATATTCTACGCAGCATCTTTGGCGGCTAACAAAGCAAGAATTCCTCTTGCTAAAATGGCAGTTGAAGAAACAGGCATGGGCGTTGTAGAAGATAAGGTTATTAAAAACCACTTCGCGTCTGAATATATTTATCACAAACACAAAGATGCAAAAACTTGTGGCGTTGTGTCAGAAGATAAAGTTAACGGAACAAAAATTTACGCTGAACCTCTAGGATTATTGGCAGGCGTTGTTCCAACTACAAACCCTACATCAACGGCTATTTTCAAGTCTTTGATTGCATTAAAAACAAGAAACGGTATTATTTTCTCTCCACACCCTAGAGCGAAAAAAGCTACAACAGAAGCTGCAAGAATAGTATTGGAAGCTGCGGTTAAAGCTGGTGCTCCAGAAAATATTATCGGTTGGATTGATGTTCCATCGGTTGAATTGTCAAACGCTTTGATGCATCACCCTGATATAAATTGCATTTTGGCTACAGGTGGACCAGGCATGGTTAAGGCTGCTTATTCAAGCGGGAAACCTGCATTGGGTGTTGGACCTGGAAACACTCCTGCGATTATTGATGAAACTGCTGATATTAAAATGGCTGTATCTTCAGTTCTTATGTCAAAAACATTCGACAACGGTATGATTTGCGCATCTGAGCAAGCTATTGTTGTTGTAAAAGATGTTTATGAAGAAGTTAAAAAAGAGCTTGAATACAGAGGCGCTTACGTTTTATCTTCAAAAGAAAAAGAAAAAGTTGCTAAACTTATTATGCCGGAAGGTAGATTGAACCCTGCGATTGTTGGTCAATCAGCATTTACAATTGCTGAAATGGCTGGAGTTAAAGCTCCTAAGCATGCAAAAGTTCTAGTAGGTGAAGTATCTGACACAAGCCTTGACGAACCGTTCTCACACGAAAAATTGTCACCGGTTTTGGCTATGTATTCCGCAAAAGATTTTGCAGATGCTGTTGAAAAAGCTTATATCTTGGTTGACCAAGGTGGAGCAGGTCACACTTCTGTTCTTTACACAGACGAAAGATACCCTGAAAGAATTGATGCTTTTGCAAGCAAATTGCACACAAGCAGAATTTTGATTAACTCTCCATCATCACAAGGTGGTATCGGAGATTTGTATAACTTTAGATTAGAACCATCATTAACACTAGGTTGTGGTTCTTGGGGAGGTAACTCAGTGAGCGAAAACGTTGGTGTTAAACACTTATTAAATTACAAAACTGTAGCTGAAAGGAGAGAAAACATGCTTTGGTTCAAAGTTCCGCCAAAAGTTTACTTCAAACGTGGTGCTACAGATCTAGCTCTTCGTGAATTAAAAGGAAAGAAAAGAGCGTTTATCGTTACAGATAGATACTTGTTCAATTCAGGAACAATAAAAAGAGTAACTGATGTATTGGATGATATCAATGTTGATTACCAAATCTTCTTTGATGTTAAACCGGATCCAACTTTGGAAACAATCAGCGAAGCTCTTTCAATGGTTAAAACTTACGAACCTGATGTAATCATTGCATTGGGCGGCGGTTCTCCAATGGATGCTGCGAAAGTTATTTGGTTAATGTATGAACAACCTGATTCTCAATTCGAAGATGTAGCTATGAGATTTATGGACATCAGAAAGAGAATTTGTGAATTGCCAGATTTGGGTAAAAAATCAATAATGGTTGCTATTCCAACAACATCTGGTACAGGTTCAGAAGTAACTCCGTTCGCAGTAATTACAGATGAGAAAACTCACATCAAATATCCTCTTGCTGATTATGCATTGACACCTACAATGGCGATTATCGACCCTAACTTTGTTGATTCTATGCCTGCAGGTTTGTGTGCTGCATCTGGTATTGATGCGTTGACTCACGCGGTTGAAGCTTATGTTTCAGCACTTGCTACAAACTTCACAAATTCACCATCTTTGGAAGCGACAAAGTTGATATTCAGATATCTTCCACGTTCTTACAAAAACGGTAAAGAAGATCCGATTGCAAGAGAAAAAATGCACTATGCATCTTGCCTTGCAGGTATGGCATTTGCTAACTCATTCTTGGGATTGTGCCACTCTATGGCTCACAAGTTGGGTGCGGCATTTAACATCCCTCACGGTGTTGCAAACGCATTGTTGTTCAATCAGGTAATCAAATACAACGCAACTGATTGTCCAAGAAAACAATGTATTTTCCCTCAATATAAGTTCCCTAATGCTAAAGCTAAATATGGCCAAATTGCAGATGAGCTTGGATTGGGCGGAAAGAACGATGATGAAAAAGTTGAATTGTTAATAAACGCAATTACTCAATTGAAAAAAGATATTAACTTGCCATTGTCAATTAAAGATATGGGAGTATCTGAAAAAGACTTTATGGATAAGCTTGATAACCTTGTTGAGCAAGCGTTTGACGATCAATGTACAGGTGCAAACCCTGCATACCCATTGATGGAAGAAATAAGACAACTTTATATCAACGCTTACAAAGGTATAATATAACCGTCTTTTCTGTTAGGGTCGAAAATTTTTCGACCCTTTTTTTGCAAAAGAAAATCGTGATTTTTTTTTTAGTTTTTGTTATAATTGGGAAAAAAATCACAATTTTCTCTGAATAGTAGGAAAGGATTTATATGGAAAATCTTGTAAAAAAGAAATTTTCGGACAAAGTAATTAATAGATTGACTCTTTATCACTGCATTTTAACAGATTATTTGGCTCAAGGAAATGAATTTATTTCTAGTCCACAGATTGCATCTTTGTTGAATATTGATGATTCACAAGTTAGAAAAGACATAAGTTTGTTGAATAATGTCGGAAAATGCCGTGTAGGGTATATTGTCAAAGATTTGAAAAAAACTATAGAAAAAACGCTTGGGTTTGAAAAACCCAAAGAAGCTTTTATCATTGGTGCTGGGAATTTGGGCTCTGCGCTTGCAAAATATGATAATTTTACAAATTACGGATTAAAAGTTCTTGCTCTTTTCGATAATGATTCTTTGAAAGTTGGAATGAAAGTCAATGATAAGGAAGTTTTTCATATTTCCAAGCTGCCAAACTTAGCAAAAAGATTGTCTGTTGAAATTGCAATTTTGACTATACCAAGAGAGCATGCCCAAAAAACTGCTGACTTTTTGGTTCAGTCCAATATTAAATATATTTGGAATTTTACTCCAGCAGTATTGGCGGTGCCAAAAGATGTTCAAGTTTGGAATGAAAATTTGATGGGTAATTTTTTACAGTTCACTTATCAGAAATAGCAAACAAAAAGGGCATTTTAAATGCCCTTTTTAATTTTTCATTAATTTTTTATTATGCGTTTTGTGTTTGTGTTTTTGTTTTAGGTTCTGTAGTTTTTTTCCAATCTGCACCTGCTTTTCCAACTGAGTTAGCTAGGTTTGTTGCTGATGATGCAGTTGCTTCCCAATCTCCTTTAGAAGCGTCAGATGCAACTGTTGTTGCAGAGCCTGCAGCTGTTGTTACTGCTCCGACTGCTGCTACTTTAGCTCCTGCTGCTGCTGTTGGAACGAAAGCCATCATTGATGCGCCTACTGCCGAAGTAAGTCCGCCGACTGCAGTTGTTACTGTTCCCACTGTATTTGCTGCACTAGCATTGCTTTGTCCTTTAGCTGAATCGCTTGAAGCTTGACCAGCTGTTTTCATGGCTCTTGTCATTACTGCATCGATTTGTTTGTTAGTCGCTTTGATTCTTTTTTGTGCGCTTGTTAGTTGAGTTGTGTTTGCTTTGATTTTGCTTGATTTTGTTGCGATTTGTGCATCTATTTCTGCAAGTTTTGTTTCGTTTCCGCTTTCTTCTTCTCCTTCTGTTGGTTGAGCTGCATTTGGACTAGATAAAAGAGTTGCGTCTTGGTCTTTTTTACCGTTTTGTCCTTGAGCTTTAACACCGCCGCCAGGAAGAGTAAGTGAAAATGCGCTTCTTGTGCCTGCGCCTGTAGAGTCGGCTATTGTATCTCTTTCATTTGAAAGTGATTCGATTTCAGTTTCTAAGTTTTGGTTATCGTTTTCTTTTGCTTCGATTGTTTTTTGCTCAGCTATAACTTTTTTTGTAGCTGCTGCGATTTTGCCGAAAAGGTTTTTAGTTGCTGTAATTGCTTGAGTAGTAAGATTTTGAGCTTTAGTTGAATCAGTTTTGCATACTGCAGTCCAGCTATTTGCATCATTTCCGGCTTCTTTAGCTTCTGATGTTTTTGAGTTGCCATTTTGGATTTTGTTAAAAATGCTTCCGTTCATTGTCATGTCGTTATCAACAGTTGAAAAATTGTTTTGTCCGTTGCCGTTTGAAGCATTAACTTTTTTTGTTTTATCTATGTTGTTAACTTGAATTGACATTTTAGAAACTCCTTATAGTTTTCTCTCTTACTTATATAAAGTAGTATATACTTTTGATATTGCGCAAAAGGGTTTAAATATATACTTTTTGTTACATAAGTTTACAAACCAAGCCAATAAGCCCACTAATACTGGGTAAAAATTTTCAAGGCGGAGTATATGCTCTTAATGATTTTAACAAAAGATATGTACAAATTTATATTTATTGAATTTTGGGCGATAATATAGTATAATTCAGCAGAGGAGGAAACGTGAATAACTTTTTTGCGGATAAAAAATTTGGGATTGTTTACAATCCGATTGTGAAAAATTCTTCACAAGTGTTGTCTGAGTTGAAAGAAATTCTTGATAATAAAAATGTCAGTTATGAAGAATTTACGATTGATTCGATGAAAACTGGTGTTGATTTTGTTTTTGTAATCGGTGGTGACGGTACTCTTTTAAAAACGGCAAGATTTTATTCAAAAGAGTTTGTACCTGTTTTCGGGATAAACTTGGGTAGATTGGGTTTTCTTTCTCAAACACAGGAAAGTTGTCTTTTAGAATCAGTTGAAAAAATTTTTAAAAGTGATTACAAAATAGAAGACAGAATGATGCTTGTCTCAAATGACGGCGCACTAGCATTGAACGATTTTGTTATAAAAGGGGCTTCCGCGTCAAGGACTTCAAGATTTTATCTAAGCATAAACGGCAAATTCGTCTGTGATTATTTGGCTGATGGTCTGATAATTTCAACGCCAACAGGTTCAACAGCGTACGGACTTTCTGCAGGGGGGCCTGTTTTGTCGCCGAGCTTGAATGCTGTAGTTATCGTTCCGATTTGTCCGCATACACTCACTGCAAGACCGCTTGTTATTCCGTCAGATGAAAAGATTTCAATTTCTACGTGTGATTCCTGTACAAGTTTTATTGTGGTTGCAGACGGTCAGGATTCTTACAGTGTAAATACGAAAATAGAAATTGAGAAATCAAAGTATAATGCAAAGCTTGCACTGCTGCATGAAAATGAATTTTATCCGGTTTTAAGGCATAAACTTCATTGGGGTGTGGCGCCAAAGGGATAGTTTTTAAAGTATGATTAAACAAATTCTTATAAAAAATTATATATTAATCGAGGAGCTGCTTGTTAAGTTTGATAACCATTTAAACGTTATAACAGGCGAGACTGGTGCCGGAAAAAGTATTGTTATAAATGCTATTGACCTTGTTTTCTCTCCTAGAGTAAGCAAAGACGTTATCAAGTCCGGTTGTGAAAAAGCCTCCATTGAGCTTGTTTTGGGATATGAGAAAAACGATTTAAATGAAATATTTGAAGAAAACGGCATTGATGTATTCGGAGACGAGATAATTATTTCAAAGGAAATTTCTCAAAATGGTGTTAGAGCAAGGGTTAACGGGACATTGGTCAATCAGGATTTTATTAAAATTTTGAAAGATAAATTTTTAGACATTCACTCTCAGCATCAGACTTATGCGTTTATGCAGCCCAAATATCACATAAATCTTCTGGATAGTTATGCAAAAGAGGTTTATGGTGATGTTTTAGAAGATTATGGAAAGGTTTTTGCTTTTTATCAAGAACTTTTAAAAAAACTTGAAGCTGCAAAATCTGTATCAAATGCAACCGAAAATCAGATTGAGTTTTTAAAATTTCAAATTGACGAAATTTCTGATGCTCAGATTGAAGACGAAAATGAATATGAAAATTTGAAAAATGAGCTGAATATTTTGGAAAACGTTGAAAAACTAAAAGAGCTCACGGGTGCTGCTTATTGGGGGCTAGGTGGAGACGATGGGTGTATTTTGGATGCGTTGGCTCAGATAAAGATGAATGTTTCGAAATCAACACAAATGGACGAAAATCTGGAGAGTATCGAAGGTGATTTGGTTTCAGCGATGGAATCGTTGAGGGAAGTTTCTTCTTCCTTAAGGGATTATTCGCAAGGTCTGGAGAATGACACAGAGCGATTGAACAGTGTGCAAGAGCGTATTTTTCTTTTGGATAAATTAAAAAGAAAGTACGGAAATTCCTTGTCAGAGGTTATGGAAACTTATGATAAGTTGAAAAAAGAGTATGATTTGATTGAATATTCAGCTAATAATATAGATGAAATTGAAGCTGAAATTGAGTCTGTAGAACAAAAATTGGTGGTTATGGCTGAGAAAATTTCGCAGTCAAGAAAAATTTGTGCAGAAAAATTATCCGGCTTTATAGTCGAAAAATTGGAAAAATTAGAGCTTCCAAAATCGAGATTTAAGATTTCTGTTGAACCGGTAGAGCTTAATAACAAAGGCGCGGATAGGGTTGAATTTTTGATATCAACAAATATTTCAGAAGAATTGAAACCGTTGGCAAAAGTTGCATCAGGCGGGGAGATTTCCAGGGTAATGCTTGCGATAAAATCTATTTTTGCTCAAAATGATGAAATTGATACTGTGATTTTTGATGAAATCGATACTGGAATCTCTGGTAGAGCTGCTCAAAGTGTTGCCGATGAAATTGCGGAACTTTCCAAATATAGGCAAATAATATTGATTACTCACCAGCCAATAATCGCATCCAAGGCTGATAAGCATTTTTATGTGGCAAAGACGCAGGAAAATGAATCGACAAGTGTCGGGGTTTATGTTTTGGCAGGTGAAAATCGATTGAAAGCTTTAGCTGAGCTTGCAGGAGGCGAGATAAACGAGCAATCCTTAGAGTTTGCCAAGTCTTTGATAGGCTGATAATAATTTTCAGATTAGAGTTCTAAAATATTATACTTTCCTCCAATGAAATTGGGTAACAAATCTTGTAACATTATGGTAAGTGTGGAAGTTAAATAAGGTGTATGAAATATGAAAAAGATTTTATGCACGCTGGTTGTTCTTTTTGCTGCGTCTTGTGTTTGTGCATATGCTTGTTCACTAGATCAGGGAAGCATAACCGGCGGTGCTTGCTCTATTAAAAATTTGGAAAACCTCGAAACCAAAAGTGCTCAACCGAAAAAGGAAAATTGGGCCAAGTTGCCTGATGATAAAGACCTGAGACCGGTGAACATATACCAGGGGACAATAAAGTCAAATGACAATGTTTGTCTTTTTGGTCCATGTTTAAGATCACGGTTGGGCAAGTAAACCGCGAGAGGAAGCAAACTAGGGGGGATATGCGGGTTATCCCCCCTCTTTTTTGAGTAAAGAATTTTTATTATAAATATTATTAAGTTTATTGACATATTCAGCCAAGATGCTTATAATTAGCTATAAGCATAAACTTTTACTAATACTTTTAGATTGGAGCTTGGTTTGCAAAAGTCATTTTTTAAACTTGCATTTACGCTTGCAGAAGTTTTAATTGTCGTTGGCATAATCGGGATTGTCGCAGAGATGACTATTCCGACTCTGGTTCAAGATATGCAGGAAAGACAGATTGTAACAGGACTTATGAAATTCAATTCTACTCTGCAATCTGCTATAACCATGTGGAAAACAGAAGTTGGTTGCAACTCTGATTTTGGAACTTGCCTTGCTTATGAGGGATACATCGACAATGACCCAAACGCTTTTTTAGAAACAATAGGTAAATATTTCAAGATAACAGATAAAGCAATTGGTAGTATAAATTCTAAGAATTGGCTTCCCCCTGAGACATTGGATTATTATGGTGACAAATTTACAGGTTCCTATGGTTCAGTAGCTAATATTGGAAACGGCAATGGCGTTTTTGTAATGCAAGATGGAATAACTTTTTCTATCGATTATACAAATGCCTCAGGGGTAAATCCAGCTTTGATTATGTTTTATGTTGATGCTAACGGGAAGAAAAAACCCAATAGAGTGGGAAAAGATGTTTTTCAGATTTTGGCAGGTGGTTCTTTATCAAAAAGAGATATAAGATATGGCTCATATTATGAGTCATCAGTTACAAATGTAAGAGGGTTATGCGCATCTGGATCAGCGACAAATAATTGTGAAACAGACAATGTAAACCCAACCAATGGTGGGGGTGCTAATCCGACTATGTATGTCATTATGCATCAAAAACTTCCTGATTACAGATACTTGAGCACTGTTATTTCAGGGTTTAGACCTTAAAAATGGTTTATAAACTTCTGAGCCTCCGAACTCCTGACTTCCTAAATCCCCCTCTCCCGACTTTCTAACACTCGCAGGTCTCTGCTCGTGCTGAAAGTCGGCCTCTCACTCGCAAAGCTGCGCCGACAGGCTCACAAGCTTCGTACCCTCAGCTGTTCGCTTTGTCTCCCCTCAAGGGGGAGGGGTTGCGGCGATTTAAATCCAAAATAGAAACTTATACAATTCCAAGCTTCTGAGCCTCCGAACTCCTGACTTTCTAAATCCCCCTCTCCCGACTTTCTAACACTCGCAGATTTCTGCTCGTGCTGAAAGTCGGCCTCTCACTCGCAAAGCTGCGCCGACAGGCTCACAAGCTTCGTATCCTCAGCTGTTCGCTTTGTCCCCCACAAGGGGGGAGGCGATGCGGCGATTTAAGTTGAAAATAAAAGCTAATACCATTCCGAGCCTCTAAACTTCCGAGCTTCCAACTTATAAGCTACCAAGCCTCTAACTTATAACCTCATAACCTTATCACCTTATGGACTACTAACCAATCTTCCGTGCTGCAAAACTTCTAAGCTTCCAAGCCTCCAAGCCTCCAAGCCTCATAATCTACTAAATGCTCAAATAATATTCTTTTATCATTTTGCAGTCTTCTTCGATATTAGGGCTTTCGCAGACTAGGGCGCCTTTTACTCCAAATTCTTTCATTGCTTTAAGCAAATCTTTGTAGTTCATATCCGATTGCTCAAGTTCAAGGTGGTGCTTCTCGCCCTTTTCTGAATAGGCTATGCCTGCAAGGTGTCCGTGGAAGTTTTCAATAGCATTTTGACCAAGTTCTTTGCCTAATTTTTCTAAAATCATACAAAAATCGTCATAAGTGTTTAGTTGACCGCCAGTCCTTGCATGCAGGTGCGAAAAATCTATGCAAGGTAAAACTTGTTTAAATTCTTTAGATAATGAAATTATTTCATCCAAATCGCCCCATTGCGTTGGTTTTCCTGTTGTTTCAGGTCTTACCCAAACTGTGCAGTTTTCCTTTTCTAATATTTCGATAATTTTTTCTGTTTGAGTTTTTACTTGGTTAAAGACAGTTTGTTTGTCAGCCCCCATATAAAAAGCTGCGTGATAAGTTATGCTGTAGGCTCCGATTTTTTGCCCCATTAATGCGGTTTCAACAATCCTTACAATACTTGCATCGATTTTTTCTTGCTCTTTTGAGTTGAGGTTAATGTAATAAGGACCGTGGGCTGTTATAATCTTATTTTTATTTTCTGAAACTGTTTGTTGGCTCTTCGGTGACATTCTCACACCGTGCACAAATTCTATTTCTATTCCATCCAAATCCATTTCATCAAGAACTCTGAAAGCATTTTCGTAGTCTTTTGGGTTGGTTCTTAAAGGGATTCCGGCTGTTAAAAAATTGAGTTTATCCATTATAAAAAACATTCTCCTATTTTTGGGTTTAAAATATTTATAAAATCTTTTGAATTTCCAACAAAAAAGCTTCCAAATTGGATTACACTTGGAGCAAGAAGTCCTTTTTTCGTGGCGATAAAAAATTTGTCGTTTTCAATTTTTACTATGGTTCCAACTTGTTGGTTAGAACTTCCTTCAAAAGTTTCTGCTGTGAAAAATTTAACCAAATTTCCTCTAAAATTGGTTGTTGCCACTAAAAAAGGGTTAAGCGCCCTTATAAATCTTTCTATTTCGACGGCTGGTCTTTGGTAATTGATGAAAAAAGATTTTTCGCCATATTTTTCGCTTTTTGTGAAATTCCCTTCAGGCTGTTTTTTTCGTGGCAGAGGGTTTGTTTCAAACATTTTTAAAGAGTCAAGAAGCATTGTAAATGCAAGAAAATTTGTTCGGTTAAAAAGTGTTCCCATTGTCTCTAGACTGGATATAGGGATTGATTTTTGAGTTATTATATCTCCTGTATCAAAATTTTCATCCATGAAATGCAAAGTTACTCCTGTTTCTTTTTCTCCTGCAATAATCGCAGCAGAATAAGGATTTGGGCCTCTGTATTTTGGTAAAAGTGACGGATGAACATTTATAAAGCCGCCTTTTACGCTTTCTAGCATCGCTTTTGGAATTTTATAGTTAAAAGAACAAACAACAGCTATGTCCGGATTTAAAGATTTAATTTTTTCAATTAGTCCAATTTCGTCGAGTTTTTCGTATTCGATAAAGTTTAAATTTTTTGAATCTACAAATTTTTTGAAATCATTAAATGTTGCGTGATTTTTTTTAGGGCCAATTACCCCGACAATGTTTACGCCTGATTGTAGAAGTCCATCAAGGCAAACGTATGCCATATCAGGAATTCCAACAAATAAGACTTTTTTTGTAAATCTGTTCTGCATTTTTTCTCCACTATATAGCAGCTGCCGTTTTAATCATTTCTTCCAGAATTTCTGCACATTCCATAACAATATTTGTGCAGTTTTGTTTTCTTTCAACAGAACTGAAATCAAATTTTGCGCTTAGAACTTTGCAGCAAGTTGCGTGACGATTTTTTTTGAATGCGTCGATAAATTCTTTTGCTTTTGCTCTTGCTATCTCTTCGTTTCCTGCTTGGTTTTCTTTGCCGTAATTTGCGCCTACAACCATTTGTGAGCCAGCAACAGCTCCGCAAAGACAACCTGAAGACATTCCGCCTGAAAAAGCGCTAGCTACTGCAAGCAAACTTTTTTCGCAATAACCTTCATCAATCGCCGCTTTTATGATGCTTTCTGAACAAGTTAAACCACTTTTATAATAATTAACCGCTTTTTCTTTCATTTTATACCCCCAATATTTAATAAATGTCATTGATAATGAAAAATTATAGCACGAAAAACCATCTTGATGTATAATGGTCTGGAAAGATAGTTGGAATATAGATGGAAATATATAAATTAAGGGCACATCACTTAATGTGCACTATGGGATATAAGGGCTATAATTATAGCGAAGAAGCAAAAAATAGTTGGGATGAGTTTAGCAAAGCGGTAAAAGAAAACCCTGATATAAAAGTCATGATTATAGATGGGCGCGATTCTTTGTGCTC
>JAEWYI010000037.1 GCA_023395735.1 Cyanobacteria bacterium OH_SFB_17
ACAAATGTAAAAATACTTAATGTTTATCGGATTTAAACAGCTTTTTTATTGACAATATTGTTTGTTTATTGTTATATAATAATACTTACACTTTTAGCCAAGGGTCTGTGCTGGACTTTTTACTTGAATGTAAGCCGTATCGGTCAATTCCGAAGAATTAATAATTAATAATATAAAAAGGAGAAATCATGCCGACTATTAGTCAATTAGTGCGCAAAGAACGCAAAAAATTAATAGACAAAACAAAATCACCAGCTTTGATGGAATGCCCTCAAAGACGTGGAGTTTGTACAAGAGTTTACACTACAACACCTAAAAAACCTAACTCAGCTTTGAGAAAAGTTGCTAGGGTTAGACTTACTAACGGATTTGAAGTAACATCTTACATTCCTGGTATCGGACACAACCTTCAAGAACACTCCGTTGTTCTTATCAGAGGCGGAAGGGTTAAAGATTTGCCAGGGGTTAGATATCACATCGTTAGAGGTACTTTAGATACAGCTGGTGTTGCTAACCGTTCTAAAAGCCGTTCTAAATACGGTGCTAAAAAAGCAAAAGCTAAAAAATAAAAACAAAAAACAGTAGCTTTAAGGTAATGTTGCCTTGAAGATTAGTAACAGAGAAAAGTCCCGATTATTCGGTAAGACATTCATCAAAACAAACAAAGAAAGGTAATAAAATGTCAAGACGTTCAAAACCGGCGAAAAGAATTCCACCTGCCGATCCTATATATAATAGCGTGGATGTATCAAAATTTATCAACAGAATTATGAGAAGAGGGAAAAAATCTCTTGCTGAGAAAATTTTCTACTCAACTTTAACTAAAATAGAAGAAAAATTAAACGAAAAGCCTATGGAAATTTTCCAAAAAGCTTTAACAAATGCGACTCCTTTGCTAGAAGTTAAAGCAAGAAGAATCGGTGGTTCTACTTATCAAGTACCTATCGAAGTTAAACCTGACAGAGGGTTTGCTCTTTCTTCATCTTGGATTATTGAATCAGCTAAAAAAAGACACGGAAAATCATTCATTGACAAATTGACAACTGAATTGATTGACGCTTCAAACGGACAAGGTGCCGCTTGCAAAAAACGTGAAGACACCCACAAAATGGCTGAAGCTAACAAAGCTTTCGCTCACTATAGATACTAATTATTATTAGCTATATAAAAAAAAGAAGTGATTTTGAAATTTCAAAATCACTTCTTTTTTTATGAATTTTGTACTTATAAAAAATTAACCAATTGCAACCCAAAGAAGTTTTTTAGCAAGCTTTGCAAGCACCATTGCCAAGAAGCCAAATAAAAGGTCATAAAGTATTTTTACTCCGCTTTGTGCTGTTATCCAGCCTGAAATCATATTCCAGTTTTCATGATTCAAGGCGGACATAAACATCATATAAACAATTCCGAAAAAGTGGATAGTCAAAACTCCAACCAAACTTGCTTGAGCCATATTTCGATAGCTTAATCCGCTTCTCAAAATTGAACCTGCGAAAAATACAGCAGGAACATAGGCCAAAATATAGCCGAAACTATATTCAAATACATAATTTAATCCGCCGCCCAAAGCAAAAACAGGAGCCAAAAACAATCCTGTAAGTATATATAACAAAACGGAAGTTATTCCAAATCTTCTACCCAAAAGAGCAACTATAAACAAAATTGCAGGGATTTGCGGAATATATCTGTAATGTTTTATAAAATGAGCATAAACAGAAGGGTCTTTGAAATTTGCCCCAATGTAGGATAAAAAATCAAACGGCAAAATGAAATGATTGAAATCAAATTGAGTAAAAGTTGCAATAACTATTAAAAAAGAACAAATACCAGTCAAAACCAAAGTGCCCAAAGTAAGCTTCATTGGTTGATTTACATATCTGAAATTATTTAGCTGTTTTTCAATTCTTTTTGTCATACTACGCTAATTTTTTCTTTCAATTCCGTTTTTTTCTCTTGATAATTTAATTTAAATTTATCCCAAAAAATATTTTCTGTCCACATTATTAAGGCATCTTCATTATTGTTTTGATAATAACCTTTTCTTGAGCCAAGCGATTTGAATCCATATTTCTCATACAACCCAATTGCAGGCGCATTGCTTACCCGAACTTCTAGTGTTATATACTTAATCTCGTTTTTATAACAATCGTCGATAATTCTATTTAAAAGTGCTTCTCCGATTTTTTTTCTTCGATTTTCCGGCGCAACTGCAATTGTTGTAATATGAGCCTCATCAATAATTTGCCACGCACCTGCATAACCTAAAAGCTTATTATCATTGTCTACTGCAGAATAATAATAAGCCAAGTTATTTGAAAGCTCACCGTAAAAAGAATCTTTCGACCAATGGTGCTCCCCGTAGGCTTTTTCCTCAATTTTTAGAACATCATCTACTTGAGATTTTTCGAGTTTGGATATTTTTATCTCAATATTTTCACTTACCATAAAACAATTTTAGCATGAATTTCTCATTGATGGAAATATTTAAAATATATTACGATTAAATATTTCTTGTTTTTTTACCATCTTCAAAATAAGCTCTAAAATTCATAACAGAATGTAAATCTATAAGCGAAATCAAACACGCGAGAGTGGATTCTGCCCCTTGGTTTGAATTAATCCCCTGCTTTTCTAAGCCATCACTGCATCCGCCTGTTTTTTCATTATACAAAGGAATACCCAAATCATTGTTTCCGACAAACCAACTTGTACACCTCTCGGCCTCATTTAGCCACTTTTTGTCACCGGTCTCGTAATAACAATCTACACAAGCATCAACCAATCCTTTAATTTCTATAGGTTGTTGATCAAACATTGCCCTTGTACCGTCTTTATTTAGCCAACCTTTATTTCCGATTACAGAAAGATGTCCGTCAGGCGCTGTCTGAATTTTTAACAACCAAGAAAGTGCTTTTATTCCCATTTCAAACATCTCTGAATTAGGAATCCATTTTGCAGCCATTATCATGGCATGAGGCAAAATAGCATTTGCATATGTCGCAGAAACCTCACACCACGGCCAATCTTGAGTTGCATTCTCTTTAAAAAGTTTAAAGATTTTTTTTGCAAGTTTATCTCTGATTTTCCTTGCGGACAAGTCTCCGCCATAAACTGCCAAATAAGACTGAAGACCCAAAACCGTGTATGCCCAAGCCCTTGGAGAATAAAAATGCTCACTGGCAGCCAGCGCATCAGAAAAAAGATTCATAGCCATATTTCTAATCGAACAATCAGGTGCTTCTTTAACCGTTACACCCAAACCCCACAAAGCACGCGCATGAGAATCTTCGCTTCCCGTAAGCTCCATCCATCTTCTATCATAAGACATAAAATTTCTAAATCTTCCGTTTTCTTCATTAAATGCATAATATAAAAACGCAAGGCTTCTATGCATATAAGGAATCACATCAGATTCATTTTTCAAAGAAAAATATCTTGTCAATGCAATCAAAGCCCTTGCATTGTCATCTGTACAATAGCCGTGGTAAAAATTCGGGGTGGAATATTTTGCGTGCTGAAGTAACCCTGTTCCATCCATTAAATTTTTCAAATGCATTAAATTTATCTCTGGCAACTCTTCCATCCTTGAAAACGAAACATTATCTGCCTTAACACACTCAAAAGGTTTTCTTTCTTTTATTTCTGAAATCAATTCTAAATACTGCTTAGAAACCTCTTTCCAAATCATTGAACGCCCATATTGATAGCCTTTAAGTCGCATTATTTCTCTTTCATGGTCATTTGCCAGAAGATTGTTTATAGCTAATGCCATAGATTTTGAATCGTTAAAAGGTGTCAAAACGCCTCGACCCTCATCCAAAAGTTCCTCTGCATGCCAGAAAGGGGTTGAAACAACAGGAACTCCAACACCCATTGCATAAGCGAGAGTGCCTGAAGTTATTTGCTCTTTTTTCAAATAAGGGATAGCGTAAATTTTTGAGGTTTGAAGATATTGAACAAGAGTTTCTATTTTTACAAAATTATTATGAAAAACGACGTGATTATCCATTTTTAATTTATTTACCAACAGTTGTAAATTTCTTCTATACTCGTCTCCTGTGTGATTTAAAACATGAGGATGAGTTTGCCCTAAAATTACATAAAGGGCTTTAGGATTTTCTTTTACAATCATAGGCATAGCTTCTATCATGCACTCCAAGCCTTTTCCAGGGCCTAAAAGTCCAAAAGTTAAAATCACATCACGGTTTTTAAACCCAAAATTCGTATTATAAACTCCTGCGTTTTTAAACGAAGGATCCGGAATTCCATGAGGAATAAAATTAATCATATCTTTGTCTATGCCATAGACCGAAGTCAAAATGCTAATCGCCTTTTTGCTCATTACAACAAAATTGTCAGAATATTTTTCCAACTCTTTCATCACTTTCATCTGAGAATCTGAAGGATGCTCCAATACCGTGTGAAGGGTAGTTATAACAGGCATTTTAAGATATTTTATCATATCAACGACATATTCACCTGACTCGCCGCCGAAAATACCAAATTCGTGCTGCAAAATAACTGCATCATAACGGTTTGCGTTCAGATAATCAGCCGCCCAATAATAGTCTGACTGAACATCCTGGCGGACTCTAAACTTTACCGCAGAAGGATAATCATACCCTTCTGCGATATCGTCCATTGCAACATTTATCAAATTATCTTCAACCGATAACTCACTTGATATAGCTTTGCTTAAATCAGAAGTAAAAGTAGCAATTCCGCACTGCCTTGGCAAATAATTTCCGACAACTGCAATACGAACATTATTTTTACTTCTACGTTGATTTAGCATAAATTTCATCCTCATTTTGGCTTCTCACACCTTCGAAAAGCTTACCTAGAGGAAGTGTCGCAATCCCGGAGCATGTATCCGACATTGCATAAGGTATAATCAAGGTTTGTTCATGTATCATTCCACCACAGGAATAAACTACATTAGGCACATAACCTTCTCTTTCATCCTGATTGCAAACTATCAAAGGTTCTCTAATATTACCTATGATTTTGCTAGGATTTTCAATATCCAACAGGATAATGCCGATGGAGTATTCTCTCATTGGCCCAACACCATGGGTCAACAACACCCATCCCCTGTCAGTCTCAATCGGAGAGCCGCAATTTCCCATTTGAACATACTCCCAATCATACTCTGGCTGTCTGAAAAGATTTCCATTATCCCAGGTTTGAATATTGTCAGATGTTGAAAGATAAAGACTTTCTGCATCAACACGTGTTATCATCATATATTTTCCGTTAACTTTTCTTGGAAAAAGTGCCATTCCCTTGTTTTTAGAAAATTTACCGTACATTGGCAGAATTTTAAATGTATTAAAATCTTTCGTTTCTATAAGTTTTGGCTGAATATTATGCCCGTCATAAGCTGTGTAAGTCGCGTAATACTTAATTTCACCGTCATCTTCTTGAAATCTCACAAATCTCGCATCTTCAATTCCGTTGCAATCATCACAAGATTCTGGAAAAATAACCTTCTCAGACATTTCTGTGCCTTCAGGAAATCTTAATAAATATCCTCCATCTTCATCCGGAAGTGAAATCAATTCGGATTTTTGAGCATAATTGCTACACTGAGATGAATAAAAATTACTATATTTATCAATTATTCCTTCTCTAAACTCTATTGATGAAATATGCCCCTCGCCAACAGCCCTAAAACTCATAATATATCTTTTGCAGCCATCAGGAAGATTTTCCTGATTATAATGTTCCACTATAGAAGGATTAAAAAACGCAGTTGACTGATTTGAATACTCCATGGAAAAATATGCGCCTATCAAAAGCTTTCTGACTAATGTCATATCTTTTGAATCGTGTATGTACTTTTCTACTCTTGAATAATTTTGCAAAAGTTCTTTTTTGAACATTTTATGTCGCTTGAAAAAATTTGATTCAACTTTTCTGAAAATATTTTCAACTTGTACCTCTGACATTGAAAGCACACAGTTTATAATTCTATCAATTCTATCCCTGTTTTGCGGAATGTGGGGTCTTATTATAACCCTTCTACAATCAGGATTGAAAATCCCATCCAATCTTTTTACCAGCACTACCAAATACCTCCCCAAAAAACGTGTAAAATCTTCATACTCAGCATTATATACCTTTTTTCAAAAAAATCACGTCATGGAAAATATTTTTTTTGAATATATAATATTTATATAAACTTTTGTAACAAAAACAACCTTTGTTGAATTTGAGCAATTTCAAAAGTTTTTATATATATGTAAGAATCACGAAGATAGTTTAGGAGATTTAAAATGGAATTCAATTTCTTTCTTTCATCTAATAAAAACAATTCAGTAGAAACTTCTGGATTGCTAGCTAGCAACGAAAATAAAGGTGTTGAAACAGTCGGCTCAGTCGCATCTTTACTTTCAACAGGAAGCCAAGACAGCACTTGCGTTGATGCATTCGGCGGAAAAGATATTTTTGGAAACGTTGATTTTACTAATGTACCATCTGATTTTGTTGCATCTAACAGCAACGTAGAAACAGCTGGCTCTCTTGCATGTGCTGATTTTTCAGCTCTAGGCTCAGCAGATTTTTCATCTTCTTCAACTGGCACTGAAGGCTCTTGTGGAGCATCTGGCTCAGTTGGCGGAGACTGTGGAAGCAGCTCAGGTGGATTTTCTCTATCTTGCTAATTTTATAAACAAAGATAAAATTTTAATAAAAAAGAGCCGAAAGACAAAGTCTTTCGGCTCTTTTTTATTTATATAAATCTATCCTAAATCTCTATATGAGCCTTTGAAGCAGTTATCATAGGTTGTATGTAACAGTTCGTGGGATTTATGAGAACCTGGTTTTTCTAAAAACTCAGCATATAGTTTTTTAATATCCGGATTTTCATGGGATTTTCTAAATTTTAAAGACGCATCTTCTTTATAGAGTCCTTCAGCACGTCTTTGTTTAATTGTTGTGTCATTATAGCTATATGGTTGACCGCCGCCGTTGATACAACCACCAGGACAAGCCATAACTTCTAACATTTGGAAATCAGCTTTTCCTTCGTCTATTTCCTTTAGGGCTTTTTCAGCTTCAACAATAGTAGAAACAATTCTTACCTTAACTTTTGTTCCTTTTAAATCAAGTGTAATTTCTTTGCTTCTGCTGTTTTTTGTAACTCCGCGCATCTGCTTTATGTCCAAATCTTTAAGCTCTTCGCCTGTTACAAATTCGTACGCAGTTCTGGCAGCGGCTTCTGCAACCCCGCCTGAAGCCCCAAAAATAGTTCCTGCGCCGGTATATTGACCAAACGGAGAATCTTCTGCTTCTGAAGGAAGATTTTTAAAATCAATTCCTGCTGATTTAATCATCCGACCAAGTTCTTGAGTCGTCAAAACGAAATCAGTGTCTGCAATACCATTGTTTTTGAGTTGAGAACGTTTACACTCAATTTTTTTAGCGGTACAAGGCATTATTGAAACTACAACTGTATTTTCTTTTGTATATCCTTCAAAATATTTTGGCAAAAGTTCTTTCAAAACCGGTGACATCATAGATTGAGGTGATTTGCAGGTCGAAAGATTTTTAATATATTCAGGTCTTGATTGCTCTACATATTTAACCCAAGCCGGACAGCAAGAAGTAAATATAGGTAAATTTTCACCCGATTTTAATCTTTCAATAAACTCTGATGCTTCTTCCATAATAGTTAAATCAGCGGCAAAGTTTGTATCGAAAACCAAATCAAAACCGATTCGTCTCAAAGCTGCAGTAATTTTTCCGATAGAATTTTCACCAGGTTCTAAGCCAAATATTTCACCAAGTGCAACACGAATAGATGGAGCAATTTGCGCTACAACTTTTTTACTTTGGTTGTTAACATCTTTCCATACTCTATCTACATCTGAAACAATAGTCAAAGCCCCTGTCGGACAAACTGCCTGACATTGACCGCAAAAAATACAATCAGTAGCCGCCAAATCTTTTCCTGCCATTGGTTGAACCAATGTTTTTGAGCCCCTATTTGCAAAACCCAAAACAGCGTGGCCTTGAAATTCAGCACAAGCTCTAACGCAAGCTCCGCACAAAATACACTTGTTTGGATCTCTTACAATTGAAGGATTTGAATTATCTATAGGCAAAAAGTCTTCTTTCTGTATTGAAGGATACTTAATGTTTCTAATTCCATATTCTTCTGAATATTTTTGCAACTCACAATTACCTGATTTTTCACAGGTTGTGCATTCTCTATCATGATTTGCCAACAAAAGTTCAAGAACGGTTTTTCTGATTCTTCTCACTTTTTCAGTGTTCAAATAAACCTTAATTCCTGCTTCAGGTGGCATCGTACAAGATGAGTTGATAACTCTTCTTCCGTTAGGATACTCAACTTCTACAACACACATTCTGCATGCGCCGTATTGCGTCAAATCGGGACGGTAACAAAAAGTCGGAACATTCATTCCTGCCTTTCTGATTACTTCAAGAAGGTTTGGTTCGTTATCAAATTCTACTTCTTTTCCTTCTATTATTAACATTTTTTTATCTTCTGACATTTTATTCTCCTTTTTTAGAAATAAAAATATTTTTCAATTTTCACTTTGAATTTTCAAGGTGAAAAACTACTCTTTCACGATAGCTTTGAAAGGACAAGCCGAAACGCAAGCCTCACACTTGATACATTTAGATTGATCAATTACGTGAGGATTTTTCACAGTACCGGAAATCGCACCGACCGGACAAGTTCTTGCGCATTTAGTACAACCTTTGCACAAATCTTCTCTTATTACGATTTTTTTCATAGCCGTGCAAACACCAGCCGGACATTTTTTATCCTTGATGTGAGCAATATATTCATCTCTAAAATATTTTAATGTTGATAAAACAGGATTTGGAGCAGTTTTTCCAAGTCCGCATAAAGAACCGTCCTTAACGGCAACTGCCAACTCTTCCAATGTATCCAAATCTTCCATCTCGCCTTTGCCTGCTACAATTTTTTCCAAAATATGAAGCATTTGTTTTGTTCCCTCTCTACAAGGAACACATTTTCCGCAAGATTCGTTTTGTGTGAAATTCATAAAGAAACGTGCAACTTCAACAATGCAAGTGTCCTCATTCATTACAACCAACCCGCCTGAACCTACCATCGCGCCTGCTTTTGTAAGATTGTCATAATCCATAGGCAAATCAAGATGTTCTTCTGTCAAACATCCGCCAGAAGGTCCGCCGATTTGAACTGCTTTAAATTTCTTTCCGTTTCTAATACCTCCACCGATATCAAAAACGATTTCTCTTAAAGTTGTGCCCATAGGAACTTCGATTAAGCCTGTATTATTTACCTCACCGGTCAAAGCGAAAGTTTTCGTACCTTTTGATGTTTCTGTACCAAAAGAATTAAACCAATTCGCGCCTTTTAAGATAATTACAGGAACGTTTGCAAGCGTTTCTACGTTGTTGATTAAGGTAGGTCTTCCAAATAATCCTTTATTTGCAGGGAATGGCGGTTTTGATCTTGGCATACCTCTTTCGCCCTCGATTGAAGCGATAAGAGCAGTTTCTTCACCACAAACAAACGCGCCTGCGCCTTCTTTTATGTGAAGCTCAAAACTAAAATCAGTTCCCATTATATTTTTGCCTAAGAAATTAGCTGCCTCTGCATCTGCAATAGCTTTTCTCAAACGTTTGATTGCCAAAGGATATTCAGCTCTTACATAAATGTAGCCTTCATCTGCACCGATTGCAAACGCAGCAATTGCCATACCTTCAAGAAGTTTGTGAGGGTCACCCTCCATAACACTTCTATCCATAAATGCACCTGGGTCACCTTCGTCTCCGTTGCATACTACATAACTTTTTCCACCCTTATTAGCTGCGGTAAATTTCCATTTCGTTCCTGTTGAAAAACCACCGCCTCCACGGCCTCTTAGCCCTGAATCGATGATTTCTTGAATAACAGCGTCAGGCTTATCTTCTTTTAAAACGACTGAAAGAGCTTCATAACCTCTTACAGAAATCGCTTCTTCCAAAGATTCCGCGTTTATATGACCGCAATTTGCGAGCGCTGTTCTTGTTTGTTTTGCGTAGAAATTGATTTCTTCGTTTTTGTGAACATGCTCATTTGTGTGTGGGTCAGTATACAAAAGTCTTTCAACCGGAATATTATTTTTAAGATGGCTTTCAAAAATTTCTTCGACATCTTGAGGTTTTACCTTAACGTATGTTGTGTGCTTATCAGGAATTATAACAAGCACCCCTTGTTCGCAAAAACCGTGACAACCGGTAGGAACAACCGTCATTTTATCATATTCTGTAATAGTTGAAACACTAGCGCCCAGTTCTTTAAATTTTTCGATAACTTTCATAGAACCATTTGCAACGCATCCTGTTCCTGCACAAACCAAAACACGCAAGCCTTGTTCCTGAACGTGCTTCATTGCTTTTTCTTGTTCTGCTTTAATATCTATATTCATCCTCTTACCCCTCTTCCTGCATAATTGTGTCTATAACTATCTTTACTGCATCAGATGTCATCTGAGGATAAACTTTTTCATTGATAACCATAACAGGAGCAAGTCCGCAAGCACCAAGACAACTAACAGTTTCAAGCGAAAACAAACCATCTTCTGTTGTCAACTGACCTTCTTGCAAGCCCAATTTAGCTCTAACAGCTTTTAATACAGGCATTGAACCTCTTACGTGACAAGCTGTTCCGTCACAAACTTTTATCTCATATTTACCTTTTGGCTCCAGTGAAAACTGAGCATAAAAAGTAGCAACCCCATATACGGTTGCAGGGGACAATCCCTCAATTTTTGTTCCAATGTAAGTCATAGCATCTTCGGGCAAATATCTAAAAGTTTCTTGAACTTTTTGCAAAATTGCAATAAGATTTGACTTTTTACTACCGAAGGATTTAATAATTTCATCAACTTTCGAAAAGTCGATTTTTCTCGGACTTTGCGCCACCATCTTTTTCTCCTTTAACCATATCTTTTCTGTTTACGGTTGCTGTCATATATTCGCAGAAAACCCAGTTCCGTTCTGAGCTTAAGACTGCAATGCTTCACCTTTCACGCAACCGTGATTTTTATCACAATTAAATTATCCTACAAAATTTATAAAAATCAAGTGCACATTGGAAAACTTAATTTTTTTATATTAGAAAAAGATGCATGCTATATATTATTTTTTTATATCATTTGTCAAAGATTTCACATGCCAGATAAATCTATCCAAAAAAGGCTGTGGATTTTCATCAAAACTAGGATAAATGTCAAAAATGCTCTTTTTTACATTAGAATTATACAGACTTTTTACATCTGTACTGTCATGTTGAATCTTTTTTACATTCGCAACTTTTGTATCAAAAAGCTCCATATTATAAATCTCTTTAATCCTTTTAAAATCGAGCTTTCCTTCAGGATTTTTTCTTGGAGCAACCTCGATTACAACACCATTTGTTTTTGCAAAATTTTCTATCTCCGGCGTTATTTTTTTAAAATAATCAAAAACATTCGGAGACAATTTTTCTAATTCAGGAGAAATTTTTACATATTTTTTTTCACCAAACCTAAGTAAATTTTTTAAAAACCCTATTTTCATTTTAACCTTTTTAATCCATAAATTGATGATTTAATATGGTTTATATTATCATTTACAAATACACCAAGTCATCAGACAGGTGACCATCCCCATCTGACTAATAAAAAATATAAAAAAACTTAATTAAGCTTGCTTATAATTTGTATTCAAAAAAGCAATCAACTTCTGAAGCGCTATTGCCCTATGAGATATAAGATTTTTTTCACCTTCAGGCAACTCCGCCATAGCCAAATTTTTTCCATCGACAACAAAAATCGGATCATAGCCAAATCCGTTTGTTCCCTTTGCTTCAAATCCAATTTTGCCCAAGCACTCTCCTCTATCTGCGAAAACAACTTTTCCGCTTTCATCTAAAAGTGTCATTGCACATACAAATTTTGCTTGCCTTTTTTCGTTCGGAACATCTTTTAGGGCATCTAAAAGTTTTTGTATTCTTTTATCAGCACTATCAGCGTATCTTGCAGAATGTATCCCCGGAGCGCCATCTAAAGCATCTACGCATAGGCCTGAATCATCAGCCAAAGTAGGAAGTCCTGTAAGTCTATGGGCTTCAGATGCTTTTATCAAAGAATTTTCTTCAAAAGTTTTTCCATCTTCAATAGGGTCAAATTCACCTTCGGGTAAAACGAACTGTATTTCTATATCCTTAACTATAGCGTTTATTTCTTCTACTTTATGAGGATTTGATGTAGCTAAAACTATTTTTTTCATATACAACACGCCCTATTTCTTTTGCAACAATGAAAACTTTTTACCCTTCATTTTTGGCAATAAACAATTGTTAGAGAAAAAGTAACCAAAAGCTTCATTCAAATTTTTATAATATTTAACAGCTATAGATTGATTAAATAATGGTGAAATAGTATTATTTTTTTTCATTCTATAAACACTCATGTATATAGAATTATCAACCATCGTCTTAGCTTCAATATATAACTTTGCAGCTTTAACATAATAAGGAAGTATTGTGTTTTCTGCTACAGATTTTGCCAAATTCGGATTACCTCCATCAATGACCTTAATCAATTTTTGACTCTCCCATGCCGGATTGGATAAATTTCTGTTTTTATATTTATTAACAGCAAACTTTATATGGTTCAATTTATATCTAACTCCTGCAACATTCATGATAACATCTCCTTTTACTACTTACTAGCATGAACGGACAAACAAAAAAAAATTTGCTAGTTAATAAAATATCATAATAAAACTACTCACCAAAACGTCTTTGACGTCTGTTGAATTCTACGACCGCATCTGCAATCGAATTTTCATCAAACTCAGGCCAATACTGCTTTGTAACAAGAAATTCTGCATAGGCAATTTGCCAAAGAAGGTAGTTTGAAACCCTCATCTCTCCGCCTGTTCTGATTAACAAATCAGGATCTGGAATATTTGCTGTATAAAGTTCTCTTGATATGATTTCTTCAGTGATTTCTTCTTCTTTATACCCCAATTTGATTATATTTTTAACTGCATTAACAACTTCATCTCTTGCACCATAATTAAAAGCAATTTGTAAATTTACACCATTGTTATTTTCCGTTTTCTTCATTGATTCATTTAAAATCTTTTGCAGTTTCGGATTTAGAGCAGCCAGATTTCCTATAAAAGTTATTTTCACATCATTATCATACAACTCGCCCAATTCATTTTTAATTGTATGAGCCAATAAATCCATTAGAAAATTAACTTCATCTGCTTTTCTGTTCCAATTTTCTGTCGAGAAAGCATAGACCGTCAAATATTTTATACCGAATTTATGGCAAGATTTAACCGCTGTTTTTAAGGCCTCAACACCTTTTTTATGCCCCATTGCAGATGGCAGCTTATGTTCTTTTGCCCATCTTCTGTTACCATCCATAATTATTGCAATATGTTTTAAACCTGATTGCTTAACTTTTTCAGCGATACTGCTTTCTTCTAATACTTGATTCAAGATAACCTGCTATTTTCTATTAACCGGATATGATTAATTTAAATCCACTAACTATAACAACAAAATTATAATTCAAATATAAAATAAGTAAAATATGCTTTTTATGCTATCATGAAGTTATGATAGAATTGTTAATTTTATACGTACTGTCTTCTAAAGAAACAACAATGTATGCTATCCAAAAGAATATATTGGAGAGTTTTGGTGTATACACAAAACCAAGTTTTGGGGCGGTAAAACCAGCTCTTGTCAGATTAGAAAAAGAAAATTTTATTCGCTCAAGAAAAGCGATGTCTGACGGAGGAAAATTATCTTGTTTTTATTCAATAACACAAAGCGGTCGGGAAGAATTAAAAAAATTAATCCTTGAAAAAATTTCTTCAAATCCAATTCAATTTAATTCGACTTGTGCAATAAAATTATCTTGCGCGTCGTATCTTTCCAGCGAAGAAAGAGAAAAACTTTTTGAACAGCTAAAAAATATGGCACAACAACATAAATTTAGCGCTCAAAACATTCTGGAATCACAAAAATCATTGTCTTTCTACCAAAGAATAATTCTCGACAACTCAATTGTCGAATACAAAAATTTAATAACCTTAATCGATAATCTCGAAAAGGAAAATAAACAAAATAGTAACCTATAATAAAAAAGAAAGTTAAAATGCCAGCCGTAGTTAGTGATGTGGTTAAAAATTCAATAGCGGAAGAAATAGAAATTCAAACAGGTGATGAAATCATTTCGATTGATGGGCAAAAAATGTCTGACATGATTGATTACAATTTTTTATGCAAAAGTGAGTTTTTGATGCTTGAAATCAAAAAGACAAACGGCGAAGATGAACTTATTGAAATAGAAAAAGATTTTGACGAAGATTTAGGTATAATATTTGAAAGCGCCGTTTTTGACAAAATAAAACCTTGCCTCAACAAATGTATCTTCTGCTTTGTCGATCAGCAACCAAAAGGGTTAAGAAAAACTCTTTATATAAAAGATGACGATTACAGGCTATCTTATCTGCAAGGAACCTACGTAACACTGACAAATCTTACTGATAAAGACAAAGAACGCATTGAAAAAATGCACCTCGGACCGTTTTATGTTTCTGTTCACACAACAAACCCTAAACTCAGAGTAGAAATGCTCAAAAACCCTAACGCGGGCGAGATTACAAATCACCTAAAATGGTTAGAAAAAAACGAAATCCCTGTTCACTTACAAATAGTCCTTTGCCCAGGCTTCAACGACGGAGAAGAGCTAAAAAAGACACTGAATGATTTTAAAAAATTAAACAATATTCTTTCAGTAGCTATCGTTCCCGTTGGCATAACTAAATTCAGAGAAAATTCAAGCAAACTCACCCCTGTAACAAAGCAAATTGCAACTGACACGATAAATGCTGTCGATAATTTCAACAAAGAAATTAATGCAAATATTGCTTGCTGCTCCGATGAATTTTTTGCGCTTGCTCAAAAATCAATTCCCCCAAGAAAATACTACGGAAATTTTTCACAACTGGAAGATGGAGTAGGTGCGCTCAGACTCTTGATAGATGATTTTGACAAAGAAAAAAAACGACTGCCTAAGAGTCTGAGCTCACCTTTAAAGATAATTTTTGCGACATCAAAACTAGCGCAGCCTGCTATGCTTGAAGTGTCAAAAAAAATTAACAAAATCGAAAATTTATCCTCAAACATTGTTGCTGTAGAATCAAACTATTGGGGTGAAAACATCTCTGTAGCTGGTCTAATAACATCAGATGATTTGATAGAATCAATCAAGCAATACAACCAAGAAAAACCAACGGTTATAATACCTTCGGTAATGCTTAGGAAATACACTCACGATTTTATTGACGGAAAAACATTAACAGACGTGAAAAACGCAACCGATCTTGATTTTATAATAATTGAAGATTGCTATTCCACAAAAGAAATTGTTAATTTTATTTTAAGCAAGGCAGTTTAACTATAAAAGTAGAACCTTTTTGCGGTTCGCTTTCGAGTGAAATTGTACCATCGTGCATCTCCACAAGTTCCTTTGTAATAGTCAGCCCCAAACCGGTTGAGCTTTCTTTTTTCGTATAAGCAGATTCAAGCTGTACAAATTTTTCAAAAATTCTGAGCTGGTCTTTTTCTGGAATACCAACCCCTTCATCTTTAATTTTTAAAGTAACACTTTTGGGGTCAAACTCTACTGTAACAAATATTTTACTATTTTCGTGAGAAAATTTTATAGCATTGCTCAACAAATTGTACAATATCTGCATAATTTTTTGAAAATCAACATAAATTTCTTTATCCTCAAATTCACATAATATTTTTATGTTTTTTTTGCTAGCAAGAGGCTTTACGATATTTATAACTTCATTAAGAGCAAGACTGATAAAAAACGAAGATTTATTGATTTTCATCGCTTTTGCCTCTAGCTTTGAAATATCCAATAGCTCATTAATCATCCCTAGCAAATGAATACCGGAAACGTGAATATCTTTGACATATTCAGACTGTTTTTCGTTAAGTTCTCCGATAAGTTTATTTGATAAAATATCTGAGAATCCGATTATTGCATTAAGCGGAGTCCTTAATTCATGAGAAATATTTGCAAGAAAATCATTCTTAACCTTATCTGCTTCAAGAATTTTGGCATTTTGTTCTTTTATGGTCTTGAATGCTTGTTTTGTTTGGAGAATTCCGTTTTTAAGAGCATTTAGCTGAAGCTTGAAAACATCAGACAACTCATCATCTTTTACTTTATAAGAAATTACAGCACTGATTGCTTCCATCGGCGAAATTATACTTTCAGAATAAAAATCTTTTTCTTTTTTACATAACAGCAAAAATCCAAAGACAGTCTCTCTCATAAAAAGTTTTAAAATAATAAATGATGAAAATTCACCTAGACCTATAAGAGATGAAATCTCATTGTTTTCAGGCAAAATATAACTCTTTTTGTTATAAATAAAATCCTTCATTCCTAAATTAATTTGAATTGAGTTTGCAACAGAAGTTTGTGAATCTTTAAAATGCGAATATTTAAGATTTATACAATCGGAAGAAGCAATAAAAACAAACCCTGCATCAAAGCTGACAACATCACCCAAATGCTTAAAAAGTCCCTCTCCGTTAGTGTCGTTTTCAAGCTGTATGTCAAAAAGCTCTATAATTTTTTTATAAATATCAAAATCCATAAAAAAATTATAACTTTAATTTTATCAATTGGCAACTTATTGAGAAATTTTATCTAAAAGCTTTGCAGCAGGGAAATATCCGGGCAAAATTTCTAAACAATTTTGTAAAGAAAGTTTTGCTAAATCTAAATCATTTAGCTTTAAATAGCTCACAGCTAGCATATAATGCATTTCAGGATCATAATAAAGCTTATCCTTTGCTTTTTTCAAAAACAACAATGCAATCTCATCAAAATTATTAAAAGCTAAAACTCGCGCTATAAATTTGTAACTTTCAGGGTTTACTGAATAAAAAATATCTGCCCCGTTAATTATATTTTCAACATATTCTGCTTGTGCAGCCTGGATTAAAAAATGAAGATCAATTTCTAAAAAGTTTCTCACCTGAAAATAAGTTGGTTTTTTAGGGACATAAAGATTAATAAAACTAATTAATGTTTTAGCCCAATTTGCCCTTAAATCATTGTCTGAAATTTTAGAAAATTCGAACTCCGCCTCTTTTAAATCACCGGCCAAAAGTCTGCAATAAGCATATTCCAAAACATGTCCTGACTGCTTAAACATTTTTTCGGCGGATACAAAATCCCCTTGCAAAAATTTATTTTTCGCATCATTTTCTAAATTCATTTTTCTTTCTTTTTTATTATAATTTTGTTAGCTTTCTTAACTGTTGAAGTTTGCTCACTAACAAGAGAAGCCAGTGAATCTATTGATTCGGTAGAAGCTTTGTTACTAAGAGTATTAGATTGCTGTATTTGTTGATAAACTTCTTCTCTGAAAATTTTTACATCACTAGGAGCTTTAATAGCAATTTTGCAATTATTAAAGCTTGCTTCCAATATTGTAATTTCAATATTGTCATTAATTATAATTTTTTGTCCGTTTTTTCTTGAAAGAACTAACATTTTTCTTTATCCTTAAATAAAGGGTGATCAACCACATATTTTGTTCCTGACAAAACCAGCTGAGCACCTTTTTGATTATTTATATTTAAAATAATTGGCGCCAATAGATTAATTGATGACAATCTTGGATTTCCCTGAGGGATAACCACAATATTAAAAACCAAAATATCATCAGCATCTTCTATCTCTAACATTTCTTGAACTTCAGAAGGAATTTCAATAGTATAATCAATATCAAAAAGCCCAGCCATTGTTAACACAAAGGCTAAATCCGGATTGGTCACTGACTGAAGCCATGTAAAACAAGATTTATCTTTATGCTCGATTAAAACAAAAGATTTCTCATTTTCATAACCCAAAATAGGTTTTTCAAACTCAAAACAAGACGTATCTTTTACGTCAACTTCTCCAAATCTCGTTGTCATTATTTTCATATTATATCGTCCTATTTATTCTTGTCGTCTATATTAAAATTAAAATCAGTCATCATTGAGTTCATAATAACAGCTTGCATCAACTGCGGTGAATAATTACTAGTGCCATCTTTATTTTGCATCATCATCATTGGCAACATATTTAGCATTGCATTGTTATTGTTATTATTATTGGTATTTCCTGTTCCTAAAAGAGCTTGCAATTGAACATATTCTGGATTTTGCTGAATAGCAGCTTGCATTTGCTGCACATCCTGCATCTGAGTTTGATTTTGAACTTGAGCTTGAGCAGGAGAATAAGTTAAACCTGCATCTTGAAGAACCTTTACCGCCGCTGCAATTTCTTTTTCTGTAGGTTTGGCTGATGCTAATTTTAAAGTTTCTTCTGATTTAGAACTTTGATTAGAAAAATCTCTGAACTTTCTAAAATTATAACTGTCCATCTCTTTGCCGTTATTAATCTGATTTCTGACGCTATCCAAACTTTTCTTTTCTATGTCTTTTCTGACAGTATAAGACATTCCGTCAGTGCCCGGATTAGCAATAAATCTATCCAATTCAGGAGTGCTTGAATCTTGATGGCATTGATCAGGAGTTTCAAGGCATCTTTTGCCTGTTTGAGCATAGTTTATCAATCTTTCGTTTGCAGATAGACCCATAACTTTTGAATAAGCACCTATAGCCTCATCCTTACGGCCAGCGTGGACATAGGACATAGCCATATAATAATAAGCCAAAGCATCGTTTGGATTATATCTAACAATTCTTTGACAATCCTGCAAGCAACCTGTGTAATTTCCTGCTTTATATTTTTTGATTGCAACTTTAACCGGTGCCGAAACAACAAGAGACTTTGCAAGCACAACTTGCGCAGAGCCTGATATTATAACAAAAGCCAACAAACAAAGAATTATCTTTTTCATATCCTATTTCATCCTTCTTTCTTCTTTTATTTTAATTGTTTTCTCTCAAAAATCAACTTTATATTAATTATAAAGCATTATTTGATTAATGGAGTGCATCAAATGGAGGATATTTAAAAAGTCCTTGTTATTAACTATTTAAATTTATTTGCAATCCTGAAAACTTTGGTTTGCAAAAGGAGACAAAGTCTTCAATCCTGACTGTAAAACTTTGCACGCTGAAGGATTATTTCTTGGTGCATTATCATCTAATATTTCAAAGACATTGTAAGATTTTAACAAATTACTATAATGACTTGCGACTGACTGAATAGAACCATTATTATAATTGCTAGCGTTATCTGGAGAATTCCCTCTATTGGCTAACTGCTGACTTGTACTATTCCATTGGTTTTGCCAATCTCTGATTTTATTTCTGTCGCTTTCTCCAATTGTAGTTTGCCCAATGCACCTAACAGCACCGACCAAACCGCTGCATTTTTCATAATCTTCGTCAGCACTAGCTCTTGCTTGCACTGTTAATTGATTCAATTTCTCTATCAACTCGGTGCTTGTCAATTCATCAGAGGCTTCTTCAGTTTTAAATGTTTCAAATGTATTAACCAACAAAACGTTTGAATATATTAAATCCTTAACCTTTTGAGTTAATAGTTTTGCAAAATCAAACTTTTGTTTTTGACTAAAATTGCTTCTTCCATCGCTTGTTTTTGCTATTTTACTTCCGCTTAAAATTGCAGATGCAGGACTTATTATTATAGTTTCATTTGTGTTTACATCGGAAATTTTTACACTTGTTGAGCTTACTTTTAATCTATATTGATAACCGCCAAGATTGTCCTCGTGACAAAATTTGTCGGAATTTTTTTTCATATTTACACAAATATCAGGTGAGCCGACAATTGATTCGATAATAAGAGCGAGGTAGCCAATTGAATTTTGGTTTTTGACTGATGTATCAACGCCGCTAAACTCTTCTGAAATTTTCTCAATTGATTTATTATTTGCAATTTTTCTGAGCATTTGAAGCCCCTGCTCACCTGTCACCTGAGTTTCGACCTCAGCATCAGTATAATCCCTATTAAAAGAAGAATAAAGTGTTTTTGATGCATTTCCGCTAAAAATATCAGAAATGCTGCTATTCAACACCATTGTTTTTATGTTATCGCTAAACATCCCTAATACAACAATCAAAACAACCGCAGATAATGCGATACTTACAGCAACTTCTGTGCTGACAGATGCTCGCAGTTTATTAAATAACTCTCTCATAATTAGCCCTCGTGTATTTTTATGAACGCAGTTTTTAAATTTATTCCACATTTTTGCATAGTTTTATCAAAAACGTGGAATAAATAAATTTTGTTAATAACATTATAATACTATTTTTATTGTTGACATGATATTGTTCTGCTTGAATTAAGCTCTCTTAAGTATGAATTTATAGAATCCACAAATGACTGACATGCTGTTGGAGTTTGGGTATGATCGTCACTTATTATATCTATAATTTCATTTAAATCTGAATCATTTAATATTATATTAACCAGACCTTCTGGGCTTCCGTTATACGCGGATATTTTTTTGTTCATATTTTTTATCCATTTTTTAACATCTTTTTCTTCGCCGACACCAATCGAACCGTTACTGCCGCTTCCGCTTTTATAATAGCTGCAACCCTTTTTAAAAGTTTTTATATCTGCAGGCCAGCTATCAATATAACAATGGGTTCTAGCTTCATGAACTGATGCTTTTAAATTGCCCAAGGCATTTGTTAACATTTGTTTGTAAATATATACTAGATTTGTTTTGAACTCTTCAAACACATTAACTAGCAAAACTTTACTGTATACGCTGTCTTTCACATCTTTTGTTTTTGTTTTTATAAAATCGAATTTTGCTTTTGAATCTTTACGACTATTATCTATAGTCTTTGCAAGAATAGTTGATGCAGGAGTTATAGAAATTGATTTGTTTGTGTCA
>JAEWYI010000074.1 GCA_023395735.1 Cyanobacteria bacterium OH_SFB_17
ACTCTGGGGCGAAAGGATTCGAACCTCTGAGTGCCTGGACCAAAACCAGGTGCCTTACCGCTTGGCGACGCCCCATCAGCGCATAACTCTATTTTACTCTCTAAAGCGCATTTGTCAACATTTTTTATGCAAAAAATTTAAATAATTCTTCCATTTCACAACCCAAAGAATCTGCTATTTGTTTTAAATATATTATTGATGGATTAGCCTTTCCAGATTCTATTGTACTAATATAACCTCTATCCATTTGAGCTTTTTCAGCCAAATATTCCTGAGAATATTGCTTTAAAATCCTCAATACTTTTATTTTTTCTCCAAGTTTTCTTAAAAATTCTTTATTTTCCACCTCTCAAGTTTAACTTCTTGACATACAATTTTCTATCGAATATAATCTACATATATTTAATCTAATAACAATTTTAATATTTTATTCAAAATTAAAGGAGCAAAATGTACAATAAAAAATTTGCTTTCACCTTAGCTGAGGTTATAATAACAATTGGAATAATCGGAATTATAGCCGAAATTACAATCCCAAATCTAGTTTCTGATTATCAAAAGCAAGTAACCGTAAATAAGTTAAAAAAAACTTATTCAGAAATTTCGCAGGCCATAAAACTCTCAGAAATTGATAACTCAAATTTTTCAACTTGGGAAGCACCAACAACTGGAGATTCCGAGTCAAATCTTAAACACTTTGAAACATACTGGGCACCCTATCTTAAAATTTTAAAATATTGCAAAACAACATCTGACTGTAATTATCCTAATAATGTTTTTTACAGGAAAAATAAAACGAAACATCATTTTGCTGATACAGACGCACAAGTTACTACTGTTTTAAGCGATGGAACCTGCTTAATTGTCAGATTTGGTTATCGAGATAATAACAACTCTTTTGTTAAAGACTATACAATTTTTATCGACATAAACGGTTCCCAAAAACCTAATACATACGGCAAAGATGTATTTATTATATTAATTAATGACAATGGGTTCGTTAGACCAGCTGGGTATACCTTAAGTACTGATACAATAAATAATGAATGTGTTAATATTGAAGGTCGATACTGTTTTGCAAAAATCGTAAATGATGGATGGCAAATAAAAGATGACTACGGATGGTAACCAAAGAATGAATAAAAAGGCGCCCGATGGGCGCCTTTTTATTCATTCTTTGCTCTTTATAACAAGAAACTAAAAATCATTCATATCATCTCCAAGAGGAATTATACTCTCTGGTGACAATTTTTGCTTTGTTGCAGGTTTTGCTACCGCTTTTGGCTTAACATAAACCTCTTTTTTAACAGGGGTTTCCATTAGTTTTTTAGGTGGAAGCATCAATTTAGACTGTTTTTGTTTTTTAGGAACCGCTGAAATTTTTGAATATTTATCTTTTGCACCTTCTACAAACATTTTTAGAGAATCAATAATATTATTCAAATTTATCGTTTGATCGTACAATGTCTTGGATGCAGAAGAGCTTTCTTCGGCCGTTTGAGCATTCGCGCTTATAACTTCTTCCATTTGAGAAACAGCCTTGTTAATCTGGCTTATACCCTGAGTTTGTTCATTTGTAGCAACTGATATTTCGTCCAACAAATCACTTACTTTTTTACTTTGTTCATCGATTTCCATAATAGATTTTTGAACGATTTTTGAAAGTTCAGCACCTGTTTGAGAAAGATCAATGTTTCTTTCAATAATTACTGTTGTATCTTTTGCTGCTTGTGCGCTTCTTTGTGCAAGGTTTCTTACTTCCTCTGCAACAACCGCAAAGCCTTTTCCTGCTTCACCTGCACGCGCAGCTTCTACCGCTGCATTCAACGATAATATATTTGTCTGGAATGCAATTTCGTCAATAACTTTAATGATTTTGGAAATTTCTGCACTTGATGTTTGAATTTCAGACATCGCATTTATCATTTTGCCCATTTCCGAGTTACTTTTATTTGCAGCCTCTTTAGACTGTTTTGCTAAAACTGCAGCCTGTTTTGTGTTTTCATTATTCTGCTGAACCATTGAAGATGTTTCTTCCAATGTAGAAGAAGTTTCTTGAATTGAAGCAGCTTGTTCTGCGCTACCTTCTGCCAATCTTTCGCTTGTTTGCTCTAGCTGAGAAGACGCTGATGCAACTTGTAGTGAACTGTCTGTCAATTCACCTGCAATCTTTTGCATTGAATTTACAATGTCTTTTACCACTGTAAATATAACAGCCAAGATTACCAAAACTAACATAATAATGTTTATAAATAGAATCTGCAAAAACGCGTTTAAAACTTCGTTATCAACTTCATCGACATAAACACCTGTTGCGATTACCCATTCCCATTTAGGAAATGATTTAAAATATGATACTTTAGGAAAAACCTTTAGTTCGCTCTCACCTTGTTTTGTCCAATGATAATCAACAAAGCCTTCGCCTTTATCTTTTGCCAAAACAACCCCGTCATGGAAAAAGCGTACACCATTTTTATCAGCAACACTTGATATACTTTGACCAGCCAATGTTGGGTGAGAAAGCATATCATCGTTATAAGTAGTTACCCAAATGTAATTGCTGCCTTGATATTTCATGTTAGCGACATCAGCCAACGCCATTTTTTGAGCGTCTTCAAGAGAAAGCTCACCTCTTGTAACCTTGTTGCTATAACCGTCAACAAGATTGTAAACCGCATTTACGATGTTTTGGACACCTGCTTTGTTTGTATCCATCAACTCTCGCTTGATTGTTGTTAATGTAACCACCAAAGAAGATGAAACCAAAATTGCAGCAACCATTACAATAACTGCAATAATTTTTTGCTTGATGCTCCATCCAGCTAAAAAAGTCTTTTTTTCCATATTAACTCCTAAATTGTGCTATAACACGTTTCATGTGTATATATTATATACCTAAATTGTATTTTTGTATAGTAGCAAAAATGATTTATACTGAAAAAGTATGAGATTTATAACTTTTTCATAAACCAAATACATCTATATCAATAATATTATATACTTTTTTAAATTAAAATACAAAAATTATGCGCTAAAATTATGTCTTCTAAGCAATAACTTTGGATCAGCGACACCTGTTGCATAAATAACAAAATCATTTTCCGGCGAAAAATATTTTCTTAAATAAGTTTTATTAGTAATTTTTTCACAACAACTATACGATGTTATATTTTCTTTTAAATAACTCGCAAAAATTCTCTGTCTCGGACTAAGACCATAATCTTTTAAATTTTTAATAATATCCATATTCTTATTTTAACCTGTTTTTCAAGGGTTTACATCTTTATTACGGCTTTGTAATTAACAAAACTTAATCATGTCCAAATCTAAACAAAAAGCTCATTTTTTTAATAAAAAGCCCGACTGAAGTTCAATCGGGTCATAGCTGAATCGTGTTAAGTATAAAGTTTTAAGAGTATTGAACTCTATATATTATTTATACAACACTTTTCTTATCTTGGATATTAGACAACTGGGTATAAATTCAAATTCTTATTGAAATTTGATTTTTTATTAAATCATTCTTTAAAACACTTATCGGAAGGGTGTTATAGTGAAAAATAGAGGCAGCTAATGCCGCATCAGCTCCTGCATTTTGAAAAACATCCACAAAATGTTTTGAGCATGCGCCGGCTCCACCTGATGCGATTACAGGAATATTGACATGCCCGCAAACTATTTTCAACATTTCAATATCAAAACCGTTTTGAGTCCCATCTGCATCCATTGAAGTCAAGAGAATTTCTCCTGCACCTAATTTTTCGACTTTTTCAACCCAGTCAACCAACTTAATTCCTGTGTTTTTTTTGCCTGCGTTGATAAAAACAAAATAATCATTGTCGATTTTTTTTGCATCTATTGCAACCACAACGCACTGAGAGCCAAAATAATCTGAAGCTTCTTTAATTAAATCAGGATTTTTAACAGCGGCAGAATTAATCGCTATTTTGTCGGCACCTGCCTTTAAAAGTCTTCTCATATCATCCAACGAAGATATCCCGCCTCCGACTGTAAAAGGTATAAAAACTTGTTTTGCGACTTTTTCAACCATCAGTGCTGTTGTTTTTCTACCTTCATTTGTCGCTGTGATATCTAAAAACACAAGTTCATCTGCGCCTTCGTCTGAATATTTTTTTGCCAATTCTATCGGGTCTCCTGCATATTGAAGATTCTCAAAATTAATCCCCTTAACAGTTTCACCGTTTTTAACATCTAGACACGGTATAATTCGTTTTGCTAATGTCATTTTAATCCTTCTTTTGTAAATACTAAAGCGTTTCCAGCGCTGCAATTTTCATTTTATCAACATCTGGAACTTTGCCCGTCCAAATTTCCTGAGCACGTGCTGCCTGATGAATAAGCATATCCAACCCGTTTATTGTTTCAAACCCAAAATCCTGAGCGCATTTCAATAGCAAAGTTTTTGACGGGTTGTAAATCACATCATACACAACAGTATTAGGGGCAAGATTCTTGATAGTTTCTCGATTCAAAGGCATCTGGTCTGCAGAATTACCCTTCATTCCTATCGGAGTTGTATTTACAATCATCGCACAATTTAAAAGTTCCCCTGTGCTTTGAATTTGATACAGTTTAAATTGAACATTAGGGAAAGTTTTTCTCAAATAATTAACCATCGGTGATGTATTTATTATATTTCTAGAATAAAAACTTATTTGCTTAACTCCAAGCTCTACAAGCCCAACTGCTGCGGCTCTTGCAGCTCCCCCTGTTCCCAATATACACACATTCGCGTCTTTTAAATCTTTTTGGATTTCAATCGGAATAGCTTTTTGAAAACCGTAAATATCAGTATTAAAGCCGTAAAAACTTCTATCAGGAAGGATTTTAATCGTATTTACACAACCTGAAACATCTGCTGATTTATCCACTTTATCCAAAAAAAGCGCCATTGGAACCTTTAGAGGAATCGTCACGTTAAATCCGTCAAAACCGCCCGATTTCAAAAATTTTATTCTCGAAATTAAATCCTCAGGTGAAGTTTCTAAAACCTCATAACTGCCCTCAATTCCAAGACTTTTCAACCCTGCTTTGTGAATAACCGCAGATATAGAATGTGAAAGATGATATCCGATTAAACCGAATTTATAAGTCATTTGCATAATCCCCTTTTAATTTTGATTATAACAAAAATGTTTTTACTTGTATACTTTTTTATTATGAGCATAAATTTGTAGATTATGTTATCATATAAAAATACTAATCGTGGAATTTCAATGGCGAAAAGAAACCAAAAAATATTTTTGATTATTAACACCGGCTATTTTGGGGACGTAATTTTGACCTCAAAATTGACTCGTGATATAAAAAAAAATCATCCTAATTGTCATCTCGTATACATCGCTGACACACCTTATCAAAAAGCCGCAAAAGGTTTGCCAGGAGTTGACGAGGTAATTTGTTATGACAGAAAAAAATGCCACAATATATTTTCTTTTATAAAATTTTTAATAAATTTCCCTTACAAAAATAAAATAAACTACACTCTTATCCCGCACGGGAGAAAAACAAACAGAACTCTTTTGGCACACCTTCTCGGATCAAAAAAAATATTTGAACTCAGAAAAGGGATAAACAAGAAAAGTTATAGAAAATTAAGACTAAAAAATGCTCTCAACCTCAGATTTGCCTACGAAGCCGCAAATATGCTATTTCCGATAACAGGAGAGATGACCGACAGCAAGGATATTGAATTTAACGTCTGTAAAAAAGACGAAGAAAAAATTAATACAATGCTAAATGAACTTAATCTAAAAGAAAACCTTATCGCAATTAATCCAAATGCAGGCGATGACTGGAAAAGATGGGATGTTGAAGAAGTCGTAAAACTTGCAAAAGAATTAACAAAAGACGGCAAAAAAGTAATTTTGACGGGAGTTTTAAAAGATGGATGTCAATACATAAAAGCTCTGGACAAAGAGCTTGGAAGCGAAAACTACATCAATTTAGTGGATAAAACATCTATATCAGAGCTTGGCGCACTTTACAAAAGATGCGAAGCCGTTATATCTGTAGATACAGGTTCTATGCACATGTCTTGTGCCGTTGGAACCCCGACTATTGCACTATTTTTCAAAAAAAACTTCAATTATTGGGGGCCGCTTGACACGAAAAAAAACAGGTGCCTATTTGATATAGAATCAATTTCTGCCGAAACGGTTATGGATGAATTGCGACAAATAACCTATTCTTCAAACGGTTTTGAATAATCACACGTTTTGCTTGAGCAATCTATAGTCGTACCTTTTTTCAAAACTTTTTTGACCAACAAAGAACCGCACTTTGGACAAATTTCGCCTGTAGGTTCATTCCAAATTACAAAATCGCAATCTGGATATTTGTTGCAGCCGTAAAAGAATTTTCCATATTTCGATTTGCGCTGAACAATTTCACCTTCGCAACCTTCTTTAGGGCATTTTACCCCTGTCGAAACAACAAAACGCTTTCTGTGATTACATTCTTCATTTGTACATTGATAATATTTTCCGTAAGGTCCGATTTTTATAATCATATCAGAATTACATTTTTCACATTTTTCATCTGTAGTCTCAGGCTCTTGAACAGCTCCTTTTTCAGCATTCAAAGGCATCATTGTCTTACATTCAGGATATCCCGAGCAGCCTAAGAATTGGCTTCCAAAACGGCTTGTTCTGACAACCATTGTTTTTCCACAATTTGGACAAGTAACATCGCTTTCGATATTAATTTTTTCCATATTTTGTCTTGCGTTGTTAACAGTTTCAACAAAAGGAGTATAAAATTCTCTCAAAACCTCATTCCAAACAGCTTTTTGTTCTGCAACATCATCAAGCCTTGTTTCCATTTCTGCAGTGAATTTGTAGTTCATAACATCTTTAAAATGCTCAACAAGCTGTTTTGAAACAGTTTTACCCAACAGTGTCGGCGCAAGCGCCTTTTCAATTTTTTCAACATACCCTTTTGTCTGAATTTTTGTGATAATCGGCGCATAGGTAGACGGACGACCGATTCCATATTCTTCCATTGCTTTGACTAAAGAAGCTTCAGAAAATCTTGGAGGAGGTTGTGTAAAGTGCTGTTTAGGGTTGACCTTTTTACATTCCAAAACTTCACCTTTGGTAAAATCAGGAATAGATTTTTTTACAGTTTCATCCTCATCCTCTTCAGAATAAACCTTTAAAAATCCGTCGAAAAGAACCTTGCTTGAACCTACTTTGAGCGTATAGTCACCAGCTAAAATATCAACAGTTGTATTTGCAATTTTTGCGTTTGACATTTGAGAAGACATAAACCTTGCCCAAATAAGCTTGTATAATCTATATTGCTCACTTGTCAAATATTGTTTAATACTTTCCGGCGTTTTTTCAGGATAAGAAGGACGAATCGCTTCGTGCGCATCTTGAACGTTTTTCTTTCCTGATTTGACATAATTATTTGGCTCTTGCGGATAATAATTTTCGCCGTAATTATTTAGTATAAAATCTTTTGAAGCTTCAACAGCATCATCGGAAATCCTCACGGAATCGGTTCTCATATATGTTATTAAACCGACAGCGCCATCAGAGCCAAGCTCTATACCTTCATAAAGTTTTTGAGCGACCTGCATTGTTTTTGAAACGCCATAACCCAATTTAGAACTCGCCTCTCTTTGCAAAGTGGAAGTTATAAAAGGAGCCGACGGTTTTCTTGTTGTTTCTCTGTTTGCAATTTTAGAAACTTCATATTTAGTTTTTTTATCCGCCAGAAAATCTACAATTTGTTGAGCTTCTTCTTGATTTTTTATCTCAATTTTTTTATCCTTAAATTTAGAAAGTTCAGCTTCAATAATGTTTCCATCTTTATCCAAGTCAACGGCAATTGACCAATATTCAACAGGAACAAAAGCTTCAATTTCTTCTTCACGTTCACAAATCATTCTCAAAGCTACAGACTGAACTCGACCTGCAGAAAGGTGGTTGTTACGGAGTTTTTCCCACAAAACAGGACTGATTTTATATCCAACAAGTCTGTCTAAGATTTGCCTCGTTTGCTGCGCCTTGACTCTGTCCATATCGATACTTCTTGAGTGCTCAACTGCGTATTTAACTGCCTTTGGGGTAATTTCGTTAAACTCGATTCTTAATATTTTGCTGTCAGGTACATCCAAAACTTGACGCACATGCCACGCAATAGCTTCTCCCTCTCTATCAGGGTCGGAAGCTAGATAAATTTTATCTGATTTTTTTGCTAACTCGTTTAATTTTGTGACAACTTTTTTCTTGTCAGGAATCACAACAAAACTCGGTTCAAAATCGTTTTGAACATCAAAACCTAAAACACTTTTAGGAAAATCTCTTATATGACCAAAACTAGCCTCTATTTGAAAGCTTTCACCAAGAATTTTTTTTATCGTTTTTGATTTTGCAGGTGACTCAACTATAACAAGGGCTCTTTCTTTTTTCCCTGTTTTTTTTGTTGCTTTCATCTTAATTTCTTCATTTTCGGCAGGTTTTTCTGATATTTTCTTAGCTTTGGTTGCCATTTTTTTAAAAGTCCCTCAATATTTACGTGCTTACTGATTATAACATACAAAATATTTTCTGCAAGGGAAAGGTTAAATGGAAGTTCAAAAGCTTTGCAAACTTAGAGCTTTATAAAATCATATTTGCCTTTTTATTTTACAAGCCTTCTACCGTCTAAATATTCCTTTACTCCTACATTTTTAATTGAGTCAATAACAGCCTGCGTTCTTAACTTATCTAATGTATCTGCAAGCATTTTAGACACATGTATAGGTTTATTATTAGATACACTATCAGCAAAATGTCTTATTTTTTTTGTTGCAGGTGGATTCATATATTCGGTCAATTGATTTTCTTGTTCGAGTATTCTCATCTTCGCATCTCGCTTGGAATACCACGATGATATACCAACACCAACGGCAATGGCTCCGTACATAGCACCTGCTGTTATTACCATCTTGAATGGTTTTGAAATTTTCATTTATCCCTCGTTTCTAATTTTAATACTTTCATATAAAAACTGTAAATATTTTTTTGCTATAAAAATTATAAATTTCTTTTATATTTTTCGCCTTCAATTTGTTTTATAACTCCTGAAAGCTCCAAATTTGTCAACGCAACAAGAAGATTATCTGAACCAATTGCAGTTTCGGAGCTGATAGCATCGAAACCTTTTGGCTCAATTTCTATCGATTTTAAAATTTTCTCCTCTTCCTCGCTGAAAAGCTCCAAGTCTATTTTCAACTGCTTATCCGGTTTTATTTCCCAATCAAGAGCTGACAAAATATCTTCTGCCTCTGTCACCATAGTGGCGCCTTGCTTTAATAACTTGTAAATTCCCTCTGTATTTGGATTAGACACAAGCCCTGGAATACACATCAGCTCACGCCCCTGCTCCAATGTAAGATTGGCAGTAATCAAAGCTCCGCTCTTAATTGCAGCCTCTGCAACTAGAGTTCCGTATGAAATTCCTGATACAATCCTGTTTCTTTGAGGAAATCTAAACTGAAGCGGCTGAAAAGTCGGAAAATATTCTGTTAAAATAGCACCGCCACCATCTTCAATTTTTTTGTACAATTCGCGATTTGCTGTTGGATAAACAAAGTCAAAACCGCTTGCAATGACCCCTATAGTCTTTACGTTATTGTTAATTGCAGCCGTATGAGCCGTTGTATCAATCCCTGATGCCAAACCTGAAACTATACAAATATCAGTATTTCTCAACTCAGAAATTATTTTTGTTAAAACATCTTTAGACGCAGTACTCGAACGTCTTGAACCAACAACGGCAAGCGTTTTATCCAAATTACAAGAGCTTAAATCACCTTTAATATACAAAACCATCGGCGGATCTGAAATATTTTTCAACATTCTTGGATATTTTTCATCTTCAAACGTTAAAAAAGAAATTCCGCGGCGCAAAACCTCATCCAAAACTTTATCCGGATTAACATTTTTACGCTGTTCAATAAAAGTTTGCGCTTTTTTAATATTTAGCCCGTCTATTTGAGATAAATCTGAGAGCGATGAGCTAAAAGCAACTTCAATATCGCCAAAATAATTATACAACCGCTGAACAAAATTGCTGTCCAATTGCTCAATCGAAGAAAACGCTATCCAAAATTTATCTTTTACATTCATATCTCACCCGATAATTATTTTTTTAAGTTTGATTTAATTCTTTCAATCGTATCTTTAACCGATTCAACTTCTTCCTCAGGAAGATCAAATTTCAAATAATCTTCAAAATATTCTATCGCATCTTCAAAATCGTTTCTTGCTAAAAACAGCACGGCAGCTTTTTTATATGCAGGATAAAACTTGTCATTGACTGCTATAGAACGCAAATGAGCAGACAAAGCTTTGTCTATTTCATCATTAGCCTCATACGCCTGCCCAAGATAAAAATAAACCCATTCGTTATTATCTTTAAACGCAAGAACATTTTCGAAATTATCGATTGCCAAATCATAATTTCCAAGCTCAAAATAAATTCTTCCCATATCATAAAAGGCATCATAATTTTCTGGTTGCGCCTCAAGAATTTTATCAAGCTCATCAATCGCCAAATCCAACCTTGCATCTTCCATATAAACCCTTGCAAGATAATGCTTCAATACCATATTTTCAGGAATCTCTGCCACTCCCATCTGTAGCAAATCAACAGCGTTTGCATAGTTTTTTTGTCTGAAATAAACATCTGAAAGATTTATATAAACCTCCGCCAAACTTGGGTTCAACCCCAATGCCTTTAGGAAAAACTTTTCTGCCTGTTCATAATCGCCTATCTGATAATAGCAAAGAGCCAAATTATTATAAAGCTCTGGGCTTTTAACCTCAACTTCCAAAATCTCGCTGAAAGCATCTATTGCCTTTGCCCATTCTTGATTTTTAAACAATTCGAGTGCATTTTTTATTTTGTTTTCCATTTAAAGCACGTGCTCCTTTTCCTCACCGATTATTTTATTTCAGTATTCTGATTAACAGACTTAAAACAAGCTGTCGTCTTTATCTTGAGTTTTGTTTATATCTCTAATTACAGTTTTTGTATTTCCTTCTGCAAAGAAATTTTTAGGTTTTAAAACAATCTTAATTTTATCTGCAAAAATTGTTTTTATATCCTGAGTGATGCTTGAGCGGCCTGTAAAGTATATTTCATTAGGCTTGTTAGTCTTTTTATCAGGGAAAAACGTAACTTTTGGACCTTGCGCATAATAATCCTTAAACCAAATTTTAACATTTCCGCTTCCTAAAAACGTGTTATTTTTTCTGTCATATTGCTGATAATTCGCTTTTAATGTCAATTTGGACCCATCATCTAAAATTGCGTTAGAAGTTGTATTCCCTATAGAAACAAGCTCTTCTGTAATCGGGCTGTATATGAAATGATCAGCAGAAGCACTGTTTTTTTCTTGTTTCAATCTTGCATTCCCAATCAAATCTATTCTTTGAAGGTCTCCACCTTTGTTAGTCTTGATTATAGCTTTGCTTGAATATGTTTCAAGTTCTTTGTAATGAATAATAACATTACCATTCGCTTTCATAACATTCACTTTTGTATCGTATTCTTGTTCATCTGCTGTAATAATTACCACAGGCTCTTTTCCGTCAAAAACAGTCGTTTGCGTATCGCCTTGAGCTGTTACAACTTTATTTATTAGAGAAACTTTTAAGATATTAGCCTTAACTTCTCTTTTTTTGCTGCCTTTTATCTCATAAGCATAAGGTTTTTCATAAAACGTTGCAGTATCAAGCTTGTTGTCTTTTGTTACAGTAACGTCAGCCTTGTCGCCTACAACATTGACATCATCGATAGAAACATGAACGTCTCCCTGTACGTTAATTTTATTATCTTTTTCTGAATAAGTTTGTGTTTTTGATTGAATAACGAGGTCAGAAGCCATAGCCGATAGACCTATACAAAAGCTTATTAGAGTTATTAGCGTTAATACCTTTTTCATTTTTTCTCCTTTAAGTCATAGAGTTTGGTGACTGTTTTACCGACAATTTTAAACTTCGCATAATCAGGCGATATTATTGCCTTTTCTGCTGTTGAAATAAGTTCGTTGTCGCGGTTAATTTTAATTCGCCCTTGGGCTACAATATCCTTGTCGCTTCCGGACCAAGTCAGCCTGTCACAATAAAGCGAAGTTCCGTCTTTGATTACAATGTGAGTATCATTATACAGAATAATCTGTTTTTTGACCTCGTTATAAGTTCCCTTAGATGATTCAAAACTCATTGAAACTTTGTTGTCACTATAAAAATTACCTGTAACATTTTCTAAAATAGCAACCTTTGTGTCGCTGTTATAATACCCTTTTTCCCCGTAAATTTCCCAGTATTTTTTATCGTGCTTTGTTTCAGTAAGAATGATACTTGAAATATCAAGCTCTTGACGGTTTTCAGTGCCAACTAATTGGTCTCTATTGAAATTTCTTGTTATAACTCCTGCAGAAATAAAGGCCCAAGCCAAAACGCCCACTAGCAAAGTTAAAACTATTATATAAATTAATTTTTTTCTGGTTATTTTCTTAAAATCCATGTCTTTTATTTTATCATAAATGAAGCAAATAAGTAATAATCATTTACGTAAGTTAAAAAATTGAGGTAAATTTTTCTGTTTTGTTGTAAAATCTATATGAGGGGTGGGGTATGACAGAGACAAAAACTTTAATTTTAATAGACGGACACGCGCTTGCTTTCAGGCAATTTTTTGCGCTTGAAAGAACAGGAATGAAAACAACCGACAACCAACCGACTTGGGCTGTTTTTGGTTTTTTTAAAGCTGTTTTTGATATGCTAAAAAGCCAAGACCTCAAACCCGACGCTATTACAGTAGCATTTGATGTCGGAAGACAAACCTTCCGTGTGGAAAAATATGACCAATACAAAGCCAACCGAGAAACTATGCCTGATACCTTAAGAAGCCAAATGGGACTTATTTTTGAGGGACTGAAAGCTTTTAACATCCCGATTTATACAAAAGAAGGATTTGAAGCCGATGATGTTATCGGGACGATTTGCGAAAAAGCAAAAAACCTCGGGCACAAAACGCTTATTCTGACAGGAGACCAAGATTCTTTTCAACTCATTGACAAAGAAGGTTTTGTCAAAGTGCTTATCCCTTCAAAAGGTGAGCTGATTGAATACAACTGGGATAAAGTTTATGAAAAACTTGGGGTTTGGCCTAATCAAGTTATTGACTACAAAGGGCTTAGAGGCGATACTTCAGACAATATTCCAGGAATTAGAGGAATCGGAGAAAAAACCGCACAAAAACTTTTATCCAGATATCCGAATATGGAAGAAATGTTTGCACACTGTCAAGAAATTCCGGAAAATGCAATCAGACAAAAGATTTGTGACGGAAAAGAAATTGGAATGCTTAGCAAAGAACTTGCAACAATCGTAAAAGACGTAGATATAAATTTCGATTTCGAAAAAACCCACATTGAGCTTCCGGACGTAAACGAAGTTACTGCATTTTTGCAAAAAATGCAATTTTACAGCTTTATCAGAAACATAGATTCTATTTTAGGAAGCTTTGACAAAGAAAAAGCTTTAGCTTTAAAAAATCAATCGAAAACCGTTGAAAAGAATACAGAAATTCAAAAACTCGACGAATCTCAACCTGCTACCGTAACGGCAGAAGTCACAAGAACACCTTCTTGTCAAATGCAGCTTGGTCTTTTTGCTCAGGAAGTAAAAAATATTATCAACCGAGAAAACGACGTCTTTGAAGCAAAAGCAATTGTAACTAAAGAAGAATTAAAAAAACTTTGTGATGATTTGAAAACGGCATCGCTGTTTTCACTCGACACGGAAACAACATCCGTAAACATTCAAGAAGCAGAGCTTGTAGGGATTTCTGTCGCATTTGAAAATAAATGCACCCTCTCCCCCAACCCCTCTCCCATAAATGGAGAGGGGAGCACAGCTTCTTGTAAGATTGAAACATTCTACATTCCAATCTCACATCAATACGGTGATCAATTAGAATTAAATGATGTAATTGAAGCCTTAAAACCAGTTTTAGAAGACGAAAATCTAAAAAAGACGCTGCAAAATGCAAAATTTGACTACAATATTCTGCAAAATTATGGAGTAAAGATAAAAGGAATAGTCTTTGACACAATGCTTGCAAGCTACATCAAAGATCCGACAAGAAAGCACGGGCTTAAAACCCAGTCACTTGAACACCTTAACCACGTTATGCAAGAGATTACAGAGCTCATCGGAAGCGGCAAAAATCAAATGAGTATGGAATGTGTTTCTGTAGAAGATGCAACCTATTACGCCTGCGACGATGCTTATGCAACCCTTGCTCTAACCAGATTCTGGGAAAAAAATCTCGACGAAAAAGAACTGAAACTCTTAAAAGAAGTTGAGGTTCCGCTTGCGCTAGTTCTCGCTCAAATGGAATATGACGGTGTTTCTATCGATGTAGATTATCTAAAAACGTTGACAGAAGAATTTAACAAACAAATCGCCGAACTTGAAGAAAAAATATTTGAACTTTCAGGAATACCATTCAACGTAAACTCCCCAAAACAAGTCGGAGAAATTTTGTTTGAAAGGCTTCAAATTCCTATGAAGAAAAAACGCGGAAAAGCAAATTATTCAACGGGTGCAGAAATTTTAGAAGAGCTTGCTTCAGAACATAAAATTTGTGAATACCTGCTTCAACACAGAAAATATTCCAAACTAAAATCAACATACACAGATGCACTTCCACAGCTTATCAGCAGAAAGGATGAAAGAATCCACACAAGTTACAACCAAACAGTAACAACGACCGGAAGACTTTCTTCATCCAACCCGAATTTACAAAATATTCCAATCAGAACAAAAGAAGGAAACCAGATCAGACAAGCGTTTGTCGCATCTGACAGAGAAAACGGCTGTCTTTTATCCGCCGACTATTCTCAAATCGAATTAAGACTTCTCGCACACGTTTCAAGAGACGACAGCTTAATTGAAGCTTTTTGCTCAGGCGAAGATATTCACACAAAAACGGCCGCAAATGTTTTTGAAGTACCTATCGATGGTGTTACAAAAGATATGCGGTACAAAGCAAAAGCTGTGAATTTTGGAATCATCTATGGACAAAGCAAATACGGACTTGCAAAAGCTCTAAATATAGCTCCTTTTGCGGCAGAAATGTTTATCGAAAAATATTTTGCGACCTACCCTAAAGTTAGGGAATATATGCAAAGTACAATCCAATTTGCGCATCAACACGGTTATGTAGAAACCATTTTCGGCAGAAAAAGATATCTGCTAAACGACCTTGCTAGTCCAAATCACGCAATCAGAGAAGCTGCCGAGCGCGCTGCTATCAACCAACCTTTACAAGGAACCGCAGCAGATTTAATCAAAATGGCGATGATAGAACTTGACAAAAAATTAAAAGAAAATAAACTTAAAACAAAAATGATTATGCAAGTTCACGATGAATTGATTCTCGATGTCGCAAACGGTGAATTTGATATTGTCAAAGACCTTACGCTTGAAGCAATGGAGCTGAATCAACCACTTTTAATTCCGCTTCTTGTTGATATAAACTACGGAACATCTTGGCTGGAGAAATAAAAAATAATGAATTTTCAAAAGAAAATAATTACTCTTCTTATAGGTTTATTTTGCTTTTCTGCTGTTGCGAAAGCTGAAATTGAACCTATATCAAAGGCGCCGACTGGCGCGCTTGCGCATCCGTCGGCGCCCACTGCCGCTCAAACCGCAGCAATTTCACAAAATCCTCAAGTAGAATTTTCTCAATGCAATAAAAATTTTAAAATTGACGGTGAAAAGTTATTTTATCTTTCGCTTTCAGCTATAAATGCCAATCGTTTTTCTGTCACAGAAATCCAAAGCCAAAGCGGATACATTTTATTTACAGCGGGACAAAAACAATTTTTAGCAAGCGTTATGAAAATAAGCAATAACGAATCGCTTTTGAAAATAACACCTTGCGACAATATTTATAATTTTCAAATAGGAATTGTGCAAAATATATTCAAATATATAGAGCTTAACTTGAACACTCCTATTGAAAAATTAGGAGTAATGTAAATTTTTTGAAATAAAATGTCAATTATTTTTTTTAGCTTACTTATACAAAATACTTAAGCAAAAAAGAAAGGTAAAAAAATGTTATCTATTTCTCAAAATAACACATCTCAATCTCCAAACTTTGGAGCTTCAATGAAATTCAAAACAAATGTTTTAAAAAAACTTTCTACTTTTCTTGAAAAAGCGGATACCAGCTCAATTGACAACAAATTTTTAAACTCAAACAAACAAGTCGATACCGCAAAATTTTCAAGACATGTAAGAAATATGTTCAAAGATGAATTTAACGACGATAAATTTGTGGTACAAACATTCAAAAATGTAAAATCTAAACCTCAAATGAAAATTGTTGAAGTTGACGAAGCCGGAAAAGCAATAAAAGGATCAGAAGTCAGATTCAATCCACTTAACTATCTAGAAGACAGCAAAAGAAACCTTACCGATGCAGTTCAAAAACATCGAGAAGGTGTATCATATAACGCCTAAATCCAAACTGAATTAATAATGCACAAATCTTCGTCGGTCTCAGAGTTCTTCAAAAGATGCGACGATTTTTTGTTTTCTTCATCAAGCTGAACAATAGATGTAACTTTGCTTTGTGCCTTTAATTCTTTTTTGTAGACAATATCTAAACTTTTTAGCTTATTGTTTGCTTTAAACTCAAAAGGTAAAGCCTCAAAAGCCCAAACAATGTAATTTGCGTTGTTCACATGCCTGTTCACATCTATATCGTCGTATCTGACTTCAAAACTTTTTTCATAATCAATTTTTGTTGGGGCAACGACTTTGTTAAAAACTAAATCATCTTGTCTTTTTTGCATTTCAGGCATAAAATCAACGACTTTTGCAAGTGGAAGTATGTTTTTATTTTCTAAATCAATCATCATCCATTGGCTTGCAATACGCCCTAATCGCTTGCTTTTATCCGGCATCCAAAGTTCAAAATCACGGTTTGCAAGAATTTTTGAAATTCCTCTAGCTTCAGTTGAAATAATCATTTCGTCTAAATTTTGAGGATAATCATCAAATTCCATGTGATACTTAATCAAAAACCAACCGTAATTTTTGGGATATGTAAAAGAGTATCCAAATCCGAGCATTTCCGCATTAATTGTTGCCATATCCTGCAAGAAATTTAGCAGCGCAGAAGGTTTTAAAACCATCTTAAAATCTACTTCATAATATTTTAAAGGATATTTTTTTTCAAAACAGTATTTTTCATTTTTTACAATATTTTGCTCAACCATAAACACTCCTGACTAATTTGAATTATAACAATAATAATCCAAACAGAAATCAAATCAAATGACCTTCTATCATTTAGAATTTAACATCATTTGCTCACAGGTTTTGCCACCAGCCTCTACGCCAAAACTACTGTCACAAACAACTTTCGTTGCTCCATAAAAATTACCTCTTATATAGAATTTAAATATATCATACCCCCATTTGTTTGGTTTTTTTTGTCCGTTTATATCTAAAACAAAGGCAGGCATAGAAAGTGTGCTTCCTGGTAAAATCATATAAGTTCCATCTTTAAATACGTATGATGCATCATTATTTAAAATACTAGATTTCCTCCATGAAGGAAGGCCTACTGTAGCTGTTAGAGCTTCTGCCTCAGTCATTCCCGAGTCTATTTTTAATGTATCTTGCCCCTTTATATCAGGAATACAGCCATTTGCGTAAGAATTATTTGTGCATTTTTTTATAATACTCATAGAGCGCTCAAACCACGATGTAAAATCTGCACAGTCAGTAAATCTACCATTGTAGTCGCTAGCTAGTGGTTCATTAGTACCTTGCATAAGATATTGGTTGCACTTTGAACCGTCAGCTGAATATTCTGCACAGTAGGCCGAACCGTAAGGATTTTTTTCCCAATAATAACAATGAAAAGGTCCTATCTCTGTCGTTGCTTTTGACAACATATTAGAAAACGAAGAATAAACTTTTTGAAACTGAGATTTTAAAACAGTTTCCTGAATGTCATGAACCAACTGCGGAATTGTAACCTCCGCTATAATTCCAATTATTCCGACAACAATGATAATCTCTGCCAAAGTATATGCTGACATTTTTATTTTTTTCATTTATTCACCAAAATTACAATTAATAATTATTTTAAGTTTACACTTGTAAACAAAATTTGTCATCAATCTAATGCTTGAGATGTTTTTAATACTACTCATTTCGCTGGAAAAAACTTGCAATCTGTTTGTGCGCGAGGATTTTTGATATCGGTCTTCCATGCGGGCACGTGTATGGTTTTTCGCAAGTACGCCAGTTTTGTATTATATTTTGCATTTGCCATAAATTCAGCTTCTGTCCTGCTTTTACCGATGCTTTGCAAGAAGTCATAATAAGAATTTTCTCTTCCAATCTATCCAAATCACCTGACAAATTTTCCAAAATATCTGCTAAAAGTTCTTTTGGATTAACCTTAGAAAGCATTTGCGGGACTTTTTTGAATATAATTTTATCCCCTTTTAAAAATTCTATTCCATAGCCGAATTTCTCAAATTTTTCAACATTTTCACGCAACATTTCAGACTCAATTGCAGAAACCTCCAACACATCAGAGATAAACAAAAGCTGTGATGCAGGCTGTTTTTGCGATTTTAATCTTTCGTATATAAATCTCTCTTCTGCAATATGCTGATCAACAATCTCAAGCCCTTCTTCTTTTTCTATCAAAATATAGGTATTCTTGTATTGACCTATTATATTTTCAACAGCAGTAGGCTGGCTAAAATTTTCAGCGCCCGAATAATTTTCGGATTCAAGACGTGATTTGCCCATTGGGTTTGAATAAAATTTCATATTGTCATCTTGAACTTCAGACTCATCTTTCACAACGTTTGGAATAAATGAAACCTGCTTAAAATCCTCTTGCTTCAGCAAAAAATCGTCTTGTTCTTCTTGTTTTTTTGAAAAAGAAAAAACATTTGTTGAATAAGCAGGAGATTCTTTTTTTTCTTGGCCAAAACTTATGTTCGAAAGTGCCATATCAACAGCCGAATACACAAAGTTAAAAATTTGGTTTGTGTTTTTATACCTAACCTCTTTTTTCGTAGGGTGAACATTTACATCCACCTCGCTAGGAGGCAGTTCTAAATTCAAAACTACAAAAGGATACTTTCCACCTCCGATAAGGTTTCTATAAACAGTATCCACAGATTTTTGAAAAACAGGACACTTTACAGTTCTTGAATTTATATATATATGATAAGCCTTTTTGCTTGAGCGCGTATAATCAGGGGTACTCACAAACCCTGAGATTTTGAACCCTGAAAGCTTATCTGTTTTCAAAACTTCTTTCAAATTAGCAACAACATCAGGTGAATAGATTTCTTTTATAGTTGTTTTATAATCTCCGACGCCTGTTGTCTTAAGAAGAGTTTTGCCGTTGTTTTTGAGCTCGAAAGATATTGCAGGATTAATCAAAGCCAAAGCCTGAAGCATCTCTTGAATATAAGAAAATTCAGTCTTAGGGTTTTTTAAAAATTTTAGCCTTGCCGGAAGATTATAAAAAAGATTTTCCACCTCCATAATAGTACCGACAGCACAACCCGTTTGAGTTTGCTTAACTTCAGAATTTTCACACTCAACCTTTGTTCCGTAATCATAATTCTTTGTTCTTGTTGTACAAGTAAGTTTTGCAATCGAAATAATACTCGAAAGCGCCTCACCTCTGAACCCCAAAGTGTTTATGGAGTACAAATCTTCATCCGTTTCAATCTTACTTGTCGCATGTTTTGAAAAAGCCAGCATAATATCATCAGGATGGATGCCAGACCCGTTGTCCGCAATTCTCAAATTTCTGCACTCGTTTGTAACCTCTACAGAAATCTTTGTGGCTTTGGCATCAATCGAGTTTTCAACCAACTCTTTTACCACCGATGCAGGACGCTCAATTACCTCTCCTGCCGCGATTTGGTTTATTAAATGTTTTGATAACTGTTTAATCCTTTTCATAAGATAATTCTACTTCAACTAGTGTATATTTTTCAAATATCCGCTAAATTAATGATTACAATCTTTACATAAAAACCTATACTGAATAAGTACAAATTAGGGAATAGGGGATTTTATGGCAAGGCCAGCATTAAAAACAAACTTAAAAGCAAAGCCAATTGAAAAAAAGGCTAAATTAAAACTTGTTGACGAAAATGCGATTAAAACAACCGCATACAGCGATATAAACCTTAAAAAGTGGAAAAATTACGACCACGTAAAAACCGACACTTTATGGGAATTTCCAAACAGGTTGAAAGAAGGCGGCCACTCAAACGAGTACCACGGAAACTACATTCCGCAAATAGCACAACAACTCTACGAAAGATTCACAAAGAAAAACGATATAGTTCTTGACCTGTTTTTTGGCTCAGGAACCTCAGGAATAGAAGCAGTAAATATGCAAAGACGCTGCATCGGAGTCGAGCTAAAAGACGAGCTTGCAGAAAATGTTTCTCAAAAATTTACACCAAAACAACTCGTTACAGACGTAAATATTATCTGTGCAGATTCAACAAGCGAACTCGCTAAAGAAAAAATTCAAGCAAGACTTGATATTATGGGCAAAAAACAGGCTCAATTCCTTATGCTTCATCCGCCATACGACGATATCATTAAATTTTCTGACAAAAAAGAAGATTTATCCAACTGCTCAAGCACAGAAGAATTCTATGATTTGTTTGAAAAAGTCGCAAAAAACGGATACGACCTTCTTGAAAAAGGAAGATTCGCAGCTCTAATAATCGGTGATAGCTACAAAAATTCCCAAATTCAACCCCTCGGCTTTGAATGTATGAGAAGAATGAACAACCTTGGATTTATAACAAAATCAATTATCGTAAAAGATATTCAAGGTAACGAAAAAGCAAAAGGCAAAACCGCAAACCTCTGGCGCTATAGAGCTCTTGCAGGCGGATTCTACATTTTTAAACACGAATACATTATGATTATGCAAAAAGCTTAAGTTAATTGTAAAAATTAGTAAATATTTTAAAAAAAATCGGCAAAAAATTTCTTTTACCGGTTTTTTATTACCTGTCTCAGAATAGTGTGTGGTGATTAAGTATGAATATTTCTTTTACAGGGGTTAACCAATTTGAAAATATCAAAATTTTAGGTGAGCCGATAAGACAAAAAACAAATCTGTCCGAGGATTTGCAATTTTTGCGCCAAATAATTAAAAACATTGTACCCAAATCTGATTTTTCGATCCAAAGAACCCCAAATTTGCAAACACTATCAAGCGACTCACTCAAGCTTCAATTTTTCAACTCAAACACCCCGCTCACCAGCAACAGAGTGCATATAACTGACTTAAAAGAAAACATAACAAGAATTTTGAAAAAAAGCGAACACCAAAGCTCAGAATACTCAAAATTATTCAAAGAATTTGTCACAACAATAACAGAATCGGTCATCAAAACAAACTAAATAATATTGACCAGCCCCAAAAACAACACCAAAACCCCGACAATAATTCTATAAATAGCAAAGTTTGTCATCGGTTTCGTTTTCAAAAAATCTATAAATTTTGCAACCACAACGACTGCAACCACAAACGAAACAACAAATCCAACGGCCAACGCGGCAACCTCAGACAAATTCATCTTTGCACCGTCTTTTAACAGCGAAAACAAAGTCGCAATAACCATTGTAGGAATGGCCAAGAAAAAAGAAAATTCAGCTGCCGCAACACTCGACAACCCCATCATCCATCCGCCTATAATAGTCGCAGCAGAGCGTGAAAATCCAGGCCACAAAATTGATAAACACTGGAAACAACCTATCAAAAATGATTTTTTATACCCGATTGTGTCAATGTCAAGCGAATGATTATCGTTTCGATATCTCTTCTCTGCAAAAATCATCCACAATCCACCAAAAATAAGCGCCAATGAAACAACAAAAGGATTCATCAAATGCTCTTCTATAAATTTATGAAATAAAAGCCCCACAACACCCGCTGGAATAAACGCAAACAAAAGCTTTGTCCATAGTTTAAATCCGCTCTCATTTGGCTTCAAATGCTTAAACGAATCAAAAATCTTGCCCCTGAAAAGATAAACAACAGCCCAAATAGCACCTAGCTGAATAACAACCTCAAATAATTTTGCAAAATCACCGCTGAAATTTATAAATTTCCCGACAATTATCATGTGTCCTGTCGATGAAATAGGTAGAAATTCCGTTACACCCTCAACTACACCCAAAACTATTGATTTAATTATTAAAATTATACTTTCCATCTGCTCCCCTGTTTTCTTTGTTCAATATTTTATCTATTCAGTCTACTCATAATAACTAGCGCAGCAATTCGCAGTCTCCCAAACAGAAATCTTGCTCACGCATCCCAATTTTTCATTCAGTTTTTGATAAATAAATTTAGCAAGAATTTCACTGCTTGGACTAACACCACTAAACTCAGGAAGCTCGTTTATATCCTCATGATCAAGGTAATCCAAAACGCTCTTCAACTCTTTTTTGATAACCTTATAATCAATCAAAATATTACTCTTGTCCAAAGTCTCGCCTTTCACAAAAGCCTCTACCAACCAATTATGTCCGTGCTGATTTTCACACGCCCCATCATAATTTAACAAATGATGTGCCGCTGAAAAATACATCTGTGCTTTTAATTCATACATTTTTTTAATCCTTACACTTAATGGTTTTGTTACTACCTGTACTCATTTTTTGTTTCACTACAAGTTTTTTCTTATTGTCGGTGTACCCGATTTATGCACGAGGGGCTTTTTGCCCTGTCCCTCGCCTGATGCGACTTAACCCTCGCATCTCTTTTTATCCTTACACTTAATGTTTTTGTTACTACCTGTACTAATTTTTTGTTTTATTACAAGTTTTTCCTTATTGTCGGTGCACCCGATTTATGCACTCGGGAATTAGAAGATTTGAGGCTCAGATGTTTGGAAGCTTAGCAATTTTGAAGTTTCGCTTCTTTTACCCCTCAATTTACTTATTCTACTATCACCTTTACTCGTGTTATTATATCACAAGCTTTGAAGACTTGAAAGTAAAATTAAAACAAAACTAGATTAAATTATTATTTAGGTAAATTATTAAAATAATCAGACTCCACCAACGCCTTCGAAGTACAGCCATAACCATTACAACCATGGGTTGAAGTTTTTGAGCAATAAACACCTTGGGAATAAAACGTATTTTCCGCCCCCATTGGAAGAATCTTTCCATTATTTGACAATTGAAAAGTAAAAAAATCATGACCAAATCTGTTAGGCTTTTTCCGCCAGCCGTTAACATCTATAGCAAGAAAATACATTCCGCTAGTAGCCTCACTTGCCTCAGAATAGTCATAAAAAATAAAACCTCCGTCAGCTAAAGCAATTATTCCATCATTAAAACTGCTAGAGGCTCCAGATTTAGTATAGGTTTTATAATTACTAGACATAAAAACTCCAGCCTCAGAAGAACCAAATTTTTCAAGAGGAAAAATGGCATCACCTGGACAAATCTGAGTAGTTGTGCAACCGATGGATTTAATATAATGTTTTTGTAAATTATTCATGAAAACTATAAAATCAGAAGCTGATGAAATTACCAAACTACCACCATAATCATCATATATTGTTCTTTGAACTGCTGCTGTCAAGTTGGAATAACTTTTATTAAACGCTGCCCTCAGCGACTGAGCCTGAATATCGCCTATCACAGTAGGAATAGTCATCTCTGCTATAATTCCTACTATTCCCACCACAATTATAACCTCCGCAAGAGTGAAAGCTATTTTCTTAGCGAAATTTTCCATTTCCAAGCTCCTTTGTGATGTTATGGTTCACAGATTTATGATTATTATACAAGTGAAATTAAAATTATGCAAGCAGACATTGATAATAAATTAGACTCTATAGCAAAAAACATTAGATATTACCGAAAACAAGCTAAAATTTCTCAAGAAAAACTAGCTGAAATGGTCGACTGCTCAAGAGAATTTATTAATAGAATTGAGAATAGAAAAGAAGACTTTAGTTTGAAATTATTGATAAAATTTCACTTGTTTTAAAAATTGAAACTGAGTGCCTATTTCAAAATTAAATTATATTTTAAAATCCTAGACATCCAACGTAAAGGCAGCAAAGCCGTCTTACTCCCAAGCTACCGAGCTACCGAGCCGCCAAACCTCTAAGCTTCTATGCCTCTAAACCTCAGAACTTCCGCCCTGCTAGGTTCCACATTTTACCTTGGCTGGAGTTTCCAAAAGTTTTCTTAAATCACTATGACCTTGTGCGCGCAAAATGAATTCACAAACCTCTCTCACTGCACCTTCGCCACCTTTTTTTGTTGAAATAAAATTGCAAACAGCTTTTACTTCATCAACAGCATCCAAAGGACAACAAGCGAGCCCAGATTTTTCTAAGGCGCATATATCCGGCAAATCGTCACCCATAAATGCAACTTGGGCTTTTGAAAGGTTATGTTTTTCCATAATTTCTTCTAAAGTCTCGTCTTTGTGGCTTTTTACACCCATATGAAATTCAGTTATTCCTAAAACTTTTGCTCTGTAAGCAACCGTTCCGTTATTTCTTTTTGAAATTATTGCAGGAATTATTCCAGCCTTGTGCAAAAGTTCAATGCCTTGTCCGTCTTTTCCGTTGAATCTTTTATATTCAACTCCATTTTCGTCAAAAATCAATGAGTTATTCGTCATAACTCCGTCAACATCAAAACCTATCAATTTAATTTTACTTGCTTTTGCTTTTAATTCTAAATTATTTTCCATCTTAATTTTAACCTTTCATATAAATATTTTTCTAAAATTTAATTAAGCGACTCCTGCCTTCAACAAATCATGAATATGTAAAACGCCCACAGGCTTTCTATTTTCATCTGTAATCGCCAACGCTGTAATAGAATATTTTTCCATCAAATGAAGCGCCTTTGCCGCAAGTTCTGTTTGCAAAATAGTTTTCGGATTTTGCGTCATAACCTCTTTTGCGGACAAGTTGGAAACATCATGATATCTTATCAAAGTACGTCTGATATCACCATCGGTCAAAACCCCTGACATAATTCCATTTTTGTCTGTTAAAATAGCCAACCCTAATTTCTTTTCAGAAATCAATTCGATTACATCAGTAAATTTATCATTTTCATCTGCAATCGGTAATCTTTCGTCTTTGAGCATAAGCTCAGAAACTGAAAATAAAAATCCTTTGCCAAGTGCGCCACCTGGATGAAAAATCAAGAAATCTTCTTCTGTAAAGCCTCTTTTTTCAAGCAAACAAACAGCAAGAGCATCTCCCATCGCAAGAGTTGCGGTAGTGCTTGCTGTAGGAGCCTTGTTCAATGGACAAGCTTCTTTTTCCACCGAAATATCAAGTGTCACATCACTTGTCTTTGAAAGTGTAGAATCCATTCCGCCTGTCAGGGCAATCATTTGAACCCCAAACCTTTTTACCAACGGTAACAAATTCAACAATTCTTGGGTTTCACCACTATTTGAGATTGCAATGATAACATCGTCTCTTGTAATGATTCCAGAATCACCATGTGTGCTTTCTGCAGGATGAAGAAAATACGAAGGAGTTCCTGTTGAAGAAAGAGTTGCTGCAATTTTTTTGCCTATCAAGCCTGATTTTCCCATGCCTGTCACAATAACTCTGCCTTTGCAAGAATACAAAATCTCAATAGCTTTATCAAAATTACCGTTTATACGATTTTTTAGCTGCAATATAGAATTAGCCTCAATATCAAGAACTTCTTTTGCCAAATCGTTAATATTTTTAATTTGCATCTTAACTCCTTACCTTTACGATACCAAAATTATACTATAAAAAGTCGCCGATACAAGTTAAATATAGATTAAGAAAAAATAACTATTCATACAAAAGTATGATAAAGAAAAAAAAACACTAAAGGCAAAAGCAGCCATTGCCGACAACCCAATTGTACATAGCGCAGGAAACATTTATGGCACAATCAATTTTAAACAATAATAATTTCAACTTAAAAAACAGTGCGCAAAGCGCAATTGAACTTGTTGAATCTATAAAAAACTATATCCACAAAAACGACTGTCCTTATCTTTCGATGGATATCTCCCACCTCAATATCCTTGATGCCAGCAGAGTTACGCTCGTCTGCTCAACTTATCACTGGGAAAAATATCCTGAAGGCAAAATAAGCTGGAAAATCCCATCAAAAGAAGTAAAAGAACTTGTAAACCCACTCAGTCTTGGAAATATAAGCCTTTTTACCGATTAATAAAAATATTGAATACTGCAACATCGGGATATGCGTTAATTTCTGCTCCGCGAACAAATCTAAAAACAGGTCCATCCAAAAAATGGCCTCTATCTTTTTTCCACGCAGAATCACCGTAAATATCAAGTACGTGGTCTATTTCAACAACTTCATTTTTTGCGTTTTTAACCTTAAATTTGTTCATTCTAATCTCTGATTTATCAAGCATCCACCCGTTGGGATGGAAAAAATCCACAAATCCGATTACAGAAGTCCCCTTTTTTATATAAAGTTCGTCCCCGACATAAACATCGTTTACCGCCTTAAAACGAATCCAATCTCCGACTTCAATATTATCAGTATCCGTTGAAATTAAAGTTTCAGGTGTTATTCTAAGCGCTATTTTTTCAGCAAATGCCGACTGGGAAAAAGCCATGCAGCAAATAAACAATAAAACTAAAATTTTTCTCATAATTTTTCTCCCAAAAATAGAGTATAAACATCTTTTTCCGGCTTTATCTGAACTTCTCCGCCTCTTACGATATTTGCAACTAGCGTAATTAACTCCATTATCATCTCATGCGGATTCCCTGATTTGTCGATAAAACCTGTTAATTTTAACTGTTTTCCATCAACAGTTTTTGTCTTGAAATTTTCGATATAAACGGTCGCTGGAATCGAGTAAAAATCATTTGGAGTTATTTTTGTAATCACGCCCTCAACTTTTTCACCTTTTTTAATAAGAAGTTTAGACCCCTTGTATACATCGTTAGAAACCGTAAATCTGGCAACATCGCCTTCCATAAGGCTTCTGTTTGATGTCGTAACTTTTACTGTTGGCACGATTTTGACCTCAACGTTTTGAGCAAAACAAGGGTGGCTAAACACAGAAAATATGGCTAATAAAATGATTAATCTAATTTTCAAAGTCTTTCAACTCCTTTATTTTCAAGCATTTTTTGTCTTTCTTGCAATTTAAATTCATCAATATCTCTAGCTGAAGAGTTCAAGAAATTTTGATAATTAACATTTTTAACCATATCTGAGTCAAGCGCCCAAGGATATTTTTTGTAAATATATTTGTACATTGCAAAAATACGCTTAGATGTTTTAGGGTGAGAAGTAAAAATCCCAAAGTCAAAACTAGATTCTGGTTGCCATTTGTTTGCCATAGTAATCGCTGCAACCGGATTGTAACCAGCTTTAACCATCAAATCAATCCCTACCAAATCAGCCTTATATTCATATTGTTTGCTGTTTAATTTCATCTCAACCCATCTCATAGGTCCGACGTAAAAATCAAGAGCATGCGCGATTTCATGCGACATCACAGCAGCCAGCTCATCATCATTGTCAAGATATGGCAAAAGTCCACTGGATATAACAACATGCTTGTTTATTCTGTAAGAATAAGCATTTACGTCATTCGGCGTTCTTGCCAAAATAAAAGGAACACGCTTATCTAACTTATTTAAATTTACAATTTTAGTTCCTACTTCAATAATTTTTTGTTGCTCTTTGCCGTTGCGCTGCCAAAAATTTGCCATTGTAATATCAGATCCCATTTCCAATATCTCAGCATTTGCAGCAACACCAATAAACACTAACCCCAATGCAATAATAATTCTTTTCATACAACCTCCAATTTTTATCGATAATAAAACACTATAATTTCGTTGTCAACAAAAAAATGAATTGTGTAAATTTTAATAAAAATTTAATTTGACAAAAAAATATTGATGATAGAATAATAAAATGAATATACAAAGTTAATTATAGAGGTGTTAAAAATGTGTGGAATAGTTGGTTATATAGGTGATAAATCGGCAGTCGAAATTCTTGTTGAAGGGTTGAGAAAACTTGAATACAGAGGATATGACTCTTCAGGTGTAGCTTTAAATGTAAATAATGAAATAAAAATTTATAAAGCAGAAGGCAAACTTCAAAATCTTGAAAATGTACTTTTGCCTCACAAAAACGAAATTGAAGGCGCAAACCTTGGAATAGGACACATACGTTGGGCAACTCACGGTGCGCCGACTGAGATTAACGCTCACCCACACACTTGCTCTTGCGGCAAATTGGTTATTGTACACAACGGAATTATAGAAAATTTTAAAGAACTAAAAGCAGATTTGATAAAAAAAGGTTGCACTTTCCGCTCTCAAACTGACACAGAAACAGTTGCGCACCTTATTGCAAACGAATATGAAAAAGTAAAAGACTTGACAGAAGCGGTTAGGCTTGCAACAAGAAAAATTATTGGTGCATACGCCCTTTGCATTATGCACAAAGATATGCCAAATATGCTTGTAGCAACAAAAAGAAATGCACCTCTTCTTGTAGGAATAGGTGAAGGCGAATATTTTGTAGCATCTGATGTTCCTGCAATTATCGAACATACAAAAAAAGCGTTGTATCTAAACGACGACGAAATTGTGACACTTACAAAAGAAAACATCAAGCTCATAAACGAAGATAATCAAGAGCTTAACCAAAAAATAGAAGTTTTGCCTTGGGAGCCTGTTGCTCTTAGCAAAATGGGTTTCAAGCACTTTATGCTTAAAGAAATCCACGAACAGCCTGATGTTATCAGAAACGTTTTGAGCGGAAAACTTTACAACATTGATGAGCCGATTTCTTTAAAAGAAGTTAAGCTTACAAAAGAAAAGTTGAAAAAATTAAACAGAATTCAGGTTATCGCTTGCGGAACCTCAATGCATGCCGCTATGGTTGGAAAATATTTAATCGAAGAATTTTGCGACATTGCAGTCGATGTAGAAGCTTCAAGCGAATACATTTACAGAAAAACAGTTACTGACGAAAACACCCTTGTAATAGGGGTTTCTCAGTCAGGTGAAACTGCAGATACTTTAACTGCAATTAAACAAGCAAAAGCAAAAGGTTCTCATGTTTTGATTATTACAAACAGACCTGATTCAACAATGGCAAGAGAAGCTGACAGCTTGATTCCTGTAAGCGCAGGGATTGAAGTTTCTGTTGCAGCTACAAAATCTTACACCGCACAGCTGATTTCGTTCTACCTTCTTGCATTATATATGGCAGAAGTCAAAGGAAGCGTTAGCCCTGATTTCATAAAAGAAATTAAAAGAGAATTGGTAATTGTTCCGCAAAAATTGGAAAGAATCCTTGCTCACAAAGAAGACATCCAAAAATGTGCAAAAGCATATTCAAGCAACAAGGATTTTATCTACATTGCAAGAGGAATCAACTTCCCAACCGCATTGGAAGGGGCTCTAAAACTTAAAGAAATCAGCTATATCAACGCTACAGGCTATCCTGCAGGAGAGCTTAAACATGGACCTATCGCAATGCTTGATGAAACAATGCCGGTTTTGGCTATCCTTATGCACGGAAAAGTTTATGAAAAAATCCTTTCAAATGCAGAAGAAGCAAAAGCAAGAAATGCTAAGTTGATTGCGCTTACCAACTCAACAGACGAAAAATTAGACGAACTTTTCGACCATATCATAAGAGTGCCGGAAGTTAGCGAAATTCTTTCTCCTGTTGTATCAATGATACCTTTACAGCTATTGGCTTATTATATTGCAGAATTCTTAGGAAAAGATGTAGACCAACCTAGAAATCTTGCAAAATCAGTTACGGTTGAATAATTTTATAAAAGAAAATGAAACGCTCCAAAATATAGGACTTTAGCGAGAGTTTACTCGAGCAGTGCCTCGCAGAGAAAAAAGTGACACTATTAAATAACGTTAAAAACCTATTTTCTATCATTTTCATTGCACTCAGAAAACCCAAGGACTCTTATTATTTAGCCAAATTTTCTAAATATTCAATCGAACGGTTTGCCATTAAATTATTTTTAAATTTCTTATTTCGACGCTCTTGTTTGGGAATAAGGGTTTTATCCACAGGTTCTAAAATTCCCCAATTTGAATTTATCGGCTGGAATTTTTCATGCGCTGGATCTGAAATATAAGCACATAAAGCGCCCAAAACCGTCGTTTTAGGTAATTCCAAAAGCGATTTCTCCCTCGCCCCTTGTGGGAGAGGGTTGGGGAGAGGGGATTCAAAAGTACTCAAAAATCTTGCCATATTTATCCCTGCAAGCATACCTGTTGCTATTGATTCTGTATAGCCTTCGGTGCCTGTGATTTGACCTGCAAAGAACAAATCTTCACGGCTTCTTGCTTGAAGAGTAGCGTTCAAAACTTTCGGACTGTTAATAAACGTATTTCGATGCATAACCCCGTATCTTACAATATTTGCATCTTCCAGCCCCGGAATGGAATGTATTAATTCTTTTTGAGCTCCCCATTTCAAATTTGTCTGAAACCCTACCATATTGTAAAGAGTTTTGGCTGAATTGTCCTGTCTCAACTGAACAACAGCATAATTTTCTTCGCCTGTTCTTTTGTCGACAAGCCCTACAGGTTTCATAGGCCCAAAACGTAAAGTATCAACTCCTCGAGAGGCAATGACTTCAACAGG
>JAEWYI010000096.1 GCA_023395735.1 Cyanobacteria bacterium OH_SFB_17
GTTACACAAAAAAATGGAAAGAAAAAAAATGTACGAACAAACTTACGAAACTCAACAACTGCAGTGTGTTGAATGTGGAAAGATTTTTGATTTCTCAGCTGAAGATCAAGAATTCTACGCAAAAAAAGGTTACTCAGCACCAAAAAGATGCTCTGAATGTCGCGAAGCTAGAAAAAGAAACAACCCTAGAAATGGTGGCGGTTTTGGCGGTGGCAACAGAGAAAGACGTGAATACTCTGTAGTATGCGCGGCTTGCGGTTGTGAGACGACTGTTCCATTCAAACCAAGCAATGACAGACCTGTTTTTTGCTCTGAATGCTACAAAAAGCAACAACAACAATACTAACTGAAAAAACAATCTAAATTATACAGAAAATAAAGAAACAAAATTATGGCCAATTATTATTCGGCATAAATAAAATTAAAATTATATCTGGGAAATCTGTTAAAAATTAGAAAATCGGTTCATATTTAAACTTGATAAAGGCTCGCAATTCGCGAGCCTTTTGGTATTGTAAAAAATAATGCAAAAAAAAGCTCCCGAAGGGAGCAAAAGTGTTTTTAGGAAGGGTAGTGTAGGGAAGGTAGGGGGTGTGAAAGGTATTATTATTTTAAATTTAAAAAATTTCTGTTATTTATTGCGATAAATCTCATTTGTTCAAGTAATACGTCTGATCTGTCTACAAATTCTGTTGAAGAAATATTTGTTGTTACTTGACCTTCGTAGATTTTATTAAGTTTGTCATCAATTTTTTCAAGTTCTTTGATTGCCATCTTAATCACCTCGATATTACTTACATATATATAAAGTATATACACGTATCTCAAATTCACACTTGGTTCTTTTTGTTACAAAAGTTAATGTTAAGCAAATGTTACTTAGAAATTGTTTAAATTGGCAATTTTTTCACTTTTTTTGTTTTTATAATGATAAAGGTGGTAAAGGTATATTCATGACTTATCCAATCAATCAAAGTAAAAATCCATACTTAAATCAGCCCGCAATGGGGGTTTCTCCTCAGTTGCAAAATGTTAATGTGGATAAAGAAAAGATTAGACAAACAGTTAATGATAACCCTGTTTCCAAGGTTACTGAACATTCAAATCCTTGGTTGACTGCAGGAATTTTCTTACCAACTTGGTTATTGGTTCATCTTGGCATGCAAAAATTTTCACAATCCAGCCAAGGCGAATATTCTAAAAGTATTATAGGAAGAGCGGAAGCTTTTGGCGAAAAGATTTCATCCAGTAGTGCTTTCAACAATCCTGTTGCTAAATCAACAAAAAACCTATATCAAAAAGCCTTGGGTTTTGTTAACAAAAATATTATAGATAAAAGCCAAATTTTAAAATCAATGTTTAGAACACCTGCAATTCCTGAAAATCATAGCGTTTTAACAATGTCTGGCGGTATTTCTGCAGAAATTTCAAGTTCTGCTACTCAGTTGTTTGAAAAATTCACAAAAAATGGTGCAGATCTTGATAAAATTATTGAGCTTGGATTCAACAAGGGAACAGCATCCAAGCCTATTGCTGATGTTGAAAAATACAAAGATTACGTAAAAAATTCTCATAAATATACAAAAGAAATTGAAGAAATTTGTCTTAAACAAGGAAACAAATCTTTCCACGTAGAGCGCGGAGGAAAAATTCCTTTTTCAAAATATTTCTCTAAAACAAAAACACCTATGTATATAACAGATTTGATACCTCAAACCAAGATTATATTTGCAAGAGACGTTCATTTCTCTGAATATGCAAATAAACTAAAAGGTTCTAAAAAAGGCTTAAGCAGATTGATGCTAAGAGTTATTGAAGGTATGACAAACGCAGGTGCAGGTGCTTCAGGCGGTGGTGCAATTATTGCATCCGTAATGGGCGCTTGGTTTATTGTTGATGCTGTTACAAGAACTATTAAGGCCCCAAAAGGAAAAGGTGAAAAACGTAAAACATTTGCAGAAAATATGGCATATAACCTCGGATTTTATATGACTATGCCTTTGGCTGTAAAATCAATGTTCGGTATGGGTGGATTGCAATATATCGGTATGAGCAAAGAGGAAGTCGCAAAATATAGAGAAAAATTGGCTGCATTTAACAAAAATGTCGTTGAAGAAAAATATACAAAAGCTGAATATAAAGTTGCTAAAAAAGAATTAAACGATATGTTAAAAGGTACTACAAAAATAAATAAAACAGACAAGTTTGCAACAAAATTAGTCAAAGGACTTAAAAATATAGCTTACAAACCGCTAAAATTATTCGGAAGAATGTCAATGGTCGGTTTGGAAGGAAAACGCGGATTCAGAGCTCCAGGAGCTGGTAAAACTGCTAAATTCTTCGCAGATTTCGGGTTCAAAATGAAAGACATGGCAAGTTATCCTGTAAGATTGTTAGGATTTATGCTAATATTTGCACCATTCTTCGCTAAATTTTTCGCAAAAGGATCTCACTTGATCTTTGGAAAACCGACAGTATCAGTATTGGACGAAGGCAAAGAAGACAAGCAAGCTCAGCAGACTGCCCCAAGCGGCGCTCAGCCTGTAAGACAAGTTAGTCAAGTCGCTTCAGCGCCTCTACCGACAGCTGCCAATACTAGTGAAGTAAAAAAATCAGATGAAATATATCCTTTAACAAATGGGCCTATAACTCAACCAAAAGCTTATTTCAAGGAAAATTCAGCAACCCCTCCGATGAATCCTACAGCAGGGGTCGGCTCAAGAAGTATGATTCAAGGTGAAAGCACAAACCTCATTGACAGACAAAAACAAGGTTCATCTATGATTGCAAGTGAAGCGACAAAAAGAACTTATTCTTATATGCCATCTTCTGATGGGGTAAAGCTTTCTAGAACTCAAGAACAAGCAACAAAAGATGAAAAATATAATAAAATGATGAACAAGGCTGAAAAAGCAGAAAAAAATGCGGATAAATATTTGCACTAAAATAAATTAAATTTTAAATAATTGTATTTATTTCCGGTATATTTCAAGCTTAAATTATTTAGGTATGATGCCTTTTAACTGTTTAACTATTTCAGAAGTCGCATCAGGTTTTGCAAGCAAAAGGGCATTGTTTTGAATCTCTTTCAACTTTTCTTTATTGTCCAAGAGTTGTTCGATTGCTATTTTTAAAGTAATTGGAGTTGTGTCGGCGTCTTCAAGATAAAGCGCTGCGCGCTTTTCTACAAGAAATTTCGCATTTTTTCTCTGATGATCAGCCGCCGCGTGTGGATAAGGTATCAAAATAGAGGCGATTCCGCATACGCATAATTCTGAAATGCTTAAAGAGCCTGCTCTTGAAACTGCGATATCACTTGCTTTCAGGACGTGAGTCATATTATCAAAATAAGGTTTTAGCAAAATGTTTTTGTTTTGTTCAAATTCAGGATAAATTTCTTTTAGTTTTTTATACGCCTCATCATATTTCTTTTTGCCTGTTTGAAAGATTATTTGTAGATTATAAGTTGTGCAGAGTTCTTTTAATATTTCAACGGCTGCGTTGTTTATAGAAATAGCGCCTTGTGAGCCTCCCATTATGCAAAGGGTGGTTTTGTTTTCAAGTCCCAATTCTCTTCGCGCTTGCTCTTTAGTAAGAGTTTTAAATTCTTCTCTTATCGGATTCCCGTTGAGGTGGATGTTGTCAGAGTTCATGCATTTTTTAGAACATTCAAATGCAAGAGAAACGCATTTTGCCATCGGGGCTATGTATTTAGATACAATCCCAGGTTGCGCGTCGCAGTCGTGAATCATAAACGGTGTTCCGTTGATTCCTCCTGCAAAAAGCGCAGGAGCCGAAACATACCCTCCTGTTCCAAATATGGCATTGGGATTGTATTTTTTTATATAAAAAAGAGCTTTTAGTATTGCAAATTGCAATTCAACGAACCATTTTACAAGCTTTAAGCCGGGTTTTCTCGGCATTCCTGAAATTTTTACAGGTAAAAATTTGTAGCCCATTTTTTTAGCTATATCAAATTCTAAATTATTAGGGTTGCCGATATAGTAGATTTCTTTTGTTTCTGCATCTTTTTTTAGCGCTTCAAAAACAGCAACCGCAGGGTAAATATGTCCGCCAGTGCCCCCACCTGTTATAAAGTAAATATTTTTTTTGGGATTATTATAAATATCTGACATTTGATTGAACCCTAATTTTCTTAACACGTTTTTTTGAAATATTCAGCAAAATTCCAACCATCCACATTGAAACCATTAAAGAGGAGCCGCCGTAGCTTATAAAAGGGAGCGGAACACCTGTTGCAGGTAAAAAAGAACTTGCAACAGACATATTTAAAAAGGCCTGAAATCCTATTGAGAATGTTATTCCAACAGCCAAAAGTTTTCCGTACATATCAGGGCATCTTGAAGAAATCAAAAGTCCTCGGTGAATAAAAGTCCAGAATAAACCAATTACTAATACGCAGCCTAAAAAGCCTAACTCTTCGCCAATAACAGCAAATATAAAGTCGGTGTGAGCCTCAGGAAGCCATGCTAATTTTTGTTTTGAGCTTCCATATCCTACACCCCAAAATCCCCCTGTTGCGAATGCAACAAGTGATTGAATAACGTTGTAGCCAGCTCCCAACGGGTCAGCCTCTGGGTTTATCCAAGTGGTAATTCTCGACATCTGATAAGGTTTAATCAAGTGGGTTGCGCTTGCTGTTAAAACGGCGAAAATTCCTCCGCCTATTCCAAACCAAAGCAGTTTAAGAGGCCCACCTGCGCTTAAATACATAACCAAACCTGTTGTCATAAGTAATATAACCATACTCAGGTTCGGTTGTTTATAAACCATAAAGACCATAAGCAAAATCGGAATAAAATAAATCATTTTTGTTGAATCGAAAATTTTGCTGTTCTTGTAAAAAGCGCTTGCCAAAAGCATTACAACCGCTGGTTTTGCAAATTCCGACGGCTGAAATTGGAAAAATCCGATATTAATCCACCGTTTAGCTTCATTTACGGTTACCCCTAACGGTGTAAAGTCAACCAATGCAAGTAATACGACAACCATTAGCATAAACGGCATTGTCATAACTACAAGATTTTTATAATCATAATTTGCTAAAAACCGCATACCCAAAAAACCGACTATCAAGAAAATAATTTGGTTAAACACGAATTTTGCAGGATTTAGTCCCATTTCCATACTTTTAGGTGCGCTTGCGGAAAAAATAGACATTATTCCCAATATAACCAAAAATGCTACTATAACCAACAGCGTCCTGTCGGGCGAAGATATTATTACGCTCATTTGCGGCTCATAAGGCGTTTGAGTTCTGTTAGTTCTTTGATAAGACATATTCCTTAAAAACTTCCCCTCTGTGTTCGTAGCTTTTAAACATATCAAAACTTGCACAAGCAGGCGACAACAAAACGACCTGCGGATTAAGTTCTATTGATTTATCGATAGCTTTTTCAAGCGATGTTTCAAAAATTATATTATTAAAACCGTTATTTTTCAAGTTTTCTGAAAATCTTTCTGAAGCTTCTCCTATCAAAATAACCGTTTTCATGTGATTTTTTATTTCTTTGCAAAATTCATTTAAGTCTGTATTTTTATCTCTTCCGCCTGCTATTAAAACCGCATCAACTTCGTTAAACGATTTTATAGCTACGATAGAAGCCTCGGGATTTGTGGCTTTAGAATCGTTATAAAATTTCGCACCATTATATTCTCTTACAAATTCGAGTCTGTGCTCAGGCGATTTAAATTCCATAATCGCTTCTTTTATTTTCTTGTTTTCAACACCAATAAGCTTTGCAACGATAATCGAGCACATTATGTTTTGGTAGTTGTGATGTCCTACAAGCGGACATTCAAAGAGTTTAATAATTTCTTCTTCAACTTTTTTTCTTTTAAAAATAATTGAATCATTTTTTATAAAGCAGCAGTTGTCTTCGGTTTCTATATCAAAAAGAAAAACAGAAGTATCAACAGTTTTTGAAAATTCAAGCAACCTTTCATCTTTTCCATTGAACACAGCAAATACAGGAGTCTGAGGGGTTTTAAAAAGTTTTGCTTTTGCTTCAAAATAATTTTCAAGTCCTTCGTGCCAATCAATATGATCGGGTGTAAAGTTTAGCCAGCAAGCAATCTGAGCTTGAAAAGAATTGCTCATTGCGCATTGATAAGAACTCATTTCGCAGACAAAATAATCCAAATCTGCATCTATCAAATCGCAAGGTGGGTTTCCGATGTTTCCACATTCAAAAGCTTTAAATTCTTTTTTTAAAATATGCGCAGTTAGAGCTGTTGTTGTTGTTTTTCCGTTTGTGCCGGTTATGGCAACAAATGGTTTTGGGCTTTCCTGATAAGCTAGTTCTACTTCTGAAATTATCGGAATATTTTTATCTAAAACTTTTTTGAAAATTTCGCTTCTTGGAGGAATCCCGGGGCTTGTTACAGCGAGATAAGAATCTTTTATAAATTCATTGCTGTGTCCGCCCATTTCTACATTAATCCCTAATGATTCAAGTTCTGCCAATTTTTCTTCGTCATCTTCTGTTTTAGCTCTGCATTCAGTTATAAAAACGTTTGCTCCGTGTTTATTTAGATATTTTGCAGCGGCGATGCCGCTTTTTGAAAGTCCCAGTACTAAAACTTTTTTTTCAAACCAATTCATTTATTTCCTCTCCAGACTATAAAATTCCATAGTGGAATACTAGATAAACGCAAACTGCAAGAATTGAAAAACAGGTTGATAAAATAGTAAAGAATTTTACAATTTTAGTTTCGCTCCATCCTTCAAGTTCAAAATGATGGTGAATAGGAGCCATTTTGAAAACTCTTTTTCCCGTTGTTTTAAAACTTATAACTTGAATAATTACAGACATTGTTTCAATAATGAAAAGGCCTGCAATTATAATTAAATAAAATTCAAAACGTCCGGAAATAGCAAGAGTACCAAGTAAACCGCCTATCGCAAGAGAACCTGTGTCGCCCATAAAAACCTGAGCTTTAGATTTATTATATTTTAAAAATCCAAGAAGCGCGCCTGCAACTGCCGCTGAAATAATCGCGACTTCGTGAAAACCTGCAAGCTCAGAAATAACAGTGCAAGCCAAAAATACAGGAATCCCAGTAGATGCAGCAAGCCCGTCAAGTCCGTCTGTGAGGTTGTATGAGTTTGATGCACCTGTAATTATAAATACAGCCAAGAACGGGTAGAACCATCTCAAATCGAAATAATCTTCGCCGACTTTGACTCCTGTGTGACCAAGCAGTACAACATAAAATGTCGGTAAAAGCGCAATCGCGATTTGTCTGAATAGCTTCCCTCTGGCAGAAAGTCCATCGTTAGCTTTGCCTTTAATTTTAAGATAATCATCTTGAAACCCTGCTAATGTATAGAAAAACAAAGTTACAAGGATTATATTAGATAATGATGAAACTTTTTGAGCCAAAAACAGTGTCACTATTGAAGATAATATAATAGCCGCAACTATAAAAACACCACCTGTTGTGGGCGTTCCAGCCTTTTGCGCGTGGCCTTCAGGCGCAACATCTTTTATGTACTGGCCAAAAAGGTGTTTTTTTAAAAATTCGATGTACGGAATGCCCATTAACAGGCAAAGTATCAATCCGAGCAAAAATGCAACCATTATCATTATCATAATCTTATCCTTCTATTTTATCTTTCTTCTGTTTTTTCATTATCTAAAAAATGAATAATTTCTTCAAATTTCATTGAGCGTGAAGCTTTTAAAATTATTGTAGTACCAATCTCAATATTATCAAGAATGTAACGTGATACATTTTGATTTGAGGTGAAATTTTTACTCCAAAAACCTCTTTTTTCAATAGTTTTAGAAATTTCTTCCGCAAGTGTCCCGACAGTTAGAACCTTTACATTATCTTTCAAGTTGTCAGCCAAGAAAGTTCCTATTTGGCGGTGAAACTCAGCTTCATCTTCACCCAACTCTCCCATATCACCCAACACAAAAACAACGGGTGTTGAGTAGATGTCCAAAACGGTTTTTATTACCCCCTGCATAGATTCAGGATTGGCATTATAACTGTCGTTGACTACTTTGTAGCCATTTATATCCTTGATTTCCCATCTTTTTTCAATAGGTGAAAATTTTTCTAAACCATTTGCAATTTCTTGTTCGCTCATTTTTAGCTGTAGTCCCATTTCAATTACAGCAAGAGCGTTTTGAACATTGTAATCGCCTTCTATATTGAGTCTATACAAATGATTTTTGTATTCAAATTTGCTCAAGCCGATTTTTCGCTCAAGAATTTTTGCATCATCCAGTGAAAAGAAAATATTGTTTTGCCTCTTTGATTGTTGTTCAAGCTGGTTTTTAATAATTTCGTCATTGTGTGCTATTATAACGCCGTTTGGGTTTAAATATTTTTCGATTTCACACTTAGCTTTTGCTATGTTTTCACGGGATTTTAGCCTTCCGATGTGGGCTGTGCCAACATTTGCGATTATTGCAATATCCGGCTCTGAGTATTTTGACAAAAGTTCTATTTCTCCAAGTCCTCTCATTCCCATTTCAAGAATCAAAACCTCTGTATCTTCAGGCATTGAAAGAATTGTTTTGCAAAGTCCAATTTCGTTGTTAAAATTTAATTCTGATTTGTGAGTTTTGAATTTTTCACAAGCAACAGAAAAAGCCATCTCTTTTGTCGTTGTTTTTCCGCTGCTTCCTGTTATAGCAATAGTTTTTGGCGCGATTTTTCGTCTGCAAAATCGCGCCAAATTTAAATATGCATCCAGTGTATTTTCTGTTGATAAAATTAATTTAGCGGATGTAAATTCTTCAGGGATTGCTTTTTTAGTTGTAAAAAAACCAAACGCGCCCATTTCAAGTGCTTTTAGTGTGAAATTTTCTCCATCAAAATTTGCACCCTTTAAAGGCAAATATATTTGATCTTTTTCGATTGTTCTGGTGTCTGTTGAAAAGCTAAAATCTGCTTGAGTGGCTTCGCATTTTAGTATTTCTGCACCTGTTGATTCAATTATTTCATTTAAAGTTAATTTCACTTTACACCACTTTTAAAAAATTAATAACTCACTTTTTTAATTTTACTGCAAAAATAACTTTCGGATTGTAAATTCTTTGCAAAAATTTGCCAAAATCAAAAAATTGTTGCAAAATGATTAAATGGATATCAAATTTGATAAAAATTCTTTAATAATTAATGGAGAAAGAGTTTTTGTAAGAAGCGGCGCTTTTCACTATTTTAGGACTCCCGGAGTTGAACTTGCGCTTGATCGTTTCAGGAAAATGAAAGCCGCAGGCTACAATACAGTTGATATATATTTTAATTGGAATTATCATTCTAAAGTTGAGGGTGAATATGATTTTTCAGGAATTAAAGATGTAAAAAAAGTTCTTCAGGCAGCAAAAGATACAGGTCTTTTTATAATTGCACGTCCGGGGCCTTTCATTAATGCAGAAGTAAATGCAGGCGGCCTACCTTTTTGGTTGTTGAAGAAAAAAAATGTTATTCCCAGAAACAGAATAGGCAGTGAGTACCATTACAGCGAAGAGTATATGAAATTTATCTCGCAGTGGTACGACAACATAATTCCTATAATAAGAGAATTTGATAACGTAATAGCTTTTCAGATAGAAAATGAATATGCGACTGATGAAATGGACGAAACTTATATGAAAGAGCTCTATTCCATGGCAAGAAGGCTCGGAATAACTTGTCCTATATTCCACAATGATGCTTATAATGCAGGGCTTTGGGCTGATATGCTCGATATTTATGCAACGGATATTTACCCTTATATCAATCCGAATCAAAACTGGAAACAGGATAATTTCTGTTTTGACACGCTAGACAATATAGAAGAGATTGTTCGCTCATTCAAAGATGACGCACCAATTTTTATTGCTGAAATGCAGTGCGGGTGGTTTGACAAATGGGATGGCATAGGTTACAAAGCTATGAGAGAGGCTTTGGGTGACGAACATATTAATATAATGACCAAAACCGCTATCTCTCAAGGCGTCAGCATGTTTAATCATTATATGGCTGTCGGAGGGACTTCTTGGGATGATTTGGCTTGTGATGAGGTTTACACAAGTTACGAATTTTGTGCAGCGATAGATGAATTTGGTACAATCAGACCTAATTTTTATAAGGCAAAAGAAATCAATTATTTCCTTGATTCTTTTGGGCTTGCAAACACAGCAGAAGCTGAAAAACTAGAGCTTGGAGAAAATATTTATGCGCTTAGAAGAAAAGATTATGACAATAACTGCTCTTGGCTTTTTGCAAGAAATCTAAACGAAAATCCAATATCAATTGTTGTTTCAGGAAATGATAACAGCGAACAAAGTGTGTTTTTAAAACCTTATGATATGAAGATTTGCGCTGAAAACTTAGAGCTTTATGCCTGCAAAATAAAATTTTCTGATGTTGAAATATTTGCAAGATTAAAAGATGACAAAGACGAAGTTTTGTTTATGCTCGCTGATGAGAAAGCTAAGATGATATTAGATTTTAACGGCTCAGAGATTGAAATAACAGGCGAAAAGAAAAACTACGACCATATTAAATATGAAAAAAACGGAAAAAGTACTCAAATTCTGTTTTTAACAAAAGAGCTTGCGGATAAAACTTGGCTCTTGAATGATAAAGTGATTTTTAACGCTGATTTCGTTTATCCAAACGGAAGAATTGCTCTTTCAAAGACAACGGAAGTAGCTTATTTTGATTTGCAAAACGGATTTTCAAAAAAATATTTTAAGTTTCAAGAACCTTCGAACGCAGTTGAGTTAAAGGATTTTTACATATCTTTTTCTGCGCCGGAAATAGATTCGGATTATATTCCGACAGAAGAAAAAGGCTGGAAGAAGGTAAGTGAAAAAACGGATTGCCTCTCAATAGGCTTGCATGATGAATTTATTTGGTACAAAGCTATTGTCCCAAATACTTTGAGTGAAATAGAACTTAGTGCAAGACATCTTTTTGCTGTCTATATAAACGGTAAAGAAGTGCTTAATCGAAACAGTTACAAATACGAAAAGCTTAAACAAGTCGAAGAAACTATTTCAATACCTCTCGATATTACAATTTTGACGAAAGATAAAAACAACCTCACTATTCTTGTTCAAAATCTCGGGTTTGATAAAGGGTTTTCAGGTGACACAAATCATCCAAGAGGGCTTGTTTCTTTTAAAGTTACTCCAGAAATGGATATTGAATTTTGGGCTCAGGAAAAATTGGCCGTTGAAAGAAAAGATTTCACAGAAAGTGAAAATGCTTATATTACTAAGCTTTCGACAAAATTCACCCATTCTTTTAAAGAAAATGTTTTAAGAGCGAAGTCAATTTCTATGAAAGATTTTCCTTATGCAAGGGCAACAATTCTACTAAACGGAATAAAAATCGGAAGGCATTTAAAAAATACGGAAAATAAATCGTTGCAAGATGAATATTACCTGATAGAGCCATTTTTAAAAGAGGAAAATACACTGGATATAATAGTTTGGGAGCGAGAAGCACATATTAAATCTCCATGGGAGTTTAGAAATGAGTTAAAAAGTGGTATAATACATTTGAAAGATAAAAATCTTTATCAGCTTTTCTAAAATCTACAAGAAAAATTATTACCCCCGCATAAAAAGGAGAAATTTATGAGCATCATCCCCGAATTTTTGATTAAACGCGTTTACAAAAAAGGCTCGCTTAAACAGACTGAAAACGGAGTATGTTTTGATTTGAAAAATGTTTTAGGCCCTGGCTTTATCAGCGGATTTAGTTGTGTAAAAATTAATGATGCGACTTTTGAGGCAGAAAATGTTAAATTTGTAACCCAAGGCGCTGAAATTCCTGCTGCATCTGTGAGTGAAGAAAACCCAATCGGCTTTAGGTTGGGGCAAGAAGGCACTTTGATTTTAGAAGGTGCAAGATGTCTGAAAGAAGGAATAAACCAAATAATAATCGAATTGATGAATCCTGAAGCAGGAAAAGTGAAACTGTCACTTACTGATAATTTTCAGGCGGCATAGACTTGGTGTGTTGGCACTCTGCATATTATAATGATTAAATAGGCTTTGTTAAATAATTTTGGGCTGTTACTTTTTTCTCTTTTATATCGAAGAAAATAGAAAAAAGTAACCAAAAAAGAGAAATCACTCTTTTCTCTGTGAGGCACTGCTCGAGTAAACTCTCGCTAAAAATCTTTTGATTAATGAGCAAACTCATTAATCAAATATCGGGTTTCAGGGTGAAACCCTGACTCAATCAAGCATTTCTTCTTCTTCTTCTTCTTCTTTTCTTTTATCGCTGAAAAAATGAACCTTTATAAAAAGAGGCGATTTTGGTTGTAAACGGACAAAAACCAAAATCGCCTCTTTTGAGGTTTTATTTAAAATTAACAAGTTATAACTTAACTAATTCTTTAACATCTTTCCTTTTTATTTTAATAGTAGTTGTTTTTGGTAGCGGCTCTTTAACTACTATTATATTAATCGGTCGTTTATAAGGAGCAAGATGGGTCGAAAGATCTTTTACTTCTTCTCTTACTACTCTGTTTAGTTCTTCATCATCTTTTATTTCATTTATAAGTGCTTCTGTAGGTACAACTACTGCAACGATATCTTCAGTGCCATCCTTTGAGCCGCCTGAACGTGAAGAGCCCAACACGCATACTTCTCTGAATTTGTCGCTTTTTTCAAGTACCTTTTCAACTTCTTCAGGAAAAACTTTTTTTCCGCCTGATAGTACTATCATATTTTTGATTCTACCAGTGATGTAAATATGTCCATCCCTGTCGATTCTTCCAACATCACCTGTGTGAAGCCATCCGTCTGGCTCTAGTACTTCTGCTGTCATCTCTGGGTTGTTGTGGTAGCCTTTCATTACAGCAGGTCCTTTAAGCATTATTTCGCCTGTAACTTCATCAATTTTGGCTTCAAAGCTTGCCAACGGTCTTCCAACAGATGCCAAATCTCCGCGTTTGTCTGTGTTTACAGATACAACAGGGCTGGTTTCAGATAGTCCATATCCTTGGTATACTTTTATTCCTATTGTTTCAAAAAAGTCTGCTACATCTAAATCCAAAGGTGCGCCACCTGCTATACAACCTCCAAATTTTCCGCCAAATTTATCGTGAATTTTTTTGAACATCATTTTTCTTATAGTATATGAAGGGATTCTTTTGGCTATATGGTATAAGCATTTAAATCCAATTTGTACGCTTTTTGGTGCATTTTTAATTTCTGACTCTATTCCCGCTTTTAATAGCTTCAAGAACGCAGGAACTACAATCATAAAATTGACTTCTCTTTCTCGCATTATGCTCAAAATGTCTTTTGGTTTAAGGCTTTGAGTGTAATAAACAGAAAGTCCCCAGTATAAAAAGGCTGAAAAACCAACTGTAAGTTCAAATAAGTGATTCATAGGCAAAATTGACAAGACAGAGATACCTTTGCTGGTGTCAAAGAAATTAGGTATAATAAGCTCAATATCATTAAGTTGAGCAAGCATATTTTTAAATGAAATTTCGACACCTTTAGGGGAACCTGTTGTTCCTGAGGTATAAATTATGAATGCAGTTGATTTTGAGCTTCTGTGTCTCCATTTACCTTCGTAATTATTTGGAATCGTGTACAAACAAGGAATTTCCATGTTGTAAGTAGGTTCGTCAATCATTATCACGTGTTTGATAGAAGGTATTTCTTTTTGTAGCTCAAGTGCTTTTTCTATGTATTGTTGAGATGCCAACAGTACGGTAGGGGTGCAGTCTGAAAGAATTGATGCTAGTTCGTATTTTGTAAGTTTTATGTCAAGAGGAACTGTTATTTGTCCAGCCATAATTGAGGCAAAGACGCAAGCTCCGTATTCTGGCTTAGATTCTGATAAAATCGCAAGTTTTTCACCTTTTTTTAGGCCTAAATCGTTTATTAAGTGAGTGGCAAGTTTTCTTGACAAAAGTCCTACACCTTTGTAGGTAAATTCTTTCCAGCCAAGACCCGTTTTAATTCCAAGCGCAATTCTATCTTTATAGTCATAAGTTTTATCTTCTAATAACAAAAGAACGTTGTTTTTTCTTTGCATAATTTTAAAAAACCTCCACCACGCACACCAGCCCCAAAAAAAGACCACTTATTCTTTTAGGATAACAAAAAAATAACCACATTGTCAACTGATTAAAGTATTTTTATATAAATTTCTACATCAAATAGGTGATTTTGTAATTATCACATTCAGATTTATTATTGCAATGCCGTATAATTAAACATGAGAAGGTTTTACATTTTTTCATTGAAAATGTTGACTTTTGAAAAACGGTAATTAAAAAGTTATTAGTAAAGATAAAATAGGAGAATGCAACTATGGGTATGGCAGCATCACAAGCCAGATATCTGGAATTAACAGCCAGAAAGACCAACGTTGAATACGAAGGTCAACAAATTAACCAACAACGTACATCTCTAGCAAACGAAAGTGCAGGGTTGTTCTCAAGGTTGCTTTCGCTTAATGTTCCTACAGCTCCGAGCTCAAGTGATTACACTTCGACTCAGTACTCTTTTTCTGATGGAACAAATGATTGTACAATATCAGAAATTAAAACAAAAACAGGCGATCCTAATAACAACGCTACAGTGACTTATTACTACAATTCTACTCAATACACAGGAATTGCAAAAACTAGAACTGATTTAGGTGTTACAGGTTCTGGAACAACAGACGATCCATATTGGCTTACTGATGGTACAGGCACAAAGAAAACTAAATTATCACAATGCGCTACAAGCAGCACAAGTGATACAGATTATGAAACAGATAAAAAAGCTCTTCTTCAAATTTGCAAAGATAATGCAGATTCGACATTGAGAGATACATTAGACTATGATCCTGATAATCAAACTATTTCTGATGATTTGACAGGTGCATATAAATACACGGCATCTGACGGAACAACTTATTATTATTCAAGTACAGATTTAGATAAAGCTGAGCAAAAAGGCGGAGCAACAGCACTTTCAGCATATTATGCAGCAGACTTGGATAAAAAAGTTTACACAACAGCTGATGCTTATCTTACAAAAGAAGATTCAGGCAGATACTCAGAAATAAAACTTGATGGAACTTCAACTTCATTTGATGTTTCTACTGCAACAACAACAAATGAAACTGCATATAACGATGCAATGAATGAGTATAGTTATCAAAAAGATTTATATGACAAGCAAGTTGCAGATATAAACGCGAAAACAGAAGTTATACAGCAGGAAGATAGAACACTTGAACTGAAGCTAAGACAATTAGACACAGAACAAGAAGCTCTTCAGACAGAAATGGAATCAGTCAAGAAAGTTATTGATAAGAATATCGAATCTACTTTCAAAACTTTCCAATAATGGTATTTAGGTATTTAAGAGGTATAAATGTCCTACAGATATGATAGTTACTTAGTTATAGCAAACAAATTCGGTTCTGCAAGCTCAGATGCGAAGGCTCAGTTGTTTGAAACATACGACAAGCTGAGAGATATAACAGTATCAAGTGCAAGCGGTTCAACCGGTGGCGGATTTGAAGGTGCAGGCGGATTTTTATATAATGTTGCATCACTTTTTGCACCGTCATCATTCTCACCTTCAATGAGTGGAACCACAACTTATTCTATCCCAGGTACATCTTATTACTCTTCAGGGGCAACAAGCTCTTCTACCTATGGGCTAGAAACTTATTCCGGTTTTGCGGCGAATATTGATGGTTTTGCAACAGGAGAAGCAGCGTCTATTCTTTCAGGATATGGAACCGAAACAGGTTACGCTTCTGGAATCGGTGGTATTGCTGATATCGCAAGTACTACTGCTTATGCGACAGGTACTGCAAGTGGATTTTCAAATTTTGGTAAAAGTTTTGTAATCTCTACAGCTGGGCTTATCTCTGGAATCGGCGGTATTGCTCAATCTGCAGCTCCTTATATGGGTGAGTATGGACTTGGTGCCCTTCTTGCAGGAAACGTTATGCAAGGTACCGGTTCTGCTGTTCTCGCGGCGGTTGAGAGCGCGGCTGGAAAAGTTACTTCGAATGCAGATACGATTTTGACTAACAAGGTCAGAAACATCGAAACTGTTTGCAAAATGTTGGATACTCAAGGCGATGTCGTCAAGAAGATGCTTAAAGAATCCATCGATTCCGATAGTAAAGCAATACAAAATTTGTAGAATAAACATAGAAAAATTAGGCCGAAAATGATTGTAAGAACTTATCTTAGAACCCTATTTAATGATATTTTCAGGAATAATGTTTTAGTTGCAATTTTTAAGAAAATTGTAAACTTTTATTTCGATTTGCTTAATCCTACCCCAAAAACTATAAAGTTTAAACCTGAATTGCCGATAAGAAAAATGGAGAGTAGAAAGCAATTTACTTTCCAGAGTGTTACAGGTGATAAGATAGACTGTAAATAATTAAGACATGTTAAGAAACCGCCCAAAATAGCGCAATTATTGAAGACTACATGTTTTTATATTATTGAAGGTCTTGTGACAGGAGTGAAAAATTGTTACAGCAGACTTTAGAAACAAATTTTCATAGATTCGTGAATTTCTTGGCGTTCTCTAAGAATTTCGTACGAAGAAAAAATCCGCTAAAGGCAATGGCAAATGGATTTTCAGAAATGTTAAAAGATTTTCTGACTATGAAAAAAAAGCTAAAAATGTCACAATACCGGCTGAGTTACCATAGACACCAACTTCAAAAGATGGAAATGTTAATAGCGGAAAACAACCAACATTCCTTTTTACGAGGTCGGAACATAAACGAAGTCAGATAAGGAAAAACCCATGGGTTTAATAGCAGCAACAGTCACAAAACAATCGCTAATCGCTTATAAAAACGAGCTTGAATACAAGATGTCGTTGATTAGGCAGGCAAAGCTCGGTTTGTCGGATTCGGTTACGGATTTGGTGAACGCGGGAACGGATTATGATCCGGAAAGTCCTGTTGTAAAACAGCTGGAACAGCGAAAAGCAAGATTGAATTTGTTGGAAAAGAAATTGGACATGCAGCTTGATGAATACGAAGTAAAACTCAAGATGGTGGAATCAAATATCAAAGCATGTGACGACCAGATTTCAAGTTCATTAAAATAATAAAATAATTAAAAAATCAGAGGCGAATTTAAAAAAAAATTAAGTTCGCCTCTTTACATTTGAGTGATGTTATGGTACAAATATATGTATCTGATAATTTAGCTGGAGGAGTGCCAGAGCGGTTTATCGGAGCGGTCTTGAAAACCGTCGTACGGTCAAACGTACCGTGGGTTCGAATCCCACCTCCTCCTCCATAAAAGAGACAATGACATTAGTTATTGTCTCTTTTATTTTAG
>JAEWYI010000090.1 GCA_023395735.1 Cyanobacteria bacterium OH_SFB_17
GTGTAGAATGGAATTAGGGAAAGGAGGCCAAAATGTTTGATTTTTTAAAAGTAGCTTCTTATGTATTAGTTATAGTCGGTGCGCTGAACTGGGGCTTGGTTGGTTTTTTAAACTTTGACCTTGTTGCTGCAATTTTTGGCGACATGAGTTTTTTAAGCCGTCTGGTTTATATGTTAGTCGGGCTAAGTGCTTTGTTGTCACCGATTTTACTTTATTTGGAAAAATCAAGAGAATAATATAAATTGATTTTGCAAATTATATTGAAGCCTTTGAGTCGATTTTTTAAAGAGACTTGAAGGCTTTAGTTATTTTATAATTCGTAGTTTTTTAAGCATTTTTTTATGGTGTTTAGCATTTCTTCGCGAAAGTTTTTTGGTGAAATTATTTCGCAATTTTCTCCATATCTCATCAATCTTTTTAAAAGAAGCGTGCGATCTTCGTTTTTGTTTAGCACAACAACGTTTCCATCTGTTTTTATCTGCATCAATTTTTCACCATCGTGCAACTTATAGGCTTTTGCAAGCCGACCTTTTAATAGAAAAGTTACAGAAGATAGCATATTTATAGAATTGATTTTTTGCGGAAGCTGTTCTATTTGCATTATGTCATCAAATTTTAGGTCTTGTATTTGTGCAGATACAGGGTTGTATACGCATAGATAGACATTTGAGCCGTGATATTTTATTTCGTTTGGTTCAACCATACAAGATATTGTTTCGTCTTTGTTATTTTTGTAAGTGACTTTAATTCTTTGTCCGTCAATACAATATTTTTCATATTCTTCAATTTGCTTTTTATATTTGCTATAATCAAATTTGAAGCTTATTATTTCATCTCGTTTTATATTTTGCTGTATCAATCTTGTGTTGTCGCTGAATCTTTTTTCTAAGTCCAATAAAAAATTGTGCAAATTTGTTTTTATTTTAATTTCAGGAAAATTTTCTGCCAAGCTATTAAGAATTGATATAGCCTGAAGTTCATCTTGAGAAAAATCAATTTGATTTGGGCTGTTCATTATCACATATTTATCTTTTTTTTTGATAAATCTAAACCCGAAGACTTTTAAAGTGTTGATATATTTAAGAATTACTTCGTTTGTATAAATTCTGTTATTGGGGTCAATTTTTTCAAAATACCTTATTATATCTTGAATGCTGGCCTCATTGTTAGATAGAAACTTTAATGTTTCAAGCACTCTTATACTAGTGTTTCCGATTTTTTTAGATTTTTTCATAATTATTTTCCATCTCTTTCAGCTTGGTAATAATTTTTGTTTTGATTTCGTTTGGGTAAAGAATTTTGCAATCATTGCAGAGGTATAGAAGTTTTTGAATTAAATTAAATTCGTTTTGTGCGGAAGTTTTTATTACAATTTTGTTTTCATCTTGTTCCAGAATTGTTTCCTCTGGTTGTGGAATGTAATTTTTTTGGTTGTACAATTCGTAAACACAGGTTAATTGAGGTGTTTGTTCTTTTTGTTGATTTATAGAAACTCCAATGACTCTAATGATTTTTTCAACAGAAAAAAATGAGTATTGCTTGTGGGTGAGGCTATTTCCCCAAAGATATAATTTTTCTGAGCGAAAACTTAGTTTGTCTGCAATCAATTCTATTTTTTTTGGCCCTGATTTTGGAGAATTATATTCAATTATAATTTGCTTGTGCTTTTTACAGTATGAAATTAATTCTTCCAGAAGTGAAAGGTTAATATTTTTGATCGCTGATAAACCTAAAATTGTAGTTTTTTCAGCATCGTTTTCTATTATTGAAGAAAGTTTAAGAAAAAATTTGTGAAGCAAAATTATATCTTGAATTTTAAGCTGCGAAAAAGTATATTTATATAATTTTGCAAGTGATTTTAAGTGAATTTTAGAAATGTTGTAAGAAAATGGATGCGAGATAAGGTTGTATTTTAATTTGTTGGATTTATCAGCCCTTGTGATATTGCAACCGATAGCCCTTAGCGAATTTATGTATATCCTGAGGGTGTCGTTTGAAAATTTTTCTTTAATATATCGATTGTTTAAGAAAAAATCATTAATTTCATCGATAGATTTTGGAGACTCCATAAGGGTGCTTAATAGCACCAGAGTTCTATATCCGGTTAGGGACATAAGGTTACAAGTAACAGTATTATTGGTTAAAAACTCTTGCATAAAATCTCCCTCAACTAATTTTAACTTAAAATTTGCCTTTTTGGCAAGTTAATGCTTAAATAAAGTTTATGAACTATATATTTTACGGACTAATAGTTTTATCGATTATAATAGGGGCGGTTAATGGAAAGTTGCCCGATGTTGTTAATTCTATCTTAACAGGGGCCGAGAAATCTGTTCAGGTTGCGTTTTCTTTAATTGGGATTATGGCTTTTTGGTTAGGTATTATGAGAATTGCCGAAAAATCAGGTGTGGTTTCTTTTATTGCAAAAATTATTAAGCCAGTTACAAGAAGACTTTTTGATGAAATTCCGCCGGAAGATCCTGCAATAGGAAATATTGCAATGAATTTTTCTGCAAATGCTCTTGGACTTACGAATGCGGCGACTCCAATTGGCATAAAGGCAATGCAGGAGTTGCAAGAACATAATGTTAACAAAAAAACTGCTTCAAATGCAATGTGTATGTTTTTGGCGATTAATACTGCAAGCTTTCAACTTGTTCCAGCGACTGTTATCGCTGTTTTGGTTGGCGTTGGATATAAAAATCCAACGGAAATTATCGCCCCAACCTTAATTGTAACTTCTTTTACTTTTATTTGCGCAATTCTTTTGGCAAAGGTTTTTCAAAAATTTTCACGACCGCAAGAGATAAACCTTGTATCTGTTGATCCATCAGGTATCTCTGCAGAAGGAGGCGAAAGCTGATGTTTCAAAATGTTTTGAACTTGATTTCGCTATGGGCTTTACCTGTGATAATTGTTGTTATTCTAACTGCAGGGTTGGTTAAAAAAATTCCTATATATGAAGCGTTTACAGACGGTGCAAAAGACGGGTTTAAGGTTGCTGTTAATATAATTCCGTATTTGGTAGCAATTATTGTTGCGATATCAATGTTAAGAGCTTCAGGTGCGATAGAAATGCTAGCTGGCTTGTTGTCTGGCATGTTGTTGAAATTGCACATTCCTGCTGATGTTTTGCCTGTGATTTTTGTGAGACCGCTTTCAGGTTCTGCAGCACTCGGACTTTTTTCTGATATTGCCACTAATTTGGGGCCTAATGCTTATGCAACAAAACTTTCTGCAGTTATGGTCGGAAGCTCCGAAACTACTTTTTATGTATTGGCTGTTTATTTCGGCTCAGTTGGAATTACAAAATATAGATATGCGCTATGGGTTGGAATATTAGCTGATATAATTGCAGCTGTTATGTCTATTATTGTTTGTGGTTGGTTGTTTTTATAAGTTTTATTGTAAACAAAAAAGAGGCTGAACCGAAGGTTCAGCCTCTTTTTTGTTAGTTAGGTTAGGCATCAAACATTTTAAAGACTTTTACGTTATTGTCTATCAACTTATTAACAGATTCCATTTCAGTTTGAATGGAAGAAAGCTCTGTATCTAAGTTATTTTGTTTTAAATCGAGTTGTGTTTCTTTGTAATTTATTTCGTCATCTTTTGCGTCGTATTCAGCTTCTGCTCTTGCAATTGCCTCTTCGTTTGATTCGCTTGAGATTGGGTTTGATGAATCGCTTGATGTTTGAATATCCCAAGTGCCGTCACTTTGAAGAGCTTCAAGATAAACTCCGCCGTTTTGCATTGCATTTGACAAGTATGTATCATTTGTTATGTTTGAATCTCTTGTCCAGCCTTTTGAACAGATTGCGTAGAACATATTCAAATAATGATTTGCTTGTGTTTGTCCGCTTGTAGAAGAAGTTCCTGTTGTTGTAGTTGCTGATGTTGCATCTTCAGCATAATTTGAACCTTTTCTTGTTTTGCTTACTTCGTAATTTGTAGAATCACCAGTAAAGCCAAGAGCTTGTTCGTAGTAGGTAAAGAATGAATCAACAAGGTTTTTAACACTGACTCCATAGAAAGTGTGACCTTTTGCATTTGTATTGTTTACCGCAACTAGAGAGTTATAGTTTCTTGCTTCGCTTTCTGTTCTGTCTCTTGTTGTTCCGTCTCCGCTTGCTTCAAAAACAGGACAGTCTGCAGAACTAGGATATTTGTTGTCTTTATCATTATCAGCAACTTCTGTAAATCTGTCGATAGTTTTTTTGTAAGCCTCATTAAGTGCATCTGCATCAAAACTTGAGTCGGAGCTTAATGATTTTACTAAATTTTTCATTATTTCTTCAAGGTTGTCGCAAGAAGAATCCATTGTGC
>JAEWYI010000093.1 GCA_023395735.1 Cyanobacteria bacterium OH_SFB_17
AGATTAGAACTTGAAAAAATTGTAGAGAAAAAAGTTTATTTAGAGCTAAACGTCAAAGTTGAAAAGGACTGGCGCAAAAATAACCGCTCTCTAAAGAATTTCGGCTATTCTGAGGAATAAATTATTCGCCTTTTCCAATCCCAAAAACGTGTTGTGCGATGTAGATTCCACCGTATGCCAAAAGTCCTGCACCGAAAAGTTTTGAAGCGATTCCTTTAGTTGCAAGAGTTCCGATTGACAATGCAAAAGGTACAACTTGATTTACCATCATTGATGTAGCACCTTTCATATATCCGCCAATCGTATGGAAAAATCCCATAAAATTTTCATCTAAGTGATAATGAAAAACTTTCTCTTTAAGTTTTGCTTGAACAATACTTGGGCTATCAAGCATCAAATCTTCTTGCGCATGGTGAGTAAGAGAGCTGGCTTTAGAATTTTTTTCATGCATTGATCCATGAAGTTTTCCGGCAGTATGAGCATCATATAGCACCAGACCAAGGCCTGTTGCACCGACTGTTTTTGTTAATACATTTAATACTTTACCGTTAATCACTATTTTTCACCTTTAGATTTTTCTTTTTTAGGAGTATCTTTTACTTCAAATTCTTTCTTGACTGTCGGTCCTGACATTTTCAACAATATATTTGAAGCTTTTAGCGAATCTTCACCATAGCTGGTTTTTTCTTTTTGTATTGATTGAAGAATATTTCTGCTTAAATCGTTTCCTTGAGCAGCTCTTGACTCTAATGCCGCCATTGCGATAAATCTTATCGGCTGATATGGGTCTTGAAGCATTTTGTTTACAAGAGAGTTTAGTGCGGGATCATCTTTTCTGGAATCATCTTCCTGAAGCCTTTCCATTACGTCTTTTGCTCCCATCAACCTTACTTGTTGGTTTTGGTCGTTAAGATATCCTTCAACCGTTTTTAAATATTCATCTGTTATTTGAACGATTTCTCGTTTTTCTGTTTTTTTCTTTTCTTCAGCAGGCGCTGATGCAGGTGCTACTGGTTGAGCAAGGTTTTGAGTATAGTAATTCGGCGGATAACTTTGGGCAGGAGCAGTACTGTATGTAGGCGCGTTGATAGTTGCAGGCGCAACATTTGCACCAGGAGGATTTACCGTCGGGTTAAATATCTGAATATTTACCCCTGAATAATTCGGTACTTGTACTGTTTGAGGCTGTCCAACCACATTATCCATAAAATCACCTTTCACTACTTATCTAAATAAAGTCTAAAACCATGTAAAAATTGCCATTCCAGCTATTTCTTTAAGTTTTGTTAAGCCGTTTTGTTTTTTAATATGCCTGACAGCTTGATGTGTACAAATTTTAACGTTAGGTAACTAATTATGTTTTTTGCTATAATAAATTTCATGGAAAAACTTTTTAAAAGTGAAATCGAAAATATAAGCAAAAATATTTGTCCGAAATGCCAAAAATGCGAAGGAAAAATTCCTAAAACTCCTTGGGAGAAAATGCCTAATGGATGCTGGCTGGAAGGGGTTTTATTTCAGATAAGAGAAAAAATCAAACAAAGAATCCGTAAACAAAAAGAAGAGATTCTTGATTTAAATGTTTATATGCAAAGTGTTTCTGCTGTTGAAAAAGAATTTATCGAAAACAAAATAATCAATATTCAAAAAGAGATTGATGTTTTTGAGGAATTTGGCTCAAAGGATTGGTAAAGATTTAAAAGAAGAGGGCGAAATCTTCGATTTCGCCCTAAAAAATACCTACCTACTTTTCCCTAGTTTCGTAACCTTATCCTAATTTATTTTTATCTTTTAATTCGTCGAATCTTTTTTTAATTGGAGCAGAAAGATAAAGAGAATTTATGTTTCTCAAATCTCCTGATGTTGCGCTTTTTTCTACCAATTCTTGTTGAACTGTAAAGCTTAGTGCGCTTGTATCTGACTGAAGTGTTTTGTAGAAATTTGTGTTGCTGACTTCAGAAATCAGTTTTTTTGCTTCGGATCTGTTTGCATTGTTGATAACGCTGTTGATTTTTGCTCTTACAATGCTTGAAGGGTTGCTTTCTAGAATAATAGGAATGATTTTTGCCAATTTATCTGTAGAAAGTGATGATAGAAGAGCTATTTTTACTGAATCAGAAGCTCCTTCAAGAGCTTTTCTGATAGTTTTCATATCGCTTGATGTAGCGATTGTTTTTGATATTTCTTTGTATTGTTCATAAGTGCTTGTTTTTGAATTTGTTTTAGTTTGAGCTTCTTCAGTTTTGGTTGGAGAAACTTTAACTTCTTCTTTTTGAACTTCAGGTTTAGCTTGTGAAATTTGAGCTTGTGCAATAGCATTTATTTCTTGTTTTACAGAAGCATCATATTTATCGGCTTGAGCAAGTGCCGCTTGGACTGCTTTTTCGTTGCCTGTTTGAGAAGTAACTGCAAATGCTTTAACTTGATTTTCTTTATCAAATTTATGAATATTTGATGCTGCATATTCAACTGTTTCAGAAATTTTAGAAGCCGACATGATTTTGTGGATATCAACTTCATTTTGTTTTGCAAATTTTCCGTATTGGTTGATTAATATTTTGTCTAATTCTTTTTGAAAAGATTCAGCCATTTGTGTTTTTTGATAAATTTCAACGGCTTGCACTTGGTTGCTAACTGCAAGTTTAGAAGCATAAGAAGCACCGATTTTAATAGCTGCTTCGTTTTTAGAATCAACGATTAATTTGGTCAAAGCTGTTTGATTATTTTCGTGGCAGTTGTGAATAGTTTTTGCAACTCCGATTTCGCCTCGGTTTCTCAATTCGTCTGATTTTTCTTCAACAGTCGCACGTTTTGCAGCTAACAATTGGTTTTTTTCTTCCAAGATGCTGATTTTTTTAGCCATCATTTCGTAGCTGTCGCCGTTTCTTGTGTTGGATAACAATTTTTTGAAATCTGCCAATTGCAATTTAATTTGTTCTTCTTTAGATTTTCCTTTTATTTCTTTAAAATATCCTGTCAAATATTTTTCCAAGTATTTTTCTTTTTCTTCTGCAGTAGCATTTTCGTATTTTTTTCCGTAGAATCTTGCCAAACGTTCATCTACTGATTCACCTGTTTTTTTGAATTCTTCTTTGACTTCGGTTTTTTCTTGAGCTTTAGGAGCTTCGGTTTGTGTGCTTTTTTCGATTGAAAGTCCTTTGATAGGAGCTTCTTGAGAAACTTTTGTTTCAGATGTAAGTGGAACATTTCCTTCTTCTGTCAATTTTGCGTTAGAAGAATTTGTTGCAGAGGAAGTTAAAGGGACTGTAATAGGTGTTGTAGAAGGCGCAGTTGTGCTTTCTGTAACCTTTTGAGCGGTCCAGGCAGAAGTTAAATTTTCAAGAAATATGTTAGAAAATAAACTCATGTTTCCTCGTGTTGTTATTTACCTTATATATATTAAGTATATACAATTCGTGAAATTGCATGTATTTATGCATATTTCAGCCGAATTTTACAAAAGTTTACATAGGCAATTTAGGAGAAAAAAAATACTTTATATAAAAGTAACCACTGAGATGGTTTTGCTGGTTACAATATGTTGACAGATATGGTATAATATAAGTATGGATGAGAAAAAAGAATTAAAATTAAAGGTTTTAGAAAGAACAGTTGAACAGACTGACTCTATTGAGGAATCAAAAAATCCTCCAAAATATGTCCATCCAAACCAAACAAATCCAATATTAAAGCACCTCGGCCGTTTTAGAAACGAACAAATCGGTAGCCGATTTTCGCTTAGGGATTTGTTGAGATAATTTGTGAATTCAGGCATGACAAATAATTAGTGATGGTGATGATTTTCACCGTTTCTGTAGCCTATTCCAGCACGATAACCTGAGATTGAATACAAAACAGGAAGAGCAGGTTCAATCCATTTCAGACCTGAAAGTACCGCCACAGTTGCTATATCATCAACGTGCAAGCTTATATCTAACAGTTCAGGTTTTCTTTCGTTAAATAAATTTTTATCATTTTGCGGTTTATTTTTATCAACAAGCGGATCAATAATTTTTTTGCCCACAAGATTTGCAATAGCACTTCCAAAAACGACACCTGCCAAAATTATTCCGCCAATCATTCCTATCGCTCTGGCTGCTTTGGTTTTGAGGTGTTTGTTTTTAGATTTTTCCATCGCATATAGTGCAGCTCCTGCGCCTACATTACACAAGAAAATATTTGCTAAATACTGATAAGAACCTTCTTTAATTTTGTCTGGAACTTTTTCCCTCCAATTTTTCTCAGTCAATTTATCGCCTGCAATTCCGCCTAAAATACCTCCAATAACAGGGAAAAGTCCCATTATAGAAATTCTTGGCAAGTCGCCTTTAAAAATGTGGTTTGAATCAATGTGTTCAGGATCAGGGATTAGCCCGTGCTCACCTGATAAAAATTCTTTTCCGCTTTTGGTTTCGCCAAGCTCTTCGTAAATCTTTTTTATTTCTTTCGGCATCAATACTTTTGTTTTTGCTTTTTGAAGGATTTTATTTACATCAGGAGAAACTTTATTCTCCTCTAAAAAATCATCAACCAAATCCGTGACATGCAGCTTTAATTTTTTCAAATTAACGGCAACTCCATGTTCGTGCTCATGATTATGTTCATGCTCATGCCCGTGTTCGTGATGACATTCAACATGCTTGCAGTTATGGTGTTCCACATGCAAATGGTGCTCATGATGATGGGTTGGTTTTTTCTTAAAAGCTTTTACTATTTTTAAAGAAGCCTTTGGCGCAACAAGCGCAAACGCAATTGTAGAAGATAAAACCGCAATATTTTTTATTAAAGTTTTTTTCTTTTCTTCTTCTGGAGCTTTTTTGACACTCTGATAAGTATAAGCAACTCCGCCCGCAGCCAAAACCGCAGGGACAGTCCGTGAAAAATAACCGATTAACCTCGGTTGATCCAAAAATTTTCCTGTGACTTGTGCTACATTCATCTGACTCTATTCTCTTATAAAATATCCGTCTCTACAACTTGCCCTATCGGGCAACATTTATCCTAAAACCTTAACACAAAAAAATTTGCTATTAATTTTTAAATATTTATAATTGAATTATGCAAATATTCGCAAACGAAATTTTTGAAAATCCAATAAATATAATTTCTGCCTTTGATAACGAAAGTTTTATTAGGGCGTTTTCTCAAATCGAAGATTTGAGAAAACGCCCTAGTATCTACCTTTTAGGCTATATCAGATACGAAGCAAAAGATATTTTTTTAAACAAAAAAATACAATCAGATTTGCCACTTTTATATTTTGAAGTCTATGATAAAAAAAGTGATTTCGAATTTACAGAAAACAATAAAAATCTTTCAATAAAATCATTGATTCCTGTCCAGAGTTTTGATGAGTATAAAAAAGCTATAAAATTTATAAAAGAAGAAATCGCAAAAGGAAACACCTACGAAGTCAATTACACCTATAGCTGGAAATTAAAAGCTGACACTGAAGGCCTAGAGCTTTTCAAATCGATTTTGCCTGAGCAAAACACTCCTTTCAGTGCCTACATCAAAAATGAACACGAAGAAATTCTATCTTTTTCTCCTGAATTATTTTTCACCTTATCAGGTAATAAAATTTTTACCAAGCCAATGAAAGGAACCATAAAACGAGGCAAAACAGAAAAAGAAGACTTGGAGAACATTGAATTTTTAAAAAATGATATAAAAAACAGAGCAGAAAATGTGATGATTGTTGATCTTCTAAGAAACGATTTAGGAAAGATTGCAAAAACAGCGTCAGTTAAAGTTGACAAACTTTTTGACATTGAAACCCACAAAACTCTGCATCAAATGACCTCAGAAATCAGTGCAGAGCTTGAATATAACACGACACTTTTCAATATTTTTGAAGCGATTTTTCCATGCGGCTCAATCACAGGCGCACCAAAAATCAGCACAATGAATATAATTGAACAAGTCGAAAAAAGAAAACGGGGAGTTTACTGCGGCGCAATAGGAATGATATCAAAAGAAAAAACAATATTTTCTGTCCCGATTCGAACCCTGCAAAAACGCAACAGCGAAAAAAACTACGAATACGGTGTTGGTGGCGCTATAGTCTGGGATTCAGATGCCAAAGAAGAATGGGATGAAACACTGGTTAAGATGAACTTTTTAACTCCAAAATTCAGCCTAATTGAAACCATGCTTATTAAAAACAGAAAAATTGTCTACGAAAAAGAACACCTCAAAAGAATGAAGAATTCTGCAAAAATTCTTGGATTTTCTTACCCTGAAAAAATAAAATTCAACACAAATTTGCCAGAAAACGGAATTTTAAGACTAATATTAGATTTAAACGGAGATTTTCAAGTTCAAATAAAAAATCTTGATAACCAAAACTTGAAAAAGGTTCTTATTTCAAATGATTTTGTAAATTCCAAAGACCCACTTCTTTACCACAAAACAACTCATCGGCCATGGTATCAAAAGACCATGGAAAAAATTGCAAAAAATGAAGTGTTTGATGAAATATTTTTTAATGAAAAAGGCGAGTTGACCGAAGGTGCCCGTTCAAATATAGTCCTGAAAATTGACGGAAATTTTTACACTTCGCCTGTAAAATGCGGACTGTTGAATGGCATCTTGCGCCAAAAAATGATTAATGACGGAAAAATTATAGAAAAAGTTTTGTACAAAAATGATTTATTTAATGCTGAAAAAATTTATTGTATTAATTCAATTCGAGGAAAAACGGAGGTAGAACTTGGCTAAAAAAATTGTTTTAATCGACAACCACGATTCTTTCACCTACAACATCGTCCAATACCTCAAAGAATTAGGCATAAACCCGTTGGTTTTCAAAAACAACGAAATATCAATCGAAAATCTAAAAAAAATTGATTTCTCAACTCTTATAATTTCCCCTGGCCCAGGAAACCCTGACGAGGCAGGAATTTGTCTGGAGATTTTAAAAGAATTTTATCAAACAAAAAAAATTCTCGGAATCTGCCTTGGACACCAAATTATAGCGCAATTTTTCTCAGGAAAAATTGCGCGTGCAAAAAATCCTTGTCATGGAAAAACCTATCCTATCTATTTCACCCCTGATAGACTTTTTGAAGGTCTTAACCAAGGTTTTTTAGCAACAAGATACCATTCGCTAGTTGTAAACCCGAAAAAATTCCCCCCATGTCTGGAAAAAATTGCCTGGACAAACGAGGACAATCAAGAAATCATAATGGGATTAAAACACAAAACATTACCCATATATGGCGTTCAGTTCCACCCAGAGGCAATTTTGACTGAAGGTGGCAAAACCTTATTGAAAAATTTTTTGTTTCAAGCCTCACACTAGATGGCTTAATAGAAGCTTAGAGGCTTGGAGGTTTGGAAGCTCGGTAGCTTATATTTTTAGTGGCTTTGATTGATATTTGTTATATAGTTTTTAGGCTTATTGTTTAACTGAATAACTATTTTTACTACCTTATAATCTCATCACCTACAAAGCTGCTAAACCTCCAAGCTTCCAAACCTCTGAGCTGCTAAACCCCTAAACTATAAAGCCAACAAATTTTGCATTGAATTTTCAAATTCAGGAAACGAAATATTCACCCACTCGAAACCATTTATTGTAAGAGCTTTTTTACATAACAAACCCGCAACATACAAACTCATTGCAAGTCTATGGTCATGGTAAGTTTCTACCTCGCACCCACCTGCCAAACCCTGATTAGGATTGCCCTGAACAATAAAACCATCCTCTGTTTCTTCA
>JAEWYI010000008.1 GCA_023395735.1 Cyanobacteria bacterium OH_SFB_17
GATGCTCTTTATTCAAAACCCGATTTCAATGACGAAGACGGGATTAAAGTAGCGCATCTTGAAACAGAATTTGCAGAACTCGACGGTTGGCAGGCAGAATCTTTGGCTGCTTCTTTGCTTAATGATTTGGGAATTTCCAACGAAATGCATTATATGTATATGAAAGATTTAGCAGGAAGCGAAAAGGTCAGGGTTTTACTTGCACAAGCATTGTTCAAAACTCCTGATATCTTACTTTTAGATGAACCTACAAACCACTTGGATATTCACACAATCAAATGGCTTGAAGAATTTCTTATCGAGTTTCCAAACACAGTTATCGTTGTTTCGCACGACAGAAACTTTCTTGATAACGTTTGTACACACATTGCGGATATCGATTTTGGAAAAATCCAGCTTTATCCGGGCAACTATTCTTTCTGGTCACAAGCAAGCCAGCTTGTTATGAAACAAAGAGAAGAAAAAAACAAACAAGTTGAAGAAAAAATGGAAGAGCTGAAATCATTTATCGCAAGATTCAGCGCCAACGCATCAAAAGCAAAACAGGCGACTTCCAGAAAAAACATCTTGGACAAACTTACACTTGAAGACATTAAACCATCGACAAGACAATATCCGAGAATCAGATTTAATTATGTAAAAATTCCAGGAAAAGATGTTTTGACTGTAAAAGGGCTTTCAAAAAGTGTTGAAGGCGAAGTTTTGATGAAAAATTTCTCTATGGAAATATACCAAGGTCAAAAAATTGCATTTTTGGCAAAAGATCCTATGATTTTAACATCACTTTTCCAAATGCTGACAGGTGAAGATACACCTGATGAAGGTGAAATCAGATGGGGAGTTACGGCAACAAACTCATATTTCCCTAAAGATAATAACAAATTTTTCGAAAAAGATTTAAATCTTATTCAATGGCTGGCACAATATTCACCTGATCAACACGTAAACTTTTTAAGAGGTTACTTGGGCAGAATGCTTTTCTCAGGAGATGATGCCGAAAAAAGCTCAACTGTTTTATCAGGTGGCGAAAAAGTAAGATGTATGTTTGCAAAAATGATGATAGCAGAAGCTAACGTATTGATTATGGACGAACCTACAAACCATTTGGATTTGGAATCTATCACGGCTCTTAACAATGCGCTGATAGAATTTCCTGGAACAGTTCTTTTCACATCTCAAGATCATCAGTTTATCCAAACGGTTGCAGACAGAATAATCGAAATTGCACCAACTGGATTCATAAACTCTCACGAAAAATACGAAGACTATATCGAAAGTGAAGAAATACAAAAACGTCAAGCAGCTTTGTATAAAAAGTAATTAATAAATCAATTATTTTTAATTCTTTACATCAGGCTAGTATTATAGTTTTGTTTGTGTTATCGTTGTAGTGTAAATACTATACCCCAATATGAGTTGAAAAAGTTAATACAAACCAGTTTTCTATTAAGTGTCAATTTCGGGTTAAAGTAGCCGAACTTAATGTAATTTTAAAAAATGCTCTGTTATATTAAAGTTCTATAGTAAAAGAGTATTTAAAGAAAGAAATATTATGACGACACTTACCTCTGACACTTTGGATGCAATTCCAACGACAAACGACATCTTAGTAACTGCAGAAGGATTTGCAAAACTCAACTTATCAAGCGAAATTTTAAAAGCTTTATCAGATATGAATTTTTCATCCCCTTCTTCTATTCAAGAAGAAGCTATTCCTGAAATATTAAAAGGAAACGACATTATCGCAAAAGCACCGACAGGAAGCGGAAAAACAGCGGCTTTTGCTATTCCTATTTTGGAAAAACTTGATAAATCACAAAAAAACATACAAGCCCTCGTTCTTTGTCCGACAAGAGAACTTACAATCCAAGTTCACAGAGAATTTGAAAAACTTACTAAATACATGGAAAACATTTCTGTAGTTTCCATTTATGGCGGACAAAACATTGACAGACAGCTTAATGCTCTAAAAAAACAGCCGCAAGTAATTGTTGCAACCCCTGGAAGACTTATGGACCACTTAAGAAGAGGCAGTATAAAACTTGACTCTATCCATACAGCTGTACTTGATGAAGCTGATGAAATGCTTGATATGGGATTTAGAGAAGATATCCACACAATCCTTGATGATGCAAACAAAGAAAGACAAACAATTCTTTTTTCTGCAACTATGGCGAAAGATATCTTAGAAATTACAAAAAGATTTCAAAAAAGCCCAAACATTGTAGATGTTACAAATAACCTTGAAAACACCCCTGATATTGAACAACAATATTTTGAAGTCAGCGAAAAAGGGAAAATTGAACTTTTAACAAGACTTCTTGACTTGCACACAATCAAGCTCGGCTTGGTTTTTTGTAATACAAAAAGTAACGTTGACAAAGTTGTAGAAAGCCTAAAAATGCGCGGATATTTCTCCGATGCAATGCACGGCGATATGAACCAAGCCCAACGCGAAAAAGTAATGAGAGGATTCAGAAACGGATCAGTTGAAATTCTTGTGGCTACTGACGTTGCAGGAAGAGGCATTGATGTTAAAAATGTAGAAGCTGTTTTTAATTATGACTTGCCAAGAGACGACGAAGATTACATTCACAGAGTCGGAAGAACAGGCAGAGCTGGTAATTCAGGTATCGCCTTCACATTTGTATCAAGAAAACAAACTCAAAGCCTTAAAAGAATTGAACGTGCAAACGGAATTCAAATATTACAAAAAGAAATTCCATCTTTTGAAGAATTGGAAACTTCAAGAACTACCGTTTTCCAAAACAAATTGGAAAAAATGATAAAAGACGAAGATTTATCAACTTATAAAAACGAAATTCTAAGCTTGTCTTCAGATATGGAACTTTTGGACATAGCAGCAGCACTTTTAAAATTATCAAAAAAATCCAACAAAAAATTGGTCGAAACAACTGTAGTTTTCGATGATTTTTCAGATGAAAAAGAATCAAGATCAAGAAGCAGAGGAAGCAGAGGCCGCGGCAGCAGAGAAAACAGAAACAGAAGTGGCAGAGATGGTAGAGATGGTAGAAACAGAAGCGACAACCGTGGTTCAAATTCAAGAAATCGCGACCGCGACAACAGAAAATTTGATGAAGTAAATATCAAGTCAAACGAAAACTTTTCGGATAAAAACATGAGGAAAGACTCAAATAAAAAGAAGTCTTCGCACAAGAAAAATCCGACTGTTAACGAAATGATAAATGCTTTAAAAACATTAAAAGAACCAATTGCCAGCAAAAAAGAATACAAAGAAAAAATGAACGGCGCTAATAAAGTTAAAAGCTTTAAAAAATCAAAGAAAAAATATTAGGGATATAAAATAAAAAACGGGGCGAAAAGTTTCACTTTTCGCCCCGTTTTTATTTGCACAAATCTCAGTACAATTAATATAAAAAGGCCTTCGGCTATACCGAAGGCCTCGCAACTTATAATTTTTTAGTTAGAATAACAGCTTTTTCTATTAATCAAATCAAGTAAAACTTCATTTGCTTTTTTAAGTTGTTTATCATCTTTGTTTTTAATATCATCTTCACTCAATTCAACCTTGATATCTGGCTCAATCCCTTTTTTGTTAATATCTGTGCCGTTTGGGGTCAAATATTTTTGGATTGTGATATTAACGCCTGAATTGTTTGGCAATCTATTAATTTCTTGTACTAGCCCTTTTCCGAATGATTTTTCACCAACAAGGACAGCTCTTTTATTATCTTTTAAAGCCCCTGACAAGATTTCACTTGCACTTGCTGAACCTTTGTTGATTAAGACAACCAACGGTTTGCTTGTAACAGGAGAACGGCTTGCTCTTTGAGTTTCTTTGTAACCGTCTCTATCAACAGTGCTTACGATTACTCCGCCTTGCAAAAACATATTTGAAATATATATCGCATTTGTCAACAATCCGCCAGGATTGGAACGTAGGTCAACTATATAACCTTTTTTGTCTTTTGCGTTAAGCAAAGCTTCTTGAAATTCTTTTGCCGCATTTTTGCTGATGAATGAACTTAGTCTGATATAAGCCACATCTCCGCTTAATTTTACGTCATTAGGAATTTTTGTAGAAACAGCTTTTAGCTCGATTTCTTTTCTTGCAATATTGTAAGTTTTAAGCTCATCTTTTCTTTTGATGAGAAGTTTCACAGTAGTGCCTTCTTCGCCACGGATTTTGTCTGCAGCTTTGTCAATTGTAATACCTTTTGTGCTAACGCCGTCAATTTCTAAAATTTCGTCTTCAGCAAGAAGTCCTGCTTTTTCTGCCGGCGAATCTTCAATTGGGGCAATAACCATCAATTTGCCTTCTTTTGTTGCGATTTGAATCCCAATACCTTTTAAAGAACCTTTAATTGAGCTTGTTTCTTCTGCAAAATCTTTTGGATCTAAAAACTTTGTATAAGGGTCGTCTAAACTTGCAACCATAGTTCCGATTGCAACATAAGCATCTTCGTCTGTTTTTATATAATTGTCATACTTGTGTCTCCAAGTACCCCAATCTTGCATGTTGCTGCTTTGATCAACGTATTTTGTATTTATCAGGCGCCAAACATTGTCATACAAATCAGTTGGCTGATACGCGAATGCCACACTGCTCAATATAAAAGACAATCCTAAAGCGATAACACCGACCAACGGCATGCTTTTCTTAATTTCTTTTCTCAAATTCATTTAACCTTACTCCTCAAACTTGCTAAGCCATTCAACTTATCTTATAACATTATTACACAACATGATTAATAAGATGTAATTTTTCCAAAAATGTTTCAATAATTTTTTAAATTGTAATATTTTTTTTTTGCGATACAATGGAAATGTTGAACAATAAAGAAATTAAGAGGGAAATAATATGCACGAATATGTATTCAAAATGAAAAAAGGCGACATCGAAATCGAACTAAAATCAGACGATTTGGAATTTGTTGAACAACAACTCAACAAATGGCGCGAAGATATAATGCAAAAAGGTTAGGTTGATAAATGTCAAAATACACTTTTACATTTAAAAAAGGGAACATAACCGTTGATTTTTCTACAAGCGACAAAGAAGTAGTGGAAAGACAGTTCCAAATTTGGGTTAATGATGCGACTGAATACGCAAAAACTCACCCAAAACAAGCTGTTTTGAAACAAGAAACTGTAGCACCTAAACAAGAAGAATCAAAACCTAAACAACAAGAATCTCAAGCCGACAAAGAAGTTTTAGAAAAGGCATCAAACCTTTTAAAAACAATAAATTCTATCCAAAATCCGCAGCCAGAAATAAAAGAAGAAACACCAGCTGCTAACTTTGATGAAATTCTTGAGAAAACAGTAGAAAATCCTACGTTTGAGCCTGTTAAGTCAAAAGATCAAGTCTTTTTAAATTTAATTAATGCAAAAAACACAACGGACAAATTCCATTACCTTATGATTACGGCTTATTACCTTTCTGAATTTGAGAAAAAAGAAATTTTTACTCTTAAACAAATCAATGCAAAATTAATGCAAAATTTGTCAGAAGTAATTGACCATGGAATGTTGCAAGAAGCAATAAACCAACGCTTTATAGAATTAGTACCTGATTTGACAGGCACTAGCGAAGTCGGAGAATACCGATTGACAAGCGAAGGGGAAGAATTTTTCGCAAACAAAATCTAAAAAAGTACTGGACAGACGTTTTTGTTTATACTATGATTATAAACAGGCTGAAAAGTGCCTAAGCAAATTGACAAATTAATATTTATTTTGTAAAAAATCAAAAAGACCTTAGTCTGTTTTGCTTTAGCAATAAACAGATAGACCTATTTTACAAAATAAGTATGCCTCGGTGGCAAGGACTCCGCGAGAACGATTAAGTATCGTTCGAGATGGAGGGGAGGTTAGACGCTCGTGTCTACCAGTTCCACTAGAGCATTGAAAACTGAATAAGTATGCCTCGGTGGCAAGGACTCCACGAGAACGATTAAGTATCGTTCGAGATGGAGGGGAGGTTAGACGCTCGCGTCTACCGATTCCGCCAAAGCATGCAAATGATAAAAAAAGAAATGAGCCCCGGTGGCGGAATCGGTAGACGCGTTGGACTTAAAATCCAATTGGGTTAATACTCAGTGCCAGTTCAAGTCTGGCCCGGGGCACTCTCTTTAAATTATTAATTAATAACAAACAATTATACATTTACAACTAAATAGCAAATCGTATTTGGGGCGTTAGCGCCCAGCAATAAAGAAATTTATTAGCCGAAAATAGCAAAAATGCTTATGATTTTTGAGGTTTTGAAATGATTAAGCGACGACTTTGGAAATATTTAATTATGAATACGCACAAAGTTTAATATAAAGGATCTGTCTCTTTGGGGACGGGTCTTTTTTTTAATCATTTTTCCCAAACGAATTGGCTATAAAACCACCTATAACTCCTAAGGTTAAATCCAATGCAAGTGAAATTCCAAGCTCTTTAGCAGTTGTTAAATTTTTAACTCTTTTCTTTAGAGCCATCCTCCAGATACCTTCTCCGACTAAGCCACCGGCGAACGTTCCTATCATAATTTTATTTCTCTTAATAAAAGAGTCTTTTGCCTCAGATGGACTCTCGTTCGTTGCTTGTTGATGTTTAGCTTGCGCAACCGGTTTTTGAACATTATTTGAAGAAAATGTCTGAATTGATTGAATCATTTTAAAACCTTTCATAATTTTGCACATAAATATAAACCCAAAACATAAAAAAAATTGCCTTAAATATTAAATATACTTATTTTATGTTAAAATAAGTTCGTGATATAAGGATGTTTTTATGAAAAGAATTTTAATTACAGGCGGCGCTGGCTTTATCGGAAGCCACTTGTGCGAAAGATTGCTAAATGAAGGTAACGAAATTATTTGCCTTGATAATTTTTTCACTGGCTCAAAAGATAATATCCGACATTTAATAGGAAATAATCATTTTGAACTGGTTCGCCATGACATAACAAAAGAATATTTTGCAGAAGTTGACCAAATCTATAACCTTGCGTGTCCTGCGAGTCCGCCGCATTATCAATATAATCCTATTAAAACAATTAAAACATCAGTTTTGGGAACTGCCAATATGCTGGGACTTGCAAAAAGATGCAAAGCTACGATATTGCAAGCATCCACAAGCGAAGTGTATGGAGACCCCAAAGTTCATCCACAAACAGAAGATTACTGGGGAAATGTCAACCCTATCGGCATAAGAAGCTGCTACGATGAAGGCAAACGCTGTGCTGAAACTTTTATGATGGACTATCACAGACAAAATAAAGTTGATACAAGAATTGTAAGAATATTTAACACTTATGGTCCAAATATGGCAGAAAACGACGGAAGAGTAGTTTCTAACTTTATTCTTCAGGCGCTTAAAAATGAAGACATCACGGTATACGGCGACGGATGCCAAACGCGTTCATTCTGCTATGTCGAAGACCTTATAGACGGGATGATTAAAATGATGAACAATTCAAATGGTTTTATCGGACCTGTAAACCTTGGAAATCCTACCGAGAGAACCATTTTGGACTTTGCAAAAACAATTATTGAAATGACCGACTCTAAATCAAAAATCATTTACAAAGAGCTTCCAAGCGACGATCCTATGCAAAGAAAGCCTGATATTTCATTAGCTAAAAAAGAGCTTGGATGGGAGCCTAAAGTCGACATTAGAGAAGGGCTTGAAAAAACTATCAAATATTTCGAAAAAAGATTGAAAGAGGTTTAAAAATGCATATATGCGTAATTGGTACAGGATATGTGGGTTTGGTTGCAGGGACTTGTCTTGCAGAGATGGGAAATAACGTAATCTGCGTTGACAAAGACAAAAACAAACTCGCGAAGCTAAAAAAAGGTATAGTACCGATTTATGAACCAGGGTTAGAAGAATTAATAAAAGAAAATGTTGCAGAAAACAGACTAGTATTCAGCGACAATCTTGCTGAAGCCGTAAAGAAATCTCTGGTATGCTTTATTGCAGTGGGAACCCCTCAAGGCGAAGATGGATCTGCGGATTTGAGCGCAGTTTTTTCTGTCGCTGAAGAAATCGCAAAATCAATGAACGGATACAAAGTTATTGTAGACAAATCAACTGTCCCTGTGGGCACAGCAGATGAAGTTTCAAAAATAATCAAAAAAAACACAACACATCCTTTCGATGTCGTTTCAAACCCTGAGTTTTTGAAACAAGGTGCTGCTGTTGATGACTTTCTAAAGCCTGACAGAGTTGTTATCGGCTCCAATTCTAAACAAGCGACAGAAATTATGCAAGAAGTTTACTCTCCATTTTTAAGAACAGGCAACCCTGTAATCGTAATGGATGTTAAATCTGCCGAAATGACAAAGTATGCGGCAAACTCTTTTCTTGCAGTAAAAATATCTTACATAAATGAAATTGCAAACATCTGTGAAAAAGTCGGCGCTGACATTGATATGGTAAGAATTGGAATGTGCTCAGACAGTAGAATAGGCTCCAAATTTTTATTCCCAGGCCTTGGCTACGGTGGAAGCTGCTTTCCAAAAGATGTAAAAGCAATGATTAAAACAGCCAAAGATTTTGACTGCAGTCACGGGATTCTAAAATCTGCAGATGAAACCAACAAAGAACAAAGAGAGTTTTTTATTAAAAAAATAGTTAAAAAATTCGGTCAAGATTTAAGCGGAAAGACTTTTGCAGTCTGGGGACTTGCATTCAAGCCCAAAACAAATGACATGAGAGAAGCCCCGTCTATTACAATTATAAATTCACTTTTATCAAGAGGGGCAAAAGTTGTAGGATATGATCCCAAAGCCATTGATACTGCAAAATCAATATTCGAAAACAAAATACAATATTCAAAAAACGCTTACGACGCCATAAAAGGTGCGGATGCAATGCTTCTTATAACAGAATGGAACGAATTTAGACGACCTGATTTTGACAAAATAAAAACGCTTTTAAAAACTCCAGTGATTTTTGACGGAAGAAATCAATACGACGGAAAACGCCTTAAAGCGAAAGGTTTTCAATATTTTTGCATCGGTAAAAATTAAGGCTAAATAACATTATTGAGTAATGTTTAACAATAAATTTTCGAACGCCAACTGAGGATTTATATGTCCGCTGACTTCATTTTTTGCCTGCTCAACATACTTCAAATCCGTTATTATTTTGGCATTTAAGCCTCTATCGTCAAGATTTGATTTTAAAACACAAAAAAGATAATTTTGTATCTGATCTAAAATTTTATCCGCTCCGCTTTCTTTTGACATCAAAAATAAGCTCTGTGCAACATCAAAAACAACCTGTCTCTCTATTGCAGGGTAATTTTCAATCAAGTCTTCTACAATTGAAAAATCATTAACATTTTCTTTAAAAGACGGAACAAAAAAGCTCTGGGATCGAGAAATTATAGTGTCCAAAAGATTATTCTTGCTGGATGTCAAAAATATAAAAGTAGTATCTGAAGGAGGTTCTTCTATAATTTTTAACAATGAATTTGCAGTCTCTTCTTGAAAATTACTTTCATCCAACCCAAGCGGAATCCACTTTTCACCTTCAATTTTGGCATCGCAAAATATAAAAACTCTATGATAATCAGAAGTTGTCAAAAGAGAATTTTTAATCATCTGCGACTGCTTAACCGAAATAACCGTCTTTGACTCATCATCAGAAGGCTTGTTGTCCAATTTTGAAATAACCAAAACTGCAGGGTGTTTACCATCTCTAATCCAGTTACAATTCAGACAATGACAGCTTTCACTCTGATACTCATGACAATTTAAAAGCCTTGCTATCTCAACAGCCAAATCATACTGAGCCTGAATATCCTGTCCGTAAAACAAAAGACTGTGCGCAATAGCCCGACTAGAATTTTTAAGCCCCTGCTCAAAATATTCCGTCAAAAAACCGTATTTCTCTTTTAAATAACTGCTAAACATATATATATTTTCACACAAACAATCTAAATTTCCTAGCAAATATATACCCAAAAATTAAGAGGCGCCATCGGCGCCTCTTTTTTAGCTATTCATATTTCAACAGGGTTAAACATTAACAACTACTTCCGGAAAAATTTCTTCTATCAAATCTGTCAACATATCGTTAAACAATTGAGCTATAATGCCAGATTCTTCAGCTAAACTTACACATCCCTCAGGTAAATAATAATCCATCAACATATCTCCTTAAAAACACTTTGTTCGTAATTTATTATTCGGATTTTTTAAGGAAAAACTTTAGGATTTTAATGCAATTATTAACATTTATTAACTTATTCCGGAAGCAGCACAGAAACGCTTGCATGCGAGAAATCTAGATATTCGTTAGCTACATTTTTCAAATCTTCAACGCTAATTGAATCTAGAACTTTTAGATAATCTTCAACCAGATTTAAATCATCACAAACGGTCATATAATAACCTATTGTCTCGCCGATTTCTGAAACAGTTTCAGCGTTGTATGCAAACTGGGTTTTAATTTTTTTCTTAGCCTTTTTAAGTTCATTTTGGCTTACATCATCGTTTTTAACTTTTTCTATTTCTGTTTTTATCAAATCTATAGCCAAATCTTTTTTATCAGGCTTGAAATTTGCCTGTATAAAGAAATTATCACCGTCTTTAAACTGATAATGTTCCGCATTGACTTGATTAAAAATAGGTTCAGGTAATTTTTCAATCAAATTTTGATACAATCTTGAACTTGTTCCGTCGCCTAAAATTATAGCAATTATTTCAAGCGCAATAGATTTTTTTAAATCGCAAGCTTTTGGGCCCAAATACCCAAACATTAAAAAAGCAGAATTAATATGGGCTTTTTGCTCTGCATAAATTGTTTCTGAAATTGGTGCATCTATCTCATTAACAATTTTTTTTGTAGGTCTATCGCCCCATTTGTTTTCAAACTCTTTAACAACCTTGTCTAAAACTGTTTTTGAGTTAAAATCACCAACTATAATCGTTGTTATATTTTCAGGAGTATAAAAAGATTTGTAATAATCCATAATCTCTGATTGTTTTACCTGAGAAATAATTTCAGGAGTCCCGATTACATCACGTTTGTAAGGGTGATTTGTATACATTCCTCTGTTACATGCATTATAAACCTTTGTCCATGGCTGGTCGCCTCTCATTCTGATTTCTTCGATGACAACATGTCTTTCTCTTTTTACCTTAACCGGTTTATTTAAATCAAAAGGCTCACCGACTTCATTTTCAGGAATCAACGGATCTAGCATCATATCAGCATGCAATTCTATTGCAAGGTTAAAATATTCATCGTTTTTGCCTTTCGGAAGAGTTACATAATAAAAAGTGTAATCCTTCCAAGTTGCAGCATTAACAATAGCACCCTTCGCCTCTAATATTTTGTCAAACTCGCCTGCCTTATGAGCATGAGTGCCCTTAAACATTAAATGTTCAAGAAAATGTGAAATGCCATTATTATGCTCATCTTCATTGATAGAACCTGTTTTTACCCAAGAACTGACATTTACCAACCCGCCCTCTTTGTGAGCAAGCACTATCTTGTGACCATTTTCTAATGTATAAACTTCTACGTCTTTTGTTAAAAACGGATATTTAACTAATTCTTTTTTTGTTTCCATGATTTTATTATACCTTAAATAAAAAGATAACGGCGAATTTTTTCCTCAGAAAAAATTCGCCGTTATTCAAATTAAGATGTCAATTTTACTGTAATTTTAAAAAACTAAGCAATTACCATATCTTTTTTTGCATCTTTGTTAGCAATTTCAACAAGGCCAGTTGCAACAGCAACCATAGCGAGTGAAGAATCAAGTTTGTTGATACAAGAACCAACACCGATTGCGCTTGCGCCTGCTGCGAAAGCAAGAGCTGCAGTTGTTGTTGTAATTCCGCTTGCTGTCATTACAGGAATGTCAACGTTTCTAACAAGTTCAATTGTGTTAGCGATTGAAACTTGAGCTGTTTCCATCAAACCTCTAGCGCCTTCGCTTTGAGCAGAAGTTGTAGCTGCGCCTTCTGTTTGAATCATATCTACGCCAATTTCTTCAAGTTTTCTTGCCAAATCGATTTGTTCAGCAACACTCAATTGTCCAGGAACTGTAACACAGAAGAAAGTTTCTGATTTGTTAATCAAAGACATAGTTTTTCTTGCAAGTTCCAAAACTTCTTCGGCACCCATTCTTACGCCTGTTCTGTAAAGCGCATCAAAATTTCCCAATTCGATTGCATCAGCGCCAAATTCCAAAGCGCTTGCAAGTTCTTCTGGAACGATTGAAGAAACGAACAATGGAAGTTCTGTCATTTCTCTTGCTGCTTTAATGATAGTTTCATCAGCGCAAATATCGATTGCACTTGCACCAGCTTGAGTTGCTGCACTTACAACTTTTTTTACACTTTCAATATCAAAATTATCAATCCCCGCGATTACTTTTACCGCTTTTCTTTCGCTTAAATCTTGTTTAAATAAATCAATTCTATTCATAAAATCTCCTTTCTGATAATAATCTAAATTCTTTTATATTGTAGCATTAAAATTTAAAACATGCTAATAATTAACCTTTGTTCACTTTTTTTGTAGATAGTAAAAAACCAAACCATACAGCAAAATCTATTTATGAAACAACCCATAATCTTTTTTAACGGCAACTAAAAATACATTCACATTTTGAGGAGAGGTTTATGCAAAAAACAATCAAAAAATTTACAATAATATTTGCAATGCTGATGAGCTTTACAATGCCTCAGGCAGGACATGCTCAATTTTACGATACAGATGAGCAAATAAACATAAACGTCTACCAAAAAATCACTCCGGCTATTGTAAACATTGATGCTCAACTAAAAGAAGGCATTTCGAGCGGAACCGGCTGTGTTATAAGAGAAGACGGCGTGATTTTGACAAGCTCACATGTAATCGATGATTCAAAAGACATCGACGTTACAACTTCATCTGGAAAAATATATAAAGCAAAAATTCTTTCGATTTTAGGAAAAAATAATGACTTGGCTCTTCTAAAAATCACTCCTAAAGAAGAACTTTCAATTATAAAGCTTGGAAACTCCGAAGAAATAAAAGTTGGGCAAAAAGTTCTTGCCATAGGAAACCCATTTGGATTTTCAGGAACACTCACCCAAGGGATTGTTTCAAGAATCGACTATGCAAAAAACAAAATTCAGACAGATGCGGCCATAAACCCAGGAAACTCAGGTGGTCCGCTTTTAAATTCATCAGGCGAAGTCATTGGAATAAGTCAGTCTATTTACAACCCTGACAACAACAAATCAAACATCGGAATCGGGTTTGCAATTCCAGTAAGTTCTGTAAAAGAATTTATAGACCTTGCCAAAATTGCAAAAAAGATTTAAAATGATATAGTTAAAATGCGAAACATTTTAATTCGTTACCAAACCTAGGAGAATACCAGATGTATGAAGATGAAAAACTCACCTGTGATGATTGCGGTTGTGAATTTGTTTTTACAGCGGGTGAACAAGAATTCTATGCAGAACGCGGGTTAACGAACAAGCCTAAACGTTGCCAAGAATGTAGAAGATCCAGAAAGCAAATCAGAAAGAAAAAACTCTACGACACAACCTGTTCAAAATGCGGAGTTCAAACAAAAGTTCCATTTAAGCCTATTGAAGGCAAAGATGTTTTTTGCAGAGACTGTTATCAAAAAGAAAAACCTCAAGAATAATTGTAAATTAATCGAATATCAAATTAAAAAGGCGGCTTAAATTTTTAAACCGCCTTTTGTTTATTATTCTTGAAACTATTTAATCAAAGCCTGAACTTCTTTAAAGTGAGGGTTTTGGGCGCTTCTTAACCATTCAAATATAACAATTTCAACGCAAGAAATTTTTGCGCCATTAGCCTGCATTCTTTCTATTCCAAGTTTAAATTCATATTTATTTCTGCTCGCACAAGCATCTTTTACAATATAAACGTCATAGCCCAAAGCCAACAAATCTGCGCATGTCTGATGAACACAAACATGAGTTTCTATTCCTGATATGACAATCTGTTTTTTGTTAAATGATTTAAGCGTATCCATAAAGCCTGCTTCTTTCACGGCAGAAAAAGCTGTCTTTGAAAGAATTGGAGTCTCTTCAGGCAAATTTTGTTTTACAAGCTCCACAGTGTTTCCCAAACCCTTTGGATATTGTTCTGTTACAACAACAGGGATTTCAAGAATTTTTGCAGCTTTTGCAAGCGTAGAAGTACGTTTGACAACAACGTCCTTATCAAGCGCGCTTACTAATCTTTCTTGAACATCAACTATCAAAAACAAACATTCACGCCTGTCCAACATATTTTCCATACCTTCTCCTTTCATCTTTCAATCCCCATTTTATCACGAAAACGACACAATCTGTTACAAAATAGCAAAAATATTCATATTCTATTTTATAATAAAAGACACGTAATAAAGGAATTTAAAATGGTTTCTGTTTCAAAAATTCAAATGTTTCAAAAAACATCGGTTAATAATACTCAAAAAAAGCAAAGAATAAATCCAAAACTGCCCTATTTAGCGAATGATTCAGTATCTTTTACAGGCAAAAAAGATTTTGCACTTGCTATCTATATTCCTGAAAAATATCAAGACCTTATTTTTAAAGCTACAGATTTTCTTTTCAATAATGTTAAACTTACTCAAACAAATAGAAAAACAACTCAAAAAATGTATTCTATAAACGAAATAGAAAATCTAAAAATAGGCATAAATGCTCTAAAAGATACTTTTGGGGCAAACATGAAAACCTATAAAACTGAAAAAGATTTCGACAAATTCATTGCAAATACTTTATACTATCAAACAGCAGACAGAGTATGTATTCAAGGCCCTGACGCCAATTTTAAATATATCCCTGAAGAAGCAAAAATTGTTGCACCTGTAGTTCACACCTTAATGGAAAATCTACCTATTAAAAACGATATGGTTTCTGTGGAAATGCAAAAAGTTCTTGACAAAAAACTAAGCAAAACGTCCATTTTTAGTGCTAACGGAAAAAATGTAAGCATAAAAAAGATACCGCGAGAATACGACAAAAAAATCAACGATTACTTAATCACCTTACTTTAATGCGTTAGAAGATTTAAATTCTGCAACAAAATCTTCAATAATTTTTGTAAGTTTATTTTCGTCAAGCTCAGTTAAATCAAGGCTAATGCGCTTGTTTTCAGGCGTATCAAGACCGCTGTGAAGAAAATCTATATTGATTTTTGAAAATCCAGGATAAGTAATTTTTAATTCGCTTATGTTTTTTTCATTTTTAAGAACAAAAGCACTCATTGTAGAATTGCTGTACTGCTCGATTTCAGTCTTAAATAGTTTATCCTCATACATTTTTTGCATCTGAAAAAATACAGGAGTAATGACTTTATCAAGTTTTTTCATATAAGCTTGTTTAAAAAGTTTAAAGTTTTTCTGAGTCGAATTTATTTTATCCAACCAATCAATGTTTGAATGTTTTTCTTCTTCTGTAACAATAACAACATCCTGCTTTGTCGAATCCGCTTCAATTTGAGAATTCAAAAGTTCTGTTTTCAAATTTTCAAAACTCTTACCGCCGACAAATCCCATGCCAGCCGCGATTTTTGCACCTTCTCCTATTTGAAGCTTAATTTTGTCAATAACTCTAAACGCCCCTTTTAAATTTGTATCAAATAAAAGAACATAGAATTTATTAGCAGCACCATGCACGATAACATCAGATTTTCTCGTTGAATTTTTTATCGCAAGCGACAACTGAACTGGCTCTAACTTTGTTTTGTACTCTTCGCTTGCAGAAATCAATATCAATATCGCATCTGATTTACTCTTTTTTAAGTTTTTAAACTCGTTTTCAAAAATTTTATCACTATATTCATAAGTATAAAAGCCTGTGGTTGAATCTAAAACGCCCAATCCCTCGAGCAAGCTTTTTTGTTTTTCTGCTGAAGCTAGCAGAGAATTTTTCTTCAAGCCCCAAATAGTTCTCATCAAAATCTCAGCATCATCGACACCCAAAAGCATATAATCAGTTATACCTTCGTCGTATGCACTCAAAATAAAATCCTGCTCATAATTTTTTACAACAAGTAATATCGAAAGGCTTTTTAAATCTTTATCTTTTCTAATCGCTTTTATTAAATTCAAGCAATCTTGCTTTTCTAAGTCACAATACAACAGGACAATTTCAGGCAAAACTTCTTTTATATTTTTCACAGCCGAGCTATAATCGACCGTATAAATTCCGTCGACTTCTCTTAACAAAACCAACTTTGGTTTTAAAATATTCTCTACCGAATTATCATTCGATACTAAAATAACATTGCTTTCTATTGACATTTTCTATTCCTTGCTTGAAAGTTCACTCAGCAAAAGCTTTGCTTTTGCCATAATATTTTCACGTAAAAATTGAGGCTGCTCAATTCTGAAATTAATATTTTTCAACGCGGTTTTATCCAAAAGCGCATAATCAAAATCATCTTTTACAAGACTATCAACGAGATAAACCAGAGAAGAAGGTATCGGCATCGGAGATAAATTTGGAGTGTGATGATATTTTATAGCGTTGTTAACCATCAATGGAAGCTGCCATCTTCTCGACAAAATGCTTCCCATCGTGCAATGATCAGAGCCAAAATACGCACGTTCTACCTCTAATATATTCGAACTTTGACTTGAAGACTCCTTGACTTTTTTATATAAATTCGGATCCTTCATATTCAATATAACTTTACCCAAATCATGCAAAAATCCGATAACAAAAGATTCATCGGCATTCATAAGTTTCAAATAATTTGCCAAATACTCACACCCGACAGCAACAGTGATTGAATGTGACCAAAGCTCTTTATCGCCATGGTTAATCAGCATCGGCTTCATCGCAACTGTAAGAATAACATTTTTTGCTTTTGACATTCCGATTAAAGAAATGGCTCTTGTAATTGAAGTAATCTGCTGAGGAAATCCGTAATAAGCCGAATTAACCAAAGTAAGCACCTTTGTACTCAAAGACTGGTCATAGCTGACAATTCTTGCAAGCTCTTTAATTCCTGATTCAGGATCCTTCATAATATTCAACGCACGAACTATTACATTCGGCATAGCCGGAACTTCTTTAAGACTATTCAATAGTTCGTTTGCATTGTACATTTCTACACCTGAAGATGTTTTTTAATTGATAAGAAGCTACCACCTGCTCCAAATAGTATACCAAAGAAAAACATTGTTGCAACAACCATATTTTCTGCAAATAAAGGAGAAGGTATCAAGAAAAATCTGTGAACATTATTCAATAAATTTTGAACAATATTAAGCGGGATTAAAGCCAAAGCTGCACCAAAGAATCCATAAAAAGCCCCCTGCATTATCAAAGGAATCTTGATATACCAATTGCTTACGCCCATTAACCTCATTATTTCTATTTCATCTTTTCTTGACTGGATAACCAGCTGAATTGTATTATTAATAATCGTAACCGTTAAAATTGCGACTATTATCATTACGATAAATGTAGTTGTGTTGACAACATGGTTCAAAAATTGAATTTTTTTAGCCAATTCTTGAGCGTAACTCATATCAGCAACAACAGATAAATTTTTGATGTTGGAAAAAACAGAGTTTATGTTTTCAGTCTTATCAACCTTTACATGCAAAGTATCAGGAAGCGGATTATCAATGTCCGGAATATCAATTTCTCTTTTTAAATCCGTCCAAGATTTTTCTTTTGGAATAATCTTAACCTTCTGAACATGATCTATTTTCATAATTCTTTTGCTAACAGTACTTGCATCTGCATTTGGCTTCAAATAAACCGAAATTTCCAATATGCTTCCAAGTTCATGAGCAAAAGAAGAAACCGACAAAGTTGTTCTAAATAAAGCTCCGAATATTGTCAAGATTGCAGCCATTGTAGTTATTATAACTAAATTTACAATCCCTGTTCGCTTGATGTCGTTGAAAGTTTCCATAACAATACGATATACAATTCTTAGCTCTGTGAGCCAATCCTTTGGTATATGTTGCTTAACTTTCTTTTTTATTGTTTGTTTACTATTACTCATAAGTACCTGCTTGTATATCTCTAACGACTTCGCCATTTTCTAGTGTTATAACTCTTTTTCTAAAATAATCAACCATTGCAGAATCGTGGGTTGAAATAATAACCGTAATTCCTCTTTGATTAATCTGGTCCAGAATTTGCATAATTTCCATTGAATTTTTAGGGTCCAAATTACCTGTAGGCTCATCCGCAATCAATAAAGGAGGTCCATTTACGATAGCCCTTGCAATACTGACTCTCTGCTGTTCTCCACCTGATAACTCGGAAGGTTTTGCCTTAATCTTATCTGAAAGTCCGACAACTTTTAAAGCACCCAAAACCCTTGCATTAATTTCTTTTGTGCTGATTCCGAGCGTCCTGATAACATAAGCCACATTATCATACACAGACTGATTTTGAAGAAGTTTGTAGTCTTGGAACACAATTCCCATACATCTTCTAAGGTTTGGCACTCTGTCATAAGGTAGATTAGCAATATTTATTCCGCCAATCATAACCGTTCCTGATGAAGGAGTTTCTTCTTTATACAAAAGCTTCATCAAGGTGGATTTACCTGCACCAGAAGCCCCTACGATAAAGACAAATTCACCCGACAAAATGTCCAAGTTGACATTTTTCAGTGCATAATTATTTTTATACTTTTTTGTAACTGCTCTTAGTTGAATCATTATTCCGTTTCTTTCAATTTTTTCTCTATTTTCTCTGTTAATTTTTCTGCGGTAAGCCCATAAAAATCCATCAGTTCTCTCTGTTCTCCGCTTTGACCAAACTCGTCATTTATTCCTATTCTATGGATTTTGATAGGATAACTTTGTGAAAGAACTTCACAAACGGCACTCCCCAAACCTCCAATTATCGAATGATTTTCAACTGTAACAACAAAACCTGTTTTCTTTGCTGCTCTAATAATTGTATCACTATCAAGAGGTTTTACAACAGGCATACTGATAACCTGCGCGCTAATGCCTTTTTTGTCAAGCATATCAGCACATTCAATGACTTCTGCCAAGGTTTCGCCGTTTGTCACAATCGTAACATCATCGCCATCCCTCATTATTTTAGCATTATTTAAATCAAATTTGTAATCTTCTCCATATACATCAGGAACATTTGTCCTTGCAATCCTTATATACATAGGGCCGTCGTGCTTTGCTGCATATTTGATAACTTCTTCACACTCTCTGCAATCTGCAGGAACAATAACTGTCATATGCGGAATGTTTCTCATCAAAGCAACGTCTTCTAATGCCTGATGGCTTGCACCGTCTTCGCCAACGGTTATACCGCCGTGAGTTGCAACAATTTTTACATTAAACTGCGGATAACAAATCGAATTTCTTATTTGGTCGTACGCTCTTCCTGTCGCAAACATTGCAAAAGTGGAAGCAAAAGGAATTTTCCCCTGACTGGCCAAACCTGCAGCTGTCGCCATCATATCTTGCTCTGCGATTCCCATATCAAAAAATCTCTCAGGGAATTCTTTACCAAACATTGCAGTCTGTGTTGAACAAGCCAAATCTGCATCCAAAACAACCACATCCTGATTAACTTTTCCCAACTCTGTCAAAGCTTTTCCGTACGCGCTTCTTATAGATTTAGTTTTATTTCTGTCTATTATCATCAAAAACCCCTTTATTTACGCCTATTTTAATTCGCACAAAGCTTTGTTGCAATCTTCATCGCAAGGAGCTTTTCCATGCCAGCCACATTCGTTTTCCATAAAAGAAACCCCTTTTCCTTTGATGGTTTTTGCGATTATTGCAGTTGGTTTCTCTGATTTTTTGGAATCTTGCAAAGCTTCAAAAATTTGTTCTACATCGTGCCCATCGATGCACAAAACCTGAAACCCAAAAGATTTAAGTTTTTCATCCAACGGTGAAATATTTTTTATACAATCTGTTTTTCCGTCAATTTGAAGATTGTTTCTATCAATAATCACAGTCAAATTATTCAATTTGCGGTGAGAAGCGCTCATGAAAGCCTCCCAAACGCTTCCTTCCTGACATTCTCCATCTCCAAGAAGAGCAAAAACATGAGCAGGATTTTTATCCAACTTCAAAGCCATCGCCATTCCGCAAGCCATTGAAAGCCCTTGCCCCAATGAACCTGTTGCGACTTCTACACCTGGGATTCTTGTATTAGGATGCCCCTGAAGCATTGAGCCTAATTTTCTAAACGACCAAAGCTCTTCTTCTTTAAAAAATCCTCTTTGTGCCAGAACAGCATAAAGAGCTGCAGATGCATGACCTTTTGAAAGCACAAATCTGTCCCTTTGCTGATGATTAGGTGATTTTTTCCATTCAGGATAATTTTTCATGACAGACTGATACAAAACAGTCAAAATATCAAGGCAAGATAGGCCACCGCCCGGGTGTCCGGATTTTGCCTCATGAATCATCTTAATTACATTGACGCGATTTTCTCTGCACTTGTCTTTTATTTCTTGAATATTTAATTCTGTCATTATATATCCTTTATAGTTGCTAATTGAGATTATACTTCTCTTTTAAATTTATCCGCTACAACTCTTAACAAAAATCTTGGTAAAGTCGGAAAAATTCGCTTGAATCTGGATGGCTCTTTTACCGTACGATACAACCATTCCAAGCCCATTTTTTGATAAACTTCAGGCGCTCTTTCAACGACACCTGACCAAACATCAAAGCTTCCGCCAACCCCAATCATCAATGCTGAAGGTAAAAGTTTTCTTGCCTCCAAAATAAACTCTTCTTGCTTTGGAGAACCTAAAGCAACCAAAACAAATCTCGGCTCACTTTGGGCAAGTTCCTGCAGAACCCTTTCTGTGTCTTTAAAATAACCGTCTTGTATATAAACAATTTCCAAATTTTCAAATTCTGATTTAAGATTTTCTGCAGCTTTATTTATAATTTCAGGTTTTGCACCAACCAAAGCAATAGGATAATTATTTTTAGCACATTCACTCACAAGTCTATGACTAAATTCAATCCCTGCAATTCTTTGCGCCTCTGCACCTTTTAACTTAAGCCCGATTTTTACGCCAACTCCGTCTGGAATAACCAAATCGGCATCGTTTAATATTTTTGCAAAATAAGGGCTTTTCAAACCATTTTCTATCATTTCAGGATTAATGGTAACAACTTGACCGCCTTTTGATGATGAAATCAAGTCAACAGCGTATGAAACAGCAGTCTCAAAATCAAAAGTATCTATATCAAACCCCAATAATTTAGTTTTTACTCTTTCCATACCGTAATTATACTTGAATAATTATCATTCGTAAAGTATTTTTAACAAAAAAGGCAATTTTTGTTACTCAAAAGACTTTATATAAATAAGGGATACTAATAGGAGATTTTAACTTGGGAGCGTTTGATTACCTAAACATTAATCCATTTGATACAAAGAGTTTTGGAAATTTTGACTTGTTTGCGAATTCAGCAAATTCTTCTGCTCCAAGCTTTGGTGGAATGCAATCAAGCCTTTTCGGTAATTTCTCATTTAACAATTTTTCGTTCGGAAATTTTTGGAACAATTCGCAAGATATAATGTCTAGCATGTTTAATTTTAACAGCGCGTTTGCACTTCCGACATGGACAAAGCAGGCTTCGCCTGCGGCAAATGTTGGCGGAAAAGTAGCCAAAAATTACGTAAAAAAACCTCTGTCTAACAATGCCAGAGCAGAAATAAAGAAAATAGCAAAAGAACTAAACTTTGACCCTCAAGCTTTAATCGGGGTTATATATGCAGAATCAGGCGGAAATCCACAAGCAGTAAACAAACTCGGCGGCGCAACCGGAATTATTCAATTCATGCCTAAAACCGCACAATCACTTGGGACAACAACTGCCGAACTTGCAAGAATGAATGTTGAACAACAATTAGTTTATGTTAAAAAATATCTTATAAACGCAAAAAGAAGTGCTGGATTTGCACCGAATGAAAAACTTTCAAACGGTCAATTATACGCACTTGTGTTCATGCCAGGAAAAGCCAAAAAAGATATTTTATGCTCAGCAGGAACAAAAGCCTACGCTTGGAATAAAGGACTTGATGCGAACAAAGACGGAAAAATAACAACCCAAGAGCTGGGACAAAGAATTGCCTAATTTTTGGATTTATTTCTAAAGCCTTTGGTTTCTGATATTTCGCGGCCTATGCTTCTAATTTTTCCGCTTATGCATCCTCTGCATTTGTCTGGAGTATCATTTATGCAAATTTTTCCGGGATAAATCTCGTAGAATTTTCTGTAATCACCCTGTGTAACATTCGGCATAACTACATTTGCACCAGATTGAAGTGCAATCAAACGACCTTTTGGATTAAGAGTTTCCATTGCCGTAGTTGCTGGAATGTTTATATCCGGCAACAAAAGTCTGGTTATTGCCATAACCTTTAATGCAAGCTCAAAACTTCCCCCATCAGCATCCTTTAAAGGAGTCTGTTCATGAGGAATAAAAGGTCCTATCCCAATCATATCAGCATTTATTGATTTAAAAAATAAAATATCATCAGCTAAAGATTCAAGTGTTTGGTCAGGAAGCCCCACAAGACAACCAGAGCCGACTTCATAACCGAGATCTTTCAAGTCTTTTATGCAGCGCATCCTATTTTGCCAATCCATACCAGGATCAAAACGGTTATACAAATTCTTGTCGGTTGTCTCAATTCTTATTAAAAACCTATCTGCGCCTGAATTTTTGTATTCACTGTATTCTTCAAAAGTTTTTTCTCCTATGCTGAGTGTCACCGCTAAATCAAGTTTTTTTATTTCTGAAATTATTTTTTTCATCTTATCTACAGTAAAAAAGGCATCTTCACCTGATTGCAATACAACTGTCTTATAACCCAATTCTTTTGCATGACTTGCAAATGAAATAATCTGTTCAACAGATAATCGATAACGGTTTACATTTTTATTATCACGTCTAAGCCCGCAATAATAGCAATTTTGCTTACAATAATTGGAAAATTCAATCAAACCTCTAAGATGAACTTCATCTCCGACATATTTTTTTCGAACCCTATCTGCAGCCTTAAAAAGCTCAGAGTCAATCGCAAAATCATATTCCAGCAAAGAAATAATTTCGCTTTTAGACAAATTATGCTCTGTTTCTGCTTTTTGAATAATTTTTTCCATACTTGAATTATATCATAACTACAAATATGTCCGTATAAAAAAATCCCTTCTCACCTATAATGAGAAGGAATATCCATATATAAACCGCATAGAAAGATTTTTTTTAAAGTGTAAGTCAGTTGCATTTTAAACCGAACCTGCAATTAGAAAAATCTTGTCGCAACCCCGAAAAAAGTGCTCGGATGCCACCAACTTACTCTACTATGATACATTTTTTTTCATAGCTTTTCACCACTCTTTAGAGCGACATTCTACCTGTGTAATAGTCAAAGAGGACTACTACTAAAGTATGAGAAAAATTATTGATTATTTTTAGTTGAAAAAATTTTTTTTTGTAATATACTAAGTATTGTGGTTGTGGACAAACAACTGCGGTTAAATAACCTTGGGCGTAAGCCAAAACTAAATAACCTTAAGCGGAAGTAGCTCAGTTGCCTGTGAGGTTGCCTCACCCAGTTAGATTAACTCTACCAACTGAGAAACAGAAGCCAAAACTAAATAACCTAAGCGGAAGTAGCTCAGTTGCCAGTGAGGTCGCCTCACCCAGTTAGATTAAACTCTACCAACTGAGAAACAGAAGCCAAAACTAA
>JAEWYI010000031.1 GCA_023395735.1 Cyanobacteria bacterium OH_SFB_17
ATTTTGAAGATTAATTTAATTCCAATAAACTAAACAAAAAAAGAGGCTCGAATTTTCGAACCTCTTTTTAATAATATTTTAAGACTAAATAGCGTTAGCCGGTTTTCTTTGAGGAGCTGCGCCAGGAATTGATTGCCAATTTGCAGCCATGATTTTTTTGAATGATTTCAAGGCTGTATCTTCCAATTCACCTAGTTCTTCAGCTTCCATAATCAATTCTCTCAAAGGAAGCAACGCTCTTTGGTCTCTTAAAACACCTAAAGCTGCTGCTGCACCTGCTCTTACTAATTCATTTTCTTTGCGGTTCTTCATAACATCAATAAGGGATGGAACTGCTTTTGGATCGTTCAACTTGCCCAATGAAGTAACTGCATAAATTCTTACATTGACCCATTCGTCATATAACATATTTGTAATTTTATCTACCGCTTTTTTATTGCCGATTTCGCCTAATGCTCTTGTTGCATCACATCTTACATTAACTTTTTCATGGTCTAAAGATTCCATCAACGCATCTGTTGCAACATCACCGATTTCGATTAACGCATCTGTTGATGTAATACAAACCTGAGGGTTTTCATCATTCAATGCTTCAACCAAAGGTTCAACGACGATTTCGCCGCCCAAACGTCCTAATGCTCTTGATGCACGAACTCTAACGTCAACGTTACGGTCGTTTCTCAATGAATCAATTAAGTGAATTGTAGCTCTTGAATCACCCAATTCGCCAAGCGCACGAGCCGCGTACAAACGAACTGAACCGTTTTTGTCGTATCGTAATACATCAATTAAAGGTTCAACTGCTCTAGGATCTCCCATTTCTCCCAATACACGTGCTGCGTTATATCTTACTTTTTCAGAATTGCTTGTTTTTAAATCTGTCAATAATTCATCAAAAGTTTTCTTAACTTGTTTTTTCTTACTGTTCACACTAATTGTCATTCGATTTTTCCTCCGACACTAAATAATTCCACACTATATTCTTATAAAGTTTTTCAGTGTGGAAATATTTACTTTTTTACGATCTATTATAAACATTTTGTAACATTTGTTCCTGATATCTATTTTACTGTCTAACTATTATTAAGGGTAAAAAGAACACTTTATACTACCATAATAACATATTTTTTCGCTTTTTGCTTACGTCATGTGGATTATTTTAATTATTTTTCTGCATGTTTTTTTAATGATAGTTCTAATTCTCTCATAGAGTAACGCAATTTTTAACAAAACTTAATATGTACTACTTACTAGGGATAGTAATAATAAACTCCGTTCCTTCGCCTTCTTTACTAGAAACCGCAATTTTGCCTTCGTGTTTTTGAATTATCTTTTCTGAAATTGCAAGCCCTAGCCCCGTTCCGACTCCTACACCTTTTGTAGTATAACCTGCTGTAAATATTTTATTAATTTCAGATTTTGGAATACCTTTGCCGTTGTCTTGGATTTTAACAACGAGATTTTCACCGTCAAATTCAGTAGTAATGGTTATTTTACCATTTTTGATTATGCTTTGGCATGCGTTTATTAATATATTCATAAACACTTGATTTAGCATATTCGGATAACATTTTATCAAAGGAAGCGAGCTGTAATTTTTTATTATCTCGACTTTGTTCTTGGTTTCATGCCTCATCAAATCAAGGGTTAAATCAAGTTCCTTGTTAATATCTGCTTCTTGAAGTTCTGCTTCATCAAGCCTCACAAACTTTTTCAGAGATTTAACCATATTACTTATTCTAACTACTGCCTCACGATCAAGCTCGTTTATTTCTTTCATTGTTTCTGCGATGTCTTCGTTTTCGATTTTTTTGATTAATTTTGAAATTATAGAATTATTAGAATTTATAGATGCAAGAGGAGTATTAATCTCATGCGCAACGCCTGCAATCAATTGACCTAAAGAAGCCATCTTTTCGGAATTTATAAGCTGAAGCTGTGTGTCTTTAAGTTCTTTCAGGGTATTTTGCAGCTCAGTCATTGTTTTTAAATCTTTTTCGTACAGCTGAGCTTGAATAATCGCGTTTCCAAATTGCGCAGAGACACTTTCCAGAATATCAATCTCGTCATTTAACTCTCTTGATTTTTGAGAAAGAATTACGATAATACCAAGGAGTTTGTTCATGTGATGGATTGGAACGATAATTCTAAATGCGCATTTAGATAGGTTTTGAGCGTTTATATGTTCTTTTATGCAGTTAGAAACGACTATTTCTTTATTATTAATTGATTTTTGAATATTTTCATCAAATTTTAAAATAGTACCGATTTCTTTTTTATAATCTTTATTTATATATTCAATTTTAAAAACTCTCTCATTTGCGCTTGCATAATATATTTTAAAAGCGCCGAACATATTTTGAAGTTCTTTCAAGGCAGAGTTTGCAATCTTTGAGATATCCATAGATTCTCTGATTGCGTTAGAAAGTTTGTTTATCAAAACCATCTTGATTGCCTGAGCTTGAGCCTTTTGCTTGATTTTAATGAATTGTTGGTTCTCTTTTTGAAGCTTTTTGTAATCTTCCAAAAGCTTTTCGTTCTCGTTTTCGAGTGATTTATTTTTAACTTCAGCACTAACGTCGTTGAAAATTATCACTACATATCTGTTTCTTTTTATAGAAGTAATATTATAATAAGCAACATCTTTTGAGGCGTTTTGATAACTAACATGGGCAAAAAAGTTTTGTGGGGACTTTACAGCCTGATAAATAGGAGAATAAAGCTCAATATCTCCGCCATCTAAAACGCATATATCAAAATTCACCTGATGAGAAAACTTTGGAAGGTCAACAAAATCCTTAAAAGTCCTCTTAAAAACGTTGTTTCTGTATAAGACTTCATTTTTGTCGTTAATTATTATGACCGAATCATTAAATTTTGAAAAAAACTCAAACTTTTCCATACCGTTTATTATACATTAAATTTGCAATAAAGCTAATAATCCTTTCTGCATCAGGCTAAAACCCAGTATTATCAAGCACCAAAGCGGTTTAATTATTTGTTTCGATTGTAAATTAATGCAAAAAAAATTTACGTAATGCAACATTTTGCGCCACGTAAAAAGTTTTATGCTAAATTTATAAAATGTAAAAGACATTAATCAAGGAGATGTTAAATGCCAGAATACTTGAGCAAAGAAGAAATCAAACAATGGCGAAGCTCATTAGAAAAAATCACTTTGGAAGAATATGCTGCTAGATTAGGGAAAGTTATAGAAGAAGAAAAACATACAAATGATCTTATAGATATAGTTATGCACAGCAGTCCTGTTATGTCTAAGATTGATGATTCAACCTTGACAAGAGGCGAAAAAATAAGCTCGATAGCACAAAGAGCGTTTGAACGCGAAAAAGAAATCTCATCAACTTCTGCAGTTGAGAAGAAAACTGAAAAAATCAAAAAAGAAGCTGTAAAACCTCAAGTTAAAGCTTCTGTTGAAATTTCAAAAGAAAAAGATTCTTTGAGAGAAGAAGTTAGAGTTGTCTTTTCAAAAGCGCTTACGGATAGAGAACAATTGGTTTTTGACCATTTCTTCAAAAACCAAAACCAAATTGTATACGCAAAAGATTTGGCAAAACTTCTTGATTTACCGAGAGATTATGTTTATAAATATATCAAAAACCTTCGTTCAAAAATTGAAGGAGAAAAACTTCAAAACGCGGACAATGGCGGATATGTTTTAAATATTTAGTTTTTGATTTATAAAAACTTAATAAATTTGAATAAAAAAAGCAACCGAAGTAAAATAATAACATAGCGGTTGCTTTTTAATTACAAAATACTTTTTATCAAACTTGTTTTGGTATCGCAAGAATCGGCGAACTTGCGACTTTGGATAAAGTCTGAAGCGGTATATAGGTTTAAAATCTATCATGAAATCATCGATTACAAATGTATCTGAAATTTTAAACGATGCTGAAAAATTAATTTCAGCAGGTTTTTCGGCTGGATATAATTTTGATGAAGTAAACGCTGCGGAATTTTTTAACGAACTTGTTGAGAATTCTACCCAAAAAAGTCCTATTTTCTCAGGAATTTTGATATTAGAAAGAGATGGAAACGTTTACACGGTTGTCGATGGACTTCAAAGGCTGACTACGATTAACCTTTTGATGTGCGCCATCTGCGAGCATTACCGTGACACCACCGCATCAAATGAACAGGCTAGAGAGAAAATTTTTAAAAGATTTTTATTGAACGAAAAAACTCCAAAATTACAGCTTCTAAGCGACGAACAAGAAATTTATGAGAAAATTCTTTTTTCCCTTGAACTTTCGAAAAAAGAAAAAAATAACAACTTGTGGCTTACATACAACGGCTTTTTGAATTGTTTAAAGGAGCAAAAAATATCTGGAACTAAATTCTTCAGAATCCTTTCAAAAATCCAGTTTATGCTTATCATAACCGATAAAACAGAGGTTTCTGTGGGCGATTTATATCAAGCTCTAAACAAAAAAGAAAGCGCACAGATGAACCTCATCAAGGATTTCGTTAAACAAATAGGGCCAAACCTTTTGTGGGAAAATGTTTTGGAAATTTATTCAAAACAAGAAAACATAGAACTTTTCGAAGATTTTATCACCGATTTTCTTACAATTCAAAACGACGGGCTAAAACCGAAACAAAATGCGTTATACAATAAATTCAAAAGCTATTATTCACAAATGCTTAAATATCAAACTCCTGTAAAAATAATCGCAACGGTATGCAAATACGCTCAAAATTATTTAAAAATCGTTAACTCGGAATTTGAAGATTCAGAATTAATAATCGAATTTGAAAAACTGAAAAAATCAGAAGGAGTTGATGCATATCCTTATTTGATGGAAGTTTTAGACGATTACGAAAGCGGACATATCGACAGAGAAGTTTTTATGAACATTCTGTTGACCATTAATGACTTTATGGCAAAACGCTTTGCAAATCCAGACAAAAAGGCAATAATTGATTTTGCAAGTCTTAGCAAAGAAATTAACAAAATGCTGATTTTAAAGGATTATGCACAAAATATTGAAGAAAAAGGAAAGCTTACGATAAACGAAATTAACAAAATATCTGATTTTGAAGTATAATAAAGACATGTTTATATTAAAAGAGGTAATTTATGAATAAAAGTCAATCAATGGGAATGTATGTAATACTTGGAATTATGATTCTTGCTTTTGTCTCAATGCTTTTAGCAGGGCCAAATACAAGCACTCAAGAGCTTTCTTATACAGCATTTTTACAAAAACTTAAAGCAGGAGATATCAAAAGTGTTGAAATCGACAGAGATTCTGCATCTTTGACAGCGCAGCCTAAAGTTCAACCTCCGGTAGTAAAAAAACCATCCGCTGACGCAATGAAAACGTTGTATGGCGAACAAAAAGCTCCTATCATACAGTACAAAGTATTGACGCCAAATGATTCAACATTAATGCCTAAATTAGAGGCGGCAAACGTTGAAATAAAAGTAAAAAAACCTAGTGAATCTTACCAATGGATGAATATTCTGGGTACGATTGTACTTCCGCTTCTTTTCATTATATTTATAATTGCTATGGCAAAAGGACTCCAAGCAGGTGGTTCTCAGGCTATGTCTTTTGGAAAAAGCAAAGCAAAACTCATGCTCGACAACAAAGTTAAAATAACATTCAAAGATGTTGCGGGAATCGATGAAGAAAAACAAGAACTTGAAGAGATAGTTGATTTCCTTAAAAACGGTGAAAAATATATTAAGCTCGGTGCAAAAATACCGAAAGGTGTTCTGCTTGTTGGGGTACCCGGAACAGGTAAAACTCTTATGGCAAAAGCCGTTGCAGGGGAAGCTGGAGTGCCTTTCTTCTCAATAAGCGGTTCTGATTTCGTTGAAATGTTTGTAGGGGTCGGCGCAAGCAGAGTTAGAGACCTTTTCGACCAAGCCAAAAAACATCAGCCTTGTATTATATTTATTGATGAAATCGACGCAGTTGGACGTCAACGTGGCGCAGGACTTGGCGGTGGACATGATGAAAGAGAGCAAACCCTCAATCAATTGCTTGTTGAGATGGATGGATTTGATGAAAATACAAATATCATCGTAATTGCGGCAACAAACAGACCTGACATTTTAGACAACGCCCTTTTAAGACCAGGCAGATTTGACAGGCAAATTGTTATAAACAGACCTGACATTTTGGGAAGAGAACAAATTTTGAACGTTCATGCCAAAAATAAACCGCTTGCTGATGAAGTTGATTTGAAAATTTTGGCAAAAAGAACCCCTGGATTTACGGGTGCTGACTTACAAAACCTTCTTAACGAAGCTGCGCTTCTTGCAGCAAGACATAACAAATCAAAAATCGGAATGGAAGATTTGGAAGAAGCCAGCGACAAAGTTATGGCAGGGCCTGAAAAGAAAAGCAGAATTATTTCTGACGAAGAAAAAGAAAACACAGCATACCACGAAGTCGGCCACGCATTATTGGCAAAACTTCTTAAAAGCTGTGATCCGCTTCATAAAGTTTCTATTATTCCGCGTGGAATGGCTCTTGGAATAACGATGACGTTGCCTGAAAAAGATCATTTGACTATGACAAAAGCTCAACTTCTAGACAGAATAACAATGACATTAGGCGGCAGAGTCGCTGAGGAAATGATTTACGGAAAAGACTTTATCACAACCGGCGCTTCAAACGACTTGGAAAAAGTTTCAGCGATGGCAAGAAAAATGGTTACTTCTTATGGTATGAGCGAAAAAATGGGCAACATGGCTTACGGCAAAAGCGAAGAACACGTCTTTATGGGGCGTGATTTCGGACATACAAGAGATTTTTCCGAAGAAATTGCTGCAGATATTGACAAAGAAGTTAAAAAAATCGTTGATGAATGTTATGATTCAGCACGCAATTTATTAAACTCTAATAAAGATATGCTTGAATATATTTCTAAAAAGCTTCTTGAAGAAGAAACAATTGATGAAAAAGAATTCACAGCATTGATGGACAAAGTCAAAAACGATAGAGAACAAGCATAAGAAAACAGACCTCATCCATTAGTGGAAGAGGTCTGTTTTTTTTTAAATAATATGGATAGGTAGTTAAAAAACAATGCAAAGTATTCGAAAAATTAATTTTCAGGGATTAGAAATAGGTGGAGAAGAAAATATTTTGGAATCAAAACCTATTTTTGCATTAGAGTTAAATATATTTGATTTTGATGCTTCATCACATATTGTAAAAGATTATTATAATTACGAAACAGGTCAAAATTTTGATGCCGTAAAATTGCTAAATATCGCGCAAAAGAGTGCTTGCGATATCATTGCTTTAAAATTTAATATTCCGGAAGAAAATTTGGATGAAAATATTTATGCGGCAAAAGTTCTTTTAAAAGAACTTTTGCCGCATATCAAAAAACCTCTGATGATAAGGGGAGTGAACAATAAAACAGTTGATTCCAAACTTTTGCCTTCTCTAACTGAAGTTTTAGACAGAGAATGTATTATTGCATTTGCGGAGGAAACAACTTACAGAGCAATTGTTCCATTCTGCGTAAAAGGCGGACATATTCTTGTTATAAGAACGCCGATTGACATTAATCTGGCAAAAGAGATGAACATTTTGACCTCTGATATGGGCTTGAGTTTGGACAAAATACTAATAGATACGGATATGGGCGGGCTCGGATACGGGCTTGAATACGGTTATAGCATAATGGAGCGAATAAAGCTTGCGGCTTTTGATGGGGATAAAATGCTTAATATGCCTCTAATTGCCTTTGCGGGGGAAGAAGCACTGAAAGCAAAAGAAGCAAAATCAGACAGCTTTGATGCAGGTTATGGAGATTTCAAACTGCGCTCCAAAATGTATGAAATAACAACAGCATCTGCAGTAATCGCATCAGGCGCAAACATAGTTGTACTGGAAAACCCGGAAAGTATTGATGTTTTAAAAAGAATATAGAAGGAATAAGTATGATTTGGAAAATATTTTTATATTTATTTGTTGGGATTTATTGTTTGTGTCAAATTTTAGCTAGAATTATATGTGAAAAAAATGGATTCATATTACCAAAAGCAATAGATGTAATTTTTTCTTGTTATGTTAATTTAATATTTATGTTAATTATAAGTTTGTTTATAAGTCTAGGATGGGAAAAAGAATTTTTCTCCAATAATGTATACAAAATTGTTTCATTAATATTAAGTGCAAATATTTTATTTTTTACTCTAAAGTTTATTTTAGTAATTGTTAAAGATTTAAATTACAGTTTTTTGTTATTTCCAAATTTATTACCACAAAGTATTATTCTTGTAGGACTGTTAACAATCATTTATTTGGCTGTTATTTCACCAATAATACTTGCAATGATTAAGTATAATAAGTCATCTAATACATTGAAACCAACAGACAAGCCTTATTGGAAACTTTTTGCAATATTTTACACAGTTACTCATTTACCATTATTCTTATTTACATTATACTTCGTCAGAGCAAATTTATTAAGCCTTTATAATATGTGGGATTACCTATCAATATTAATTGGTTTTTATTCTTTTGCCTTTGTTATTGGATATGCATTTAATAAAAAGATATTTGTCCATAAATTTTGGAAATATAGCGCAATTTTAGTTGTAATTTTTGCGTTTGTAAGAAATAATTATATGACAAATGCATATAAACATGACTTCTTATTCCAACTTGTAAATCAAAGTTTACCTTTGGTAATTAATTACAATATAATAAGCATAATCATTTTAGTTATACTTGTTAAATATATTTTTGACAAAAAAATATGGCCTGAAAAGTTAAAAAAATAAAAAATGTGATTTAATCAACTAAACATCCACCAAATCACTTAACCTTTATATCTTCAAACCTAAACACTTCTCAGCCCTCCCCCTCTTTTTTCAGTTTATGATAAAATTTTATTATAGTTTTCAAAAAACTCAAATTCATCAAGAACAAAAGGGGAAACAATGGCGGAATTATCAGGATTACAAGTTTTTAAATATCTCCCTGCGGCAAAAAAATTGCCAGAAGGAAACTGCAAAAAATGCGGGCATCCGACTTGTATGGCATTTGCTCTCAAAGCGGCAAAAGGTCAAGTCGAAATATCGCTTTGCCCTTATGCTCCTGAAGAGCTAAAAACACTACTGGAACAAAGCCTCAAAAAGCCTCAAAAAGAAATTTATTTAGGAAATGGCGAAAAAAAAGTTTTAGTCGGGGGCGAAAACGTTTTGTACAGACACGACAAAACTTTTGTAAATAAAACCGCCCTAGGTGTGGTTATTGACCTTTCAATTCGAAATTGGCAGGAAAAATTCAATCGCGTTTTGAATTTTGAAATAACAAGAATTAACGAAACCTTCAAAGTAGATTTCGTTTGTTTAAAAAAAGAAAATTTAGACCTTTCAAATGCGGAAGAAAATTTAGAAAAAGAAATAAAATCTTTATGCTCAAAACTTGATGAAGCATCAATCCCTTGGATTTTTGAACAAGATTTAAACCAGCTTAGAAAAATTGATGAAAGCGATGTTTTTTCAACCGTAAAAACCCTTAGCGAAATAAGAAAAAAAGCTGTTATTGAAAAAGATGAAAATTTTTCTGATCCTGTTTATGTCTATTTTAAATCAGATAAAAACCTCCTCAACCTTACATCAAGAGCCAGCTTTTATATTTGCAAATATGCAAACATGCTCCTTTTTGAAAACTTTGACGAAGCACTGTTCTCAACCTTGATGACTTTGCGCCAAAACATATATACAGACCCGCAAAAACCGCTTCAAGTCGAGAGTAAAATTTATGAGTTCAATAATCCTGACGAAAACGCGCTTGTTTTTATGACCACGAATTTTGCGCTGACATTTTTTGCTGTAGCAAACGAACTTGAAGCACTAAATCGTTCTTCTTACCTTGTTGTAACCCCTTCTGAGGGAATGAGTGTTCTTACAGCTTGGTCGGCGGAAAAATTTACGGCTCAAATAGTTGCAAAAACGGTAAGAGATTATAAGCTTGCTGACAAAATTAAAAATAAAAAAATCATAATCCCAGGGCTTTTATCCCACATGAAAAAAGAAATCGAACAAGAATTGCCGGAATTTGAAATTGTAGTTGGCTCAAATGAAGCCTACATGATAAATGATTTGGTAAAAAATCTTGATTTTTAAAAGACGATTTTTAAAAGGAAATATAACCTAAATTAAATATTTCTATTTTTAGAAAGATAAAAATATTGACATGCTTTCAAGTCAGCGTTATAATTATAAAACTAATTTAAGGAAAGCAAGGGTGAGCCGAAGTATGGAAATCAAAAATTTCCAATGGTCAAGTCCCTCACTGGTCCGCAGCCGTACAGTCGGAATGCTTAAATTACAACCTGAAAAATCAGGTTATGTGTTACACCTCGAGACAGGAAATATTTGGGAATGGATGATTTTGCATATTGTGGAGTTTAACCCCATTATTTTCCTAACAAATTTGGAAGGAGTCTGAATGGACAAAGTATTGAAAAGAGATGGTCAAATTGTAGAGTTTAATTCTGAAAAAATTACCGATGCAATTACAAAAGCAGCCAAAGTTACAAAGGAATTTGACAGAACTACGGCAAAAAATTTAACACAAAGGGTCGTTGAGCTCACACAAGAACTGGTTGAAAAGAAAAGAGAAAACCTAAAAGCAGCAACAGTAGAGGAGATTCAAGATATAGTCGAATATATTCTGCTTTCTTCCGACTACAAAAAAACCGCAAAATCTTACCTCTTATACAGAGAACAACAATCAAAACTAAGAGATTTAACCCAAAGCACAAACTCCAATATTGAAATGATGGACGACTATCTTGGCAAGCTTGATTGGGAAGTTAATGAAAATTCAAACATGACCTACTCAATTCAAGGTTTAAATAATTACATCTCATCAAATATAAGCAAAACATATTGGCTAAACAAAATTTATTCAAAAGAAATAAAAGAAGCACACAAACAAGGTGATTTTCACATCCACGATTTGAACATGTTATCTGTTTATTGTGTAGGATGGGATTTAAAAGACTTGTTAATGCAAGGTTTTACAGGGGTTCAAGGAAAAGTCCAGTGTTCACCTGCAAAACATTTTAGAACAGCTCTGGGACAAGTTGTAAACTTCTTATACACAATGCAAGGCGAAGCTACAGGGGCCCAAGCCTTTTCAAACTTTGACACCCTTCTTGCGCCGTTTATAAGATACGACAAACTTGATTACAAACAAGTTAAACAATCAATGCAAGAATTTATCTTCAACCTTAATGTGCCTACCAGAACAGGATTCCAAACTCCGTTTACAAATATTACGATGGATTTGAACGTTCCGAATTATTACAAAGACCAAAATGTAATAATCGGCGGCGAAGCTATGGAAGAAACATACGGAGAGTTTCAAGAAGAGATGAATATGCTTAACCGCGCTTATTTTGAAGTAATGATGGCGGGTGATATGACAGGTCAGGTTTTTACTTTCCCGATTCCAACATACAACATTACAAAAGATTTTGATTGGGAAAACCCAGAACTGGAAGGGCTTTGGGAAATGAGCGCAAAATACGGAATCCCTTACTTCTCAAACTTTATCAACTCTGATATGAGTCCGGAAGATGCACGCTCAATGTGCTGCAGATTAAGAATAGATAACCGTGAGCTTGAATACAGAGGAGGCGGACTTTTCGGCTCAAATCCTTTGACAGGTTCAATCGGGGTTGTGACTATGAATTTGCCTAAAATTGCATACTTAGCTAAAAACGAAGACGAATTTTTCACTTCACTTTCAGAAAAAATGGATCTTGCAAAAGAAAGCTTGGAAAAGAAAAGAAAAGTGCTCGAAAACTTTACCGAAAAAGATCTTTATCCGTACACAAAATTCTACCTAAGAGACATAAGACACAGAAACGGATGCTATTGGAAAAACCATTTTTCAACAATAGGCCTTGTTGGGATGAACGAAGCTTGTCTTAACCTTATAGAAGAAGGCATTGGCGAAGAATCAGGAAGAGAATTTGCACTTAAAGTTATGGATTTTATGCGAGATAAAATTCAAAAGTACCAGATAGAAACAGGAAACAACTATAACCTCGAAGCTACACCTGCTGAAGGGACTTCTTATAGACTTGCTAAAATGGATAAAGAAGAAAATCCTGGAATAATCTGTGCAAACGAAAAAGATTATTACGAAAAAGGCGCAAAACCTTTTTATACAAACTCAAGCCAACTTCCTGTAAACTTCACCGACGATATTTTTGAAGTGCTTGATCATCAAGACGACTTGCAGACAAAATATACGGGCGGAACTGTAGTTCATATTTTTGCAGGCGAAAGAATTTACGACACAAAAATTATGAAAAATCTCGTGAAAAAGATTTGTACAAACTACAAAATTCCATATTTCACTTTCTCCCCGACTTTTAGCACTTGCCCAACGCATGGATACGTTGCGGGCGAACATTTCACATGTCCTAAATGCGGCGACAATTGTGAAGTATTCTCCAGAGTTGTAGGCTATATCAGACCAGTTAAACAGTGGAATGAAGGCAAAAAGACCGAATTTGAAATGAGAAAAACCTTTGTGGTGGAACAAAAATCAGAAGAGCCCGATAAAATAACATGCTAATCGGCGGTTTTCAAAAAAGTTCACTTATAGATTATCCTGAAAAAATTGCGGCCATTGTGTTTACACAAGGCTGCAATTTCAGGTGTCCATATTGCCACAATCCTGAGCTTATTCAATTTAGCGAAAATTTTGATAAGCAAGCGATAAATGAAGATGATTTATTTGATTTTTTAAAAAACAGAAAAGGGAAACTCGATGCAGTAGTAGTTACAGGTGGTGAGCCGACATTGCAAAAGGATTTAGCTGATTTTCTGTTTAAAATTAAATCCCTTGATTTTGATGTAAAACTAGACACAAACGGCACGAACCCAAATATGTTGAAATCGCTTTTAGATAAAAATTTAATCGATTATGTCGCAATGGATATTAAAGCTCCGTTGGAAAAATATAACCAAATTGTTTGCAGAAATATTGATGTAAAAAGCATCGAAAAAAGCATAAATATTTTAAAAACATCAAATATCAAATACGAATTTAGAACAACAGTTGTCAAATCTCAACTTTCTTTTGATGATTTTGAAAAAATCGGGCAATTGATAAAAGGAAGCGATAAATATTATCTTCAAAAATTCTTGCCGACTAAGACTTTAAACAAAGAATTTATGGGCGAAACAACCTACTCTGACGAAGAGTTTATAGAAATCTCGAGCCTTTTACAGAAATATATAAAATTTGTCGAAATAAGATAAAATTTATTACACGTTTAACCTGTTATAGCGCCTAAACTTGCGCTTTTAACAGTTTTCGCATAGCGCGCAAGATAACCGCTTTTTTCTTTAAGTTCAAACGGCTTAAGCTTTGTTCTTCGGGCCTCTAGCTCATCTTTTGAGACCAAAAGCTCCAAAGAACGTTTGTTAATATCAATTTTTATTCTGTCACCCTCTTGCACAAGCGCCAATTCGCCGCCTTCGGCGGCTTCTGGAGAAATGTGTCCTATGCATATTCCGCGAGTGCCGCCAGAGAATCTACCGTCAGTTATTAAAGCAGCCGTTGTACCGAGGCCTTTCCCTACTAAAAGTGAAGTCGGTGCGAGCATCTCTCTCATTCCCGGACCGCCTTTTGGGCCTTCATAACGGATTACAATAACATCTCCCGCTTTAATTTCGTCATTTTCCAAGGCATTCATTGCATCTTCTTCACTGTCAAAAGGTTTTGCGCTTCCCTCAAATTCAAAGCAATCAGGATGAACGCCGGAAATTTTTATTACCGCTCCTTCGCTTGCCAAATTCCCGTGCAAAACTCCAAGCCCGGGGCTGGACCAAACGGGATTAGCATAAGGTTTAATTACATCTGAATCCACCCAAGCAGATGCCGCTATTTCTTCAACACTTAGACCTGAAATGGTTTTTAGATTTTTCAACTCAGTAGTTTTTCCATATAAAGTTTTCAACGCGCCCGGAACTCCTCCTGCGTTGTGAAAATCAGTCATTGTAGCACTTGCTGAAGGATCAAGTTTAATTATTTGAGGAATTTTGAAACTTAATTCCTCAAAATCTTCAAGCGTAACGTCAACTCCCGCCTGATTTGCAATTGCAAGAAGGTGTAAGAC
>JAEWYI010000081.1 GCA_023395735.1 Cyanobacteria bacterium OH_SFB_17
TTGTACAGGGGCAAATGCATTTTTATTTACGTAATTTGTATAATTTTGATTAATCATTTCACAAAAACCTTCAAGGATATAAACCAATGAAAATCTTTAAAATTGCTATTTTAGAAGGGTTTTTATATGTTTTGTTACAAAAATTTAATCATTTCATTAGCCACTTCATTAGCAGAATTTTTCATCGCTAAAAGTTCTTTTACTTTGCTTAATTCTTCAATATAATTTTGCCTGTATTCGCTGTCATAAAGCGCTTTTTCAATATTGTAAGCAATAAGATCGGGCTTTGCCAATTTTTGAATAAGTTCGGGAACGACCATTTTATCCAAAATTATATTTGGAAGAGAAACTTTATCAATACATCTGACCAACAAATAAATTAAATAAATCAACCAAGGTCCTCTATAAGATATAATCATCGGAGTTTTGTAAAAACTTGCCTCAAGAGCGACCGTACCAGATGCCAAAATTAAAGCATCCGACACACTCAAAAGTGCATGATTTTCACCTTTTATAACCTTAAAATCAGTTTTTACAAGATATTTATCAAAAACATTATCAGAAAGGTTTGGAGCATGCGAAATTACAAATTGAACATCAGGATGCAATTTTTGCAATAGATTTGCCGATTTTACAAATAATTTCATTAAATATTTAAGCTCAAAAACTCTTGAACCAGGAAAAATTGAAACTAATTTTTTGCTCAAATCAAGGTTATGCTTTTTGAAAAATTCTTCTCTATCAGCAGGCAAAGGCAATTGTGCTACAAGCGGATGACCGCAATAATGCACAGGAATATCTTCGTTTTCATACATCTCTTTTTCAAAAGGGAAAATGCAGAATACTTTATCTACATATTTTTTTATAACTTTAATTCTCCACTTTCTTGAAGCCCACACCTGCGGAGGGATATAGTAGAAAATTTTAATGTCTTTATTTGCTCTCTTCAAAATTTTTGCAATATTAAGATTAAAAGCTCCGTAATCAACCAAAAGAACACAATCTGGCTTAAAACTTTTCAAAATATAATCAACAACTCTTTTTCCAAGAGAAATGTGATCGATTAAAATTTTTGGAGTTACACCCATCGCAGACATTTTTTCTTGAGTTGAAAAAAGCTTCACACCTTCTTGTTTCAAGTTATCGCCGCCGATTCCTTCGACAACAATGTCGCTGTTAAGCTTTTTTATCTCTCTAACAACGTTGCCGGCATGGATATCACCGGAATGTTCACCTGTTATTACAAATATTTTTTTCATTCAACACCAATTACACAGCCATCATTACGATGCCGTGCTTATCTGCATATTTGATAACCTTTTCTTGATCAACAATAATAGTTTCATTAGCTTCTACTGAAAGAAGCTTTGCGCCATATTTATTCATAGTCATAAGTGTTTTAAGACCAACTGCAGGAATGTCAAATCTCTTGTCTTGAGTCGGTTTTGAAACTTTTATAACTGATGCGCTTCCTTTTGAAAGCTTTGCACCTCTTCTAATACACTTATCGGTGCCTTCTATTGCCTCAACAGCCATAATCATTTTATCTTTTATTACAACAGATTGACCAACATCTAATTTACCCATTTCTTTTGCTAGCCAAAAACCGTAATTAACGTCATCCAACTGCTCTTTTGTCGGTTTTACTTTACCTAATACGCCTGCTGGAATCATTAAATTTTTGATAAAAATAGTTTGATCAAGTGCTGTAATTCCTAAAGCTTCAAGCTCTTTCACCAATATAAGCATAACTTCATCATCATTTAATCTAGAAGCATTTTTGACTAATTCTAAAGCCTTGGCATCAAATTTTGGACGCTTAAGGATAAGCCCTTTATGAACTTTCCCCAAAAAAGTAAGTTGTTTAACATTTTCTTCTTTAAGTATTTTTTCAATCTTTTGAACTTCCCCCGGAGCACAAGAAAAAACTTTTGTGCAATATTTTTTAAGCTGTTTATAATTATCCGCGGAAAGAGAAATTGCAACGACATCAAAACCGTTATCCTTGGCCTGTTGCGCCATTTTTACTGGCAAAAGGCCATCTCCTGCTATTAAACCTTGTGTTTGTTCCAACATAATCGACATAATGGTCTCCTCAATACTATATGGAAATTATACAACAAAAAGAGCAATCGGGCTGAATTTTGTTAAGAAAATTCAGCCCGATGTAAACATTATGTTTTAAAAATCAAACTACCAGCACCCGCCAATAGAGCCTTCTGCGCAAACTCTTCCATCAATCCAAGTTGCATATTCAAGCTCTGCATTTTTAAAAATAGCGCCTGAAATATTTGCACCTTTTAGGTTTGCATCATCTAAATCGGCATTTGTAAAATTGACGTTAGATAGATTCGCATTTTGGAAATTTGTTCTATCCAATTCTGCGCCCTTAAAATTAACACCTGAAAGATCCATGCCTGCAAAATTTCCGCCTTCAAGCTGTGCACCAGCCATGTTTTTGCAACCTTTCAACAAGTTTTGGTAATCATCTTTTGAAAAATCATTGTCTTCTCCTGCATAAGCCAGAGAAATTCCGCAAACTGCAATAAGTAAAACACCTGTAAGATTTTTTTTAATCGACATTTTTTAGCCTCCTTTTAATTGGGTTTTCGTCATCTAATGAAATAAATTTTGAAACTGATATGTTAAAAGCGATATTATCGCTATCTTTATTAGGAATTATAACAGCACTTGTTATTGAGAGCGTAGGCGTTGGTCTATATTTTAATCCAACACCAAACCTTCCGTTTGAATTTTCGCCGGAAGCCCAATCTAGGGCGACCCTAAGCTTGTTTCTTATTATAACTTGTTCTACTCCAAAAATTACACCGCCTGAATCAGCAAAGCAATTTCTGCCACCGACATATCCGCCTGCGGTTAAACTGGTTTTTGTTTCTTTAATCCTCTGAGTTACGTGCGCAAACATAAATGAATCAGGACTTCTATTTTCGCTAAAATAAGGACTAATCGTTCCACCAACTGTAAAACGTGTAGATTTACCCATAAAAAATACTTTTTTAGCAGAAAAAGCTCCCTTAACAGTTGCCTCAGAATCTAAAGTTGTTCCTGCTCCGGCTGAAATTTCTATGCCATGCCCAAGCCCCATTGTAGCAGTTGGTGTGAGCGTGACAAAATTATCATCGCCATGAAACGCATCAAATCTTGTAGATTGCTTGAAAATAATGTCACCAGCTGGCAACATTTCTGACGATGGAATATTTATAATTGTCTGCTGAGAAAAACTTTTTCCGCAACCAAAAATAAGCATCACAAAAACAAGGCCTAAATTCACTATAATACGGTCTGATTTGTTTCTGTTTATCATTTTTTCAACTTCAATAAATTAGTGCAGAGTATAAATATTATACTTACGCCTATTCTATCATACTTTTATGATAATTGCAAAGGCATAGCCTAATATTTTTCTAACCTGCCAAACGGATCAAATTTCATCTTGTCCAATGCTTTAACAATTTTTTCAGCAGGCACCTCTTTTTCAACCAATCTTGAAGCAAAATCCAATTTTTTCAGCTGAATTTTTGAATAATTGGATTTCGTAGCATTTAAAACAGGCATCAAATCTGTTTCTTTATACCTGTGAGTAACAAGAGAATTAATAAGTTCTTTTGGACCTATATCTGTTGTACTCTTTATATAAGAAGAAACAGCAAACACAACTTCTTCAGAGTAATTTTTTCCATTTTTATCTGTTGCAGAAATAAGGTTTAATAAAAATTGCTTATTTCTATTCATATCAGCTTGACAAGCGACTTCACTTTCATAGGCGCCGTAATACGAATGCAATACCTGTCTCATTGTAAAACCTGAAAGTTTATCTTTACGCTTACTATTATGTTCGATTATTTCAGCCAAAAACAGTTGTTTTTCTTCGGACGTTCTGAAAGTTTCGGTTGCGCTTCTTAACATGTTTTGCGCTTCATCTTGCTTAAAATGTTTAGCAAGAAGTTTTTTTGTCTTTTCCTGTAGAATAGAATCTTTTTTTACCTTTGCCCAAAAATCAGTTTTAACAGCATCAGTTTTAATATTAACTTTTTCAAAAGCATCCATTGGCGGCTCTAAGAACAAAAATCTTTTAAAGTTTATTTCTGTCCTATAAAGATACTTATCTAACGCAGGCGAAGCTTTTCTTGCTAAAGGAACTGCCTCTTTAGCTGCAAATATACTCATTAATCCTGCTACTGTATACGTAGCTGCTTTTGTTTTTATGTTCATAAAAAATTCCCAACTTTAATACAGAAACTATAAAACCCGTAAAAAATATTTTTTGCGGGTTTTAAGAAAATTGTAAAGATTTTTTAACCAAATTATGCTGTATGTTTTTCCTCAATGATTTCGCCGTTTTTATATTTGGTTAAATGATTCATTTTTCCTGTTTTAACGTCATATTCTGCGACAAACTTCAAGCTGCCGTCTTGGTTGTATACATATCTTTTTGTAGATTTTTCACCTTTGATAATCAGTTCAGGACGATCTTTGAAAGGTTCCAGCTTAAACTTTTCACCTGAATTTTCTAAAGCGGCTTTGTGTTCACTGAAATTGTGAATATTAACTTTCGAAGATGCCTTTGGTTGAGCTGAAGCAGATGCCTCATTTGAAACTTTTGATAAATTTTCATTTTTTGCTAATTTTTTAAATAAATTTCTAGCGCTCGATGCAATTTTTTTGATAACTCTAGGGATCTCAGAAATTTGCGGAGCTTCCTTCTTTGCTATTTGTGGAAGTATCACTGATGTATTAGTAAAAACAACACCGCGATTAACGCTACTTTGGCTCGTGATAGGTAAAACTTGCATTTAAATTCCCTCCTCTGTTACAAGCATAGTAACACAAATTGTTTATTTTTGCATCATTCTTTCAATATTTATTACAAAAAGTTAATAATCTAGCAAATAAAGGTTATTTTATGTTTTATACCAAAAGTAAATTCAGTCAGAAAGTTAGCGAAATATATGCAAATAAATTTTTTACCTAATACACCAATTTTAAATCAAAGAAAATACCCTACAAAAACAAACGGCGTTCACCAGCAGACCTTTACCGGAAGCAGAGAAGCTGGATTTCTTTTTGAAACTTTGGAGTCAAAAACGGCAGATGATCTTTGCGGTTTTTTCCAAAAACTACTAAAAAAACTTCCGTCTGAAAAAACTGAAGTTAATATTGAATACAAAAAATCAAACGAGTTTTTCAGAAAATTGTCTACGGGAATAATAGAAGCAAAAGACAAAACCGCGAAATTCAACAAAATATTAGGTGATGCATTAGGAATTGCTGAAAACGATTATGCACAAAGAGAATTTGCCTCTGAAATTTTCAAACGCCATTATGTTACGATAGAAAAAGTCGAAAAATATTCGCCATTCATTAAAATGTTTAAAGATATAGACCCCAAAAAGCCAGCTACTAATCATCTGAATGATTCTTTTAAATCTTCAGCCTATATTCCTTTACCGAAACTTTTCACGTCAACAGCAAACTTTGAAGAATTGGAAAGACTTCCTCATGAAGAGTTAAGCAAAAGAATTAATGAATCTGCAAAATTACTTGAAAACATAGACATAAAAGATGATTCAGGAAAAGAATTTAAAACGATGATAATTAAATTGTCAAAAGATATTGATAATTCAGAAAAATCTTTTTTGCACAAAGTTGCAGATGCAATGGGTGTTGAGGGAAATGATCCGGAAAGAGATTTTTCAAATTTTGGATTCAGCAAATTAATTGCAAAACAACGCCAAAAAGAAGAATTCAAAGACGTTTTCAAAGTTTTATACTCTGATTTTTATATCAAAAAACCAGAGACTGAAAAGCTGAAAAAATAAATCATTTTTTTTTGAATGTTTTATATTTGATTAAGTCATACGCCATTTGATTATAAGGTACGTGGATTTTAAACTTTTCAGCCTGCTTTATGACTTCACCTGCAAAAAGCTCAACTTCTGTCTCTCTTTTGGCTTCAATATCTTGAAGCATTGATGTTATATTTTCATCTGGAGCGTCATCAATTAGACTAAATGTAGCCTCTGTAAACTTTTGAGGATTTTTGATTTCGTTTTTTTCAGCAAGCATTTCGACTTCACTTATTAAATTTTTAACAATATTTCTAATATATTTAGATTTTTTAATTTCTCCGTAATTTGCAGAACAAATTGCAGAAGTTTGATTTATGCCGACATTAATCGCAAATTTTTTCCACAAATCAAACAAAATGTCATCAGAAATTTCTGATTGAATTTCATTTTCACAGAAAAATTGTTGCAATTTTTCAACTAGGTCTAAATTATTATTGTAAGGGCCTATCACAAGCTTTCCAACACCATCGAAATAAACTCTGTTTAATTTTCTGACACTGGAATGTCCGATAAAATATGAATATACAATATTTTTAGCACCATAGTTTTCTGCTAATATTTTTTCTGTTGAAATTCCGTTTAAAAGCGATACTATAATTGTGTTTTCACCAACAAAATTTCTTATCAGCTTGATAGAGTTTAAAAATTCCGGATATTTTACGGAAATTATTATTAAATCAGCCTTAAAGTCATCATCTTGGGGCCGCACATATTGTAAATCTAATTTTTTGTCATTGATAAAAAAATCAGAATTTGAATATTTTTCAAATCTTTTTTCATCAAGCAAAATTTTCAAATTAACATCACTTGAACTTGCAAGTTTTTCAGCATAAATAGAGCCGATTGCGCCTAAACCTATTAACAATACGTTCTTAATTTTGTTCATAAATCAATTTTAACATACACAACAAAATGCTTATAAAAAAATAATTTGTGAAGGGAATTTACAAAGTGTTCTTAATTTTGTTTTTATAATAAAATATTAAAGAGATAGAATGATATAGAGGAAGATAGTTACGTGGGAAATACATATTACTTCATAGCAATTGGTGGAATAGGAATGAGTGGATTAGCTAAGTACCTTGTGGAAGACGGGTTTACGGTACTTGGTTCAGATATAAAAAGAAACAGAAATATTGTTGAGTTAGAAAAATTAGGCGCAAAAATTTTTATCGGACACGATGAAAATAATTTGCCTAACGACTGCACAGTCGTAGCAAGCACAGCGATTAGAGAAGATAATCCTGAACTTATAAAAGCTAAAAAATTAGGATTAGAAATTTTACACCGTTCAGATTTGTTGGCGAGAATTTCAAAAGGGCTTTGTTCAAAGAAAAAAGATTACTTTTTAGGCTACTCTGGAACCCACGGAAAAACTACCACAAGCGGCCTTTCTGCTTATGTTTTACAAAAAGCAGGACTTAATCCTTCATTTGTGGTCGGAGGAATCGTTCCTGAATTTGGGATAAATTCAAACGCTGGAAGCGGTGATTTTTTTGTTGCAGAACTTGATGAAAGCGACGGAACAATTGTTAAATATCAACCGGAAATAAGCATTATAAACAACTTGGAAGTTGATCACGTTGATTTTTACACAGATGGGTTGCAATCAATTTTAGACACTTTCAAAACTTACTTAACAGCACTTCCCAAAGAAGCAAAAGTTTTAATCAACGTTGACAACGACGGAAACAAAAAATTAATGGAACAAAATGACAACATAAACTTCATTACATTTGGAATAAACGATGCTGATTATGTTGCAAAAAACATTCAATTAAGTTGCGAAACCAGCTTCGATATTTATTATAAAGGCGAATTTTTAACCTCTCTAATTACACAAATGCTTGGTATGCACAACGTTTACAACGCACTTGCTGTTTTAGCAAGCTTAAACGAAGCCGGAGTAGATATTGAGCTTGTAAAACCTCATTTTATGACATTTACAGGTATGGGAAGAAGATTCCAAAAATCTGCCGAACTCGAAGGAATTTGCGTTTTTGACGATTATGCTCACCACCCGACTGAAATAAAAGCAACACTTTCCGCTATGAAAGTTTTAAAAGATAAAAACATAATAGCAGTCTTTCAACCACACAGATATACAAGATTCCAAGGGCTTTGGGATGAATTTTTGGAAGCATTTGACGGCGTTGATAAGGTATTTATAACGGATGTATACGCTGCGTCTGAAGATGCTATCAAATCTGCTTCTCCTGACATTTTTGCAGACGAATTATCTAAAAAAATTCCTTGCGAACACTTGTTAGGCTCAATTGCAGATGTTGCGGCACAATTGCTGCCAAAACTCAAAGAAGGTGATGTGGTTGTTGGGTTAGGAGCAGGTACAATTACAACATTGGGCAAAGATTTATTAGCATTGAAAAGTGAGGCTACAGTTTAGAAATGTTAGTTGAAGTAAAAGAAAATTATTCAGTAAAAAATTTAACCTCCTTTAAAGTTGGCGGAAACGTAAGCAAGCTTTATTTTCCAAAAACACAACAAGAGTTTATATACCTTTTAAAAACACTTCACTCCCCAATGGTTATAGGCAATTGGTCCAATGTAATTGTTTCTTCAAACGGAATAGACGGAAACATGATAAGCACAACAAAGCTTAATAACATTGATTTTAAAGGAAACAGAGTAACCGTAGATGCAGGCGTAAAAGTGCCTTTGCTTTCGCAAAACGCTCTTGAAAAATCTCTTTCAGGTTTTGAATTTTTAATCGGAATCCCGGGAACTATCGGCGGAAATATTTATATGAACGCATCAGCACACGCACAAGCAATCAGTGACACATTAGTTAGTGTTTGCGTTTTTGATATGGATAAAAAAGAAGTTGTTGTGCTGGACAAAAAAGTTTTGGATTTTGCATACAGAAGCTCTCTTTTGCAAAAGAAACCATATATCTTATTATCAGCGGAATTTGAATTAAAAAAAGCTGAAAAAAATCAGGTTCAAACCTTAATGGACAGAAATTTGGATTTTAGAAGGTCACATCAACCAAGTCTTGCGCTTCCAAACGCGGGAAGCATTTTCAAAAACCCTGAAAATGATTCAGCAGGAAGACTTTTGGATAAAGCCGGTGTCAAATCTTTTTCTGTCGGTGGAGCAAAAATCTGGGAAAACCATGCTAACTTTATAATAAATTCTGATAATGCAACTTCTGAAGATATTCTAGAACTTATGTATAAAATGTATAACGCGGTAAATGAAAAATATACAATTAAATTAAAACCGGAAGTAAAATTCTTGGGAAAAATGAGTGAACGAGAGGAAATTATATGCAGTATTCTGTACAATCAAAAATAGATAAAAATGCAAAAATCGGAGTTTTATGCGGAGGAATGTCTTCAGAAAGAGAAGTTTCGCTTCGCTCAGGCAAAAATTGCTATGAAGCCCTTTTGAGACTAGGATTTAAAAATGCAAAATTAATTGATGTTGATGAAAATATTGCAGAAAAATTGAAATCTGAAAAAATTGAATATGTATACAATGCTCTTCATGGAAAATACGGCGAAGATGGATGCATACAAGGCCTTTTAGAGATTTTGAAAATACCTTATTCAGGATGCGGTGTTATGTCTAGTGCGATTTGCATGAACAAAGAATATACAAAAAAAATTCTTGCAAAAACAGATATTCCGTTAATAAAGTCCGTTTTTGTCAGATCCGGCGAAGATGTTTTGGATGCGGTTAAAGAATTGCAGTATCCTTTGATGATTAAACCAGTTTCTGAAGGCTCAAGCTTTGGCATGAGCAAAGTCGAAACAGAACAAGAACTTTTAAAAGCGATTGAAGATGCCAAATCTTACAATCCTGATATTTTAATAGAAGAATACCTTACAGGAATTTGTACAACTGTCGGAGTTTTGGAAAATAACGGCGAAATTTTTGCAACAGAAATTTTAGAACTCAGACCAAAAAATGAATGGTACGACTACGAAGCAAAATACACAAAAGGAATGACGGAATTTATTTTGCCTGCTGAAATTCCATCTGAAATGAGCAAAAAAATTAAACAATATGCAATAGAAGCACACAAAGTTGCAGGATGCAGTGGTGTTTCAAGGGTTGATTTCCACATAGTAGGCGAAACACCTTACTGTTTGGAAATAAATACAAGCCCTGGAATGACAGACACAAGCGATTTGCCGGCGCAAGCTGCTTGTATGGGAATAGATTATGACAATTTAGTGTTACTCATCTTAAACAGCGCAGGTTTAAACAAGTAATGGATTTTGAAAACGAAAATCAAGATTACAACCAATTCCAAGCGATGGAAACGGAAGAAGAAAGGCTTAGCAAATACTACGCTCAAAGAAGTGTGCAGAAAAACAGACTTGAGCGAAAAGTTAGAAAAAGTCAACTTTGGCTTTCAAGAACAAGACTTTTACTTAGACTATTTTTTATTATTTGCATGATTTTTGTCGGCTACAAACTATTGAAATTGCCTCAGTGGTACTTGGATTCAAAAGTTTTCAGCTCCCCAGATAACAAATCACTCGAAATTTTAAACAACAAAATTGTACCGTCATATAAAATATTATCCGCACTCAGAAGAACAGAAGTGCCGCATACTCCGATATACAGACTTCAGACAAAAGATATTGAAAAAAATCTGATGCAATTGGACCCAATTGAAAACGTTTTTATCAGAAGATTTTGGTTTCCTGCAAGACTTCAGATTATAGTGCAAGAGAGGGTTCCAATCTTAACAATTTCTCCTGCTGAAAACGTTCCGCCTGTCGCATTTTTTGCAAGCGGCGGCAAACTTATCGGTAGAGACTACATGCCGCTTCCTCCATCTGCCAAAACGGTTCTTGTATTGTCTTATGGTGCAAGAGGAGATGACTACAGAAGCTGGAATAACAACAAGGTTAAATTAATAGAAAAAGTGGCTAAAGCAGTGAGCGCAAACGCAAACGAACCTGTTGAATACATAGATTACAGAAACCCGAGCGATGTTTATGTAAAAGTAAAAACTGCAAACATACGACTCGGAGCTGTTGATGATACCGTTTTTGAACGCATAAATAGGATTCCTTCTATTTTGCCGCAAGTAAAAACTCTTGATAAGCAAATCAAATACGTTGATTTAAGATGGAAAAACGCAAATTACATAAAATTGGGATAACAAAAACTTATTCTTCACTGTAAACAAGTTTTTTTCTTAATTTCCACTGTATCAAAGTCAAAACAAGAATTATTGCGAATAAAACGTACGCAATCGCACTTGCCTGACCTATCTTAAAGTATTCAAAAGCATTTTTATAAATAGCATAGACCAAAACATTTGTGCTGTCCAAAGGCCCCCCTTGGGTCATAAGATAAATCAAATCAAAAATTTGGAAAGTGCTTATACATGTAATTATCACCACAAAAAATATTGTTGGAGAAAGCAGTGGAACCGTAACATACCTAAATGTATCAAAATGATTGGCCCCGTCAATTTTTGCAGCCTCAAACAAAGACTGATTAATTGAGCTTAATCCTGCCAAAAAAATCACCATATTATAACCGATAAGCTTCCACACAGAAACGATTATAACCGCAGGCATAGCAAAATTTGTATCATACAACCAATTTATGTGAAGATGCAAAAAATGATTCAAGATCCCGATATTAGGGTCAAAAATCCACTGCCAAATAACCGCAATTACAACCATCGGAGTGACAAAAGGCAAAAAATACGCCGTTTTAAAAAACTCTGAGCCCCTGATTTTTGAATTAATTACAAAAGCAAGTATTAAAGGGATAATTACCCCAAAAAACGAAGTCGAAAAAGCATACACAATTGTATTTAATAAAATTTTATAAAAAAGTGCATCAGTAAAAATGGCTTGATAATTTTTTAAACCAACAAAAGTAGGCGTATTAATAAGATTCCAATCATAAAAACTCAAGCCAAAAGAAAAAATAACTGGAACTATTATAAACAAAAAAGTACCTAACAAAGCTGGCAAAAGAAAGATTAGCCCAACAAAAGTTTTATTATTTAATAATATGGATAATATTTTTTTCATATTTATGTTATATTATAATCAAAGGATGTTGAGAAAACAACCGAAAGGTTTTTGAGGTTTACAAAAAGGGAAAATGAATGGTAAAGTTCCATTCCGCTTTGTGACCCCAAGAAAAGAGAGAGACAATTAATAAATTTACAATTAAATAATAGGAGACACAATGATATCACCGATTTTAGATACAGCATTTGGAAAAAATGACATTAGAGGAATTTACGGCAAGGATATTACAGAAGACTTGTTTTATTATATCGGAAAAGGTTATGTAAAATATATAGAGAAACAAAGTGGGAAATTTCCTTCTGACATGTGGCTGACAGTAGTAAGAGATGCGAGAAATCACTCCCCGTCGCTTGTAAAATCTTTAGTAAACGGCGTTATTTCTACGGGTGCAAACATCGTGGATTTGGGCTTGGCTCCGACTCCAATCGGTTATTATTCAGAAGTTGTAGGTATAAATCCATCTGTTACTAACGGCAACGAAATTGATGGCGCGCTAATTGTTACAGCTAGCCACAATCCGCCACAATACAATGGATTAAAAATGACTTACGATGGACATTCTCTAAATGAAGCTCAAATCAAAGAATTAAGAAATCTTACATTTGCAGAAATTGATAACAAATCTGTTTCTGCCCAAATTGGAGACGTAAAAACTTATGATCTGATTCCTGATTACATTGATGTTATGAAGAAAAATTTTGGTAAAATCGGAGAAGGAATAAAAGTTGTAGTTGACAGCGCAAACGGAACAGGTGGAGTTGTAGGCCCTGCGTTGTATAGAGCTCTTGGGTGTGAAGTTATTGAACTTTTTTCAAATCCAAACGGAAATTTTCCTAACCACCATCCAAACCCAAGCGATGAAAAAACTCTTGTTGACATAAAAAAGGCGGTAATTGAACATAATGCTGACTTAGGTATTGCATTTGACGGTGACTCTGACAGAATCGGAGTTATTGACTCAAAAGGTCGCAGCATGTCAGGCGACAAATTATTATTAATTTATGCTCAAGATGTAATTGAAAATTATAAAACTCAACCTAAAAAACCTGTTATCGTTTCAGAAGTAAAATGTTCGCAAGTTTTGTATGATACAATCAACGAAATCGGCGGAGACGCAGTGATGTGCAAAACAGGCCACGGCTTCATAAAATGCATGATGAAAGAAAAATCTGCTATTTTAGCCGGTGAAATGAGTGGGCATACCTTCTTTAAAGACAGATATTACGGTTTTGATGATGCAGCTTACGCAGGTTGCAGAATCATTGAAATTGTATCTAAACACAAAAAAACTAACCCAAATTTCAAGATTGAAGAAATGCTTGAACCTTTTAATCACGTTCATTCATCACAAGAAGTTAGATTCCCTTGCGAAAACGAGTTAAAAAAAGCTGTTTTGGAAGCTTTTAAAAAACAAGTCAAAGAAAACCCTGATATGTTTGGCTCAAAAATAAGGGAAATCATAACAATTGACGGGATGAGAATTGTGTTTGACGGAGGTTTTGCACTAATTCGCCAAAGTAACACAGAACCTGTATTTACATTAAGATTTGAGGCTTCTTCAAAAGAATTGGCTGAACAATATGAAACAGTTATGGTCGAAAGCCTTAAAGGAATATTGGAAGGAATGTAATGTTTTTATTTATAATATCATTTCTGCTTGTTTTCTTGTCATCGTACTTTATAACAAGCATGATTTTTAACCCCAAAAATAATCTTGGTTTTATCTATATTTTTATTATTGCATTTGCACAAATCATACTAACATTTGAACTATTATCCTTAGTTAATGGCATAAATCCGTTCGGAATTTTAGGAATGAATATAATTTTTGCTGATACAGCATTTTATCTTTGGAGAAAACAAGGTAAACCAATTTGGCAACCACATATTAGAGATTTATACACAAAAGTAAAAAACTCACTTAAGCTGGACAAATCGTTAGCCTTTCTTTATTTTAGCTGGTGTGTTTTCATAATCTCAGCTGTGTTTTTATGCTTAGTTATGCCAACAACAAGCGCCGACGGAAGAGCTTACCACATAACAAGAGCGCTTTATTGGGCAACTCAAGGAAACTTAGGGTTTTTCCCGACTGCAGATATTAGAGCACTATGCATGCCGATAAATTCAGAAATTTTGTATGCGTGGATTTTTTCGTTTACAAAATCAGCTTACTTTTTAGGCTTCTTTTCTTTGCTGGGATATTTTCTTTCAATATCTGCCGTTTACAAAATTCTCTCTTTTCTTGGCTACTGCACAAGAAAAAAACTTTGGACAATTTTTATCTTATCCTCTTTTACCTCTGTAATCGTTTTATCATCAGGAACAGAGACTGATATGATTATATCAGGGCTTATACTAAGCTCTATCGCAATATTTTGGTCAGCTATAAAACACAACGACCAAAAAGCTTTGTATGTATCATCCCTTGCCTATGCAATCGCTCTTGGAGTAAAAACTACAGCATTTTTTGCTATTCCTGGAGTTGCAATTCTTTTCCTTTATTTATGCAAAAATTATAAAAATTACAAATTTTTTGGAAAGTTTTTGAAGTTTGGATTAATAAATTTTGCTGTGTTTTCAGCGTACAACTATCTTCAAAATCTGATATTTTTTCAAAATGCATTTGGAAGCCAATACTTTATGCCTGTTTCAAAAAATTACTATGGGATACAAGGTGCAATCGCTAATTTTATAAAACATTTGTTCATGTTTTTTGATTTTACTGGATTCACATGGGCAAAATTCTTTGGACCAAGTATTTTAAGCACAAAAAATTCAATTTTGATTTTTCTTGGGCTAGGAAGCCTAAGAGACGGACTTTATTCACCAAGCGATTTTTTGAACAATACATTACTTGAACCCTTGATGGGAATGGGAGTTGTAGGTTTTTTGGTTTGTATACCTTGCCTTGCTTGGACTCTTGGAAATTTAATATTTAAATTTAAATCAAAAAAAGCATCATTCTTATTTGTTTTTTCAACAATGTTTTTCGTTAACTTATTTTTTATGTCAAGTCTGATTGCTTATATGTCATATAATATAAGATTTTTAACAATGCTTTTTACCTTGTCATCAGTAGTGCTTGTTTATTCGTATTTCAAAAAGAGAAATCCAATTAAGTATATAGTTATATTTTTTGCAATGTTTTCGATGATTTTTGTATCGACTAGCTTATGGGCAAGACCATTCGTAAAATCGGCAATGCTTTTAAAATCAGGTGTCAGCATAAGCGAACTAAGATTCAGAGCGGAATGTATGGATTTTGAAAAAAAATCTCAAATAACATCAGCAGAGTGTCTTTTAAAACGCAGAATTTCTCTTGAATACGAAAATAATAATAAAATTATTGCCTTTTTATCTGAAGGGGTACCAACCTATATGCTCAAAACATTTGAAAAAGAAGGCTACAACATTACTTTTGCCAACTTGGAAGAGTATAATGAACTAGATTTATCATCGTACAATATTGTAATTTTACCTAAAAATGAACAGACTATTTCAAACATAATCAAATATCTTGAGCGTGAAAACAACCTTACAACACCATATTCAAAGTATGAAGAATTCTACAAAGACGAATATGTACCTTGCATTTATATCAAAAACAAAACAATTCCTTTATCAATTAATAATGAAGAAATAATGCCTTATGCAGCAAAATGTAAAATCAATAATAAGTTTTTAGAAAAATACAATTTGAAATTTGCCTCCGAAACAGGAGTAACGAATTTAAAAACAAACGAAAAAACTTACTACGATATTTACGAAAACAAAAATTTGCCTCCTATTAAAAGGACGCCATAATTTAGGCATAAAGCAAAAACTAAGCTCGGCCGTACATATCTTCGTATCTTACGATATCATCTTCTAAAAGCAAGTCACCAAGCTGAACTTCAATGATTTCCATCGGTTCTTCATAAGGATTCTGAAGCGAATGAATAGCCTTAAGACCTATGTCGATACTGTGTCCTGGGCTTAAGATAAGCTCTTTGCCTTCCAAAACAACCTTAGCTTTGCCAGATAATACGACCCAGTGTTCGCTTCTGTGATTATGAGATTGCACCGAAAGCTTCTGTCCCACATCTACATGAATTAACTTTGTCAAAAACCCTTTTCCTTGAGCCAATACGGTGTAAAAACCCCAAGGGCGGTAAACAGTTTTGTGAACCAAATGAGTATCGTCGTTTTGTTTTTTTAACTTATCAAAAATCTTTTTAACATCTTGTGTTCTATCTTTTTTGCAAGCCAAAATTGCGTCGTCGGTTTCGACAAGCACTGTATCTTCTAATCCGATTGTAGCAACCAATTTAGAAGAAGCATAAACAAGAGAATTTGTCGAACCTTCATCCAAAACGTGCCCAATCATTACGTTATTTTTTTCATCTTTTTTGCTCACATCATATATAGACTGCCAAGATCCCAAATCGTTCCAATCACTTTCCAATTTTACCAAAGCAATCTTATCTGATTTTTCCATAATCGCGTAATCTATAGAGATATTAGGCATTTTTTCAAAAAGATTATACTCAATTTTATCTGAATTGTTTTTACCAAATTCTTCCATATTTGCATAAATCTCAGGTGCAAATTTCTTAATCTCTTCAATCATTGTAGAAGCTTTGAACATGAAAATTCCACTATTCCAATAATACGTTTTTGCAGCAACATATTTTTCGGCTGTTTGTAAATTTGGTTTCTCTACAAATTCTTTAACTTTAAAACCGCCTTTAATCGGTTCATTTATTACGTTTATATAACCATAACCTGTTTCAGGATAAGATGGTTCTATCCCAAAAGTCACAATATAACCTTCATTTGCAAGCTCTTCACCTTTTTTTACTGTTGATAAAAAGTCTTTGCAATTTTCGATTAAATGATCAGACGGAACAACCAAAATAAGCGGATCATTTTCTTTTTGAGTTATATATTTTGTTGCAAGTGCAATTGCAGGAGCAGTATTTCTAGCCAATGGTTCTGACAAAACAACAGAATCTTTTGCAAGTTTTTTAAGCTGTCTTTTAATATTGCCAACATGCTTGGTATTGGTAATGCTTACAATATTTTCAGCAGGAATAAATGCTTGTAATCTCTCAAATGTAGACTGTAAAAGACTTTTTTCAGAATTTAAACTCAATAACTGTTTTGGATAAAGCTCTCTTGATAGAGGCCACAATCTGCTTCCTGAGCCACCTGCTAAAATAATACCAAACATTAATACTCCTCAATTGTTTAATACATTTTAAATTGTAATTAAAACAAAGCTAAATGTAAATAAGTAGCCTGAATTATTTGCGAGGACAAGATTATATAGCAAAGAAGAAATATGTAAAAATTTAGAAGTACGTTTGTAACAATCCGCCAATTAGATATAGAAAATATATGCATTTGATGTACAATAATATTGGATACCCCAATTTTAACTTATGGAGGAGAAAATGGCGCGAATTTTAATCTCAATGCCCGACGAATTTCTTGATAAAGTAGACGGGCTTGCAACCGAAGAACAAAGAACAAGAAGCGAACTTGTAAGAGAAGCTCTAAGAACTTATCTAAAACGCTCTAGAATCGCTAACCCGCAAAAAGCGGTAAATAATGCTAAAATTCTTGATGAACTTTTGGATTAAATCTTATTTTAAAAATATAATAAAGAGGCGAATTTGCTAAGCAAATTCGCCTCTTTATTAATTTATATAAAAATTACAACAAAAAATTTTATCTTCTTTTCAATCTTGCTTTTAAACTTGCAAAAGCAAAATCGATGGCCTTTTTATAATTTTCGCTTAACTGACCATTTTCCAAAACTTTTATCGGACTTTTCGTATCTTTTGTCCTAATCAATAAATCGAAAGTTCCGTCAGAAATTTTTGTTCCCTTTTGTAACGTAGCAAAAACAGACTCCCTTGCCGAAGTATTTATTTTGTCATAAACAAATTTATATCCTTTTCCATATGTTTCATCGACATAATTGCTCACTGCACTGATTCCTTCATCAAGTCCAAAATCCTTATAGGCAGAAGAATTTACAACTCTTTTTGAGCAATTTGCGCCACAAAATGATACTATTTTCATAACCGACCTCAGCCTTCATCTAATTTACTACAAGGATAGTATAACATATAAAGTCATTAGTGTCAACATAACACTTGTTAAAAAGATGTTAAGAGTTTACTTCTCTTAAAAATGTTTTTATCCAGCGCATAAGGGTTAAAAGCTCATACGGCTTTGGCAAATACAGGTCAGCACCTGAGTTTAAGACCAATTCTTTGTCATGAAGAACGGAGGTTACTATTATTTTTGATTTAGAAAATCTCAAATCCGATTTTAAAGTTTTGCATATATCAAGCCCAATCATAGTATCAGCACCTCCCGCATCAATAACTATGACTGCAGGAACCGACTCAAACGAAATGTCTGAAGAGGCCAAAGTTCCGATTGTTTGGGTATTGTTAAGGGTTTGAACGACATAACCCTCCAAATCTATCGCCGTTGATAAAAGGTAAGAAAGCGCTTCATCTTCTTCTAGCACCCAAACTTTATTATTATAAGGCATTTCAAGGACAGAGCCCTCCGCACAAATTTTTGGCCGCTCTATTGCATAACTTGAGCCTGAAGGACGCTTCGCCAAGTTATGAAGTTGGTTCAGACCTGCAATTATAGCTTTTGGTGAAGAATATTTCTTAAACTCGTTTGAAATTACACCGATTGTCGTAAAAACGAATTCGCTCCTGCGACCTGCTTTGTCATCACCTTGCAAAATCGTATATCCGCGCTTTGCATCAGAATCTGAGTAGAATTTTGAAGAAATTGAATCAAAAGCAAAAACTAGAAACGATGCAATTTTTTCTGCCTTCAACGGCGTAGTAACAATCAAAAATTCACTATCTGACAAATGACCTAGATAATCATCATCTTGCAATGTCGAATTTATTATCGCACAATAAGTCTGCACAAGTTTATCAGAAGCCAACTCAGTATAAATTTCGCGGTAATTATTAAAATTCTGAATACTCACCAAAAGACACGCCCAAGGATTTTTTTGAGCAAGTGTTCGTTTTAAAATTTTCATCGAATAATTCTCAGTTGGCAACATTGTCTTAAAATTTATATTAGCATCTCTTTCACGTCTCAAGTGAGCCTTCATTCTTACTTTAAACTCATCACTGCTAATCGGTTCTGACAAAAAGTCATCTGCGCCGCTATCCAAAGCTAAAATTTTGTCTGCAATTTCTGCAGACTTAGAAATAGCAATGATTACAGGTCTTGTATTGAATGTTAAAATTCTCAATTTTTTACAAAAATCAGATAAATTTTCTTCTATACTATCAGACACGATTATCAAATCAGGTTCCAAATCTTGGATTTTTTTTATTGCAGAATTAAGAGTATAAGCAATATTTACAGCATTATCACTACTTTCAACAAGTTTTTTATACTTAATTGATAACTCTTTTCTTTTATCAATGATAAGAGTATTAGTTTTCATTTTAACAACCTCTTATTCCTGAACAGTACCATCTTTAAACAACGTTTTTAGAGCTTGCGACTCAAGATTTTCGGCAGGAAGCAAAACCTCAAATTCAGTTCCTGAGTCACTACTTTTTATTTTAATATTTCCACCCATTTTATTTACAAGTGTTTTTGTAATATAAAGGCCAAGCCCGCTTCCTTGAACTTTTCTTGTCAATGGATTATCAATTCTTGAAAATTTCGCAAAAATTCTTTCAAAATCTTCTTCCTTTATCCCAATTCCCTCATCTATAACTTTTATAGAAATAAATTCAGGCGAAGATGAAAAATCAACAATCACAGTAATTTTAGTACCTTCGTTAGAATATTTTGCTGCGTTTTCAATCAAATTTGTCATTATTTGCTGAAATTTGTCCACATCAATGAGTAGATTGGGAATTTTCTCATTGAAATTAAATTCAAAAATATGCTCCGGATATTGATGTTGGATAATTTGAATAATTGGCTCAATCAAAATTTTTGCAGAAGCTGACTTATAGACAAACTTGTCCTTAAACGACTGGAGTTTATTTACAGACAACATATTTTCAACCAAATTAATCAATCGATTTGACTGTTGTTCAATAATTTTTATAAATTTCTTTTTATTTTCATCATCAAGTGCATCCCAAGAGCCAAGCATAGTTTGTGCAAACCCTCTTATGCTTGTCAAAGGAGTCCTAAGCTCATGCGAGACCGTCGATATAAAATCCTGTTTTTCGCCGTTATCCATAAAATTATTATAACAGATATGATTGGAAATGACCTAATATTAAGATTTTCTTCACTTTTATTTTTTAACAGTAACCGGCGGAGGCTGAATATACAAAGGATGAAGTTTTTTCCAATCAACTTCTACTCCCTGGTTTAATTTTTCAGTCGCAATTTCTATCAAAATTTTTCCTAAATCTAAATCACATTCAGTGTATGAGATTCCGCCAAAAATTTCTTTAAGTTTATTGTCAGTAACAACTTGATATTCATCACTTGCCATAATATTTTTTATATCTTCTATCAAAATCGCTTTGGGTGCCAAAATCTCTTTTTTATTCTCATAAACAGCAGTATAAGCCATATTTTTTCTTGCATCTAACAAAACAATTACTTTAGAATTATCCTGAACCTCAGCAAGTCTTGAAAGAATTTCCAGCGAAGACACGCCGACAGTCTTGGCTCCCATTTCTTGGGCAAAAACTCTTGCAACAGTTGTGCAAGCTCTTATACCAGTAAAACTTCCCGGCCCAAGATTAGTAGCAACAACATCTACATCTTTTGGCTCAATTGATGCCTGAACCAGTACATCTCTTATTGTAGAAATCAAAAACGCCGAATGATAATGGGATTCCGTCGACTCGATAATTTTTGAAAATTTCAACTCGCCATCGATGCTCAATGCAACATACATTCTATCAAGACAAGTATCAAACGCTAATATATTCACTTTAATCCCTCTAAAATTTCTTCACTTTCACTTCCAAAGGCTTTAAATGAATACTTTCTTGCCTCACCTTCTTCGTAAGTAACATTTACTTGAAGATGGTTAAACGGAATTTCGTCCTGAGAGAATTCCGCCCATTCAACAAATGTAAGTATTTTACCTTCTGAATATTCTCGAAGCTCATCAATTATCGTTTTTACACCCTCTTCTTCAAGCCTGTATAAATCAAAATGATACATCGGAATATCTCCGTTGTGGTATTCATTAAGAATTACAAAAGTAGGGCTCGTGACTCGATCCTTTATTCCAAGCGCCGAGGCAACCATTTTAACAAATGCGGTCTTGCCCGCCCCAATTTCACCATACAAACTAACAAACGCACCTTTATTCCTAACAGCGCTTGCAAATTTTTCGGCTAAATCTTTGGTATCTTCTAGTGAATTACATGTTTTTTCAAAGTTTTTCATAAGTAAATAATAGCACAAAGACATTGATTGAATCAATGTCTTTGTTATAAAATTATCTAAAAATCAATTAGTCAAATTTGAATTCGCCGCCGTGAGAAGCCTGATAATTTGGATCATAGCTTTGGCTAGAATCTGAACGAAGTTTTTCAATATAAACTTGACCATTTTTAACAACTTGTTGAAGTTGAGTCAAATCACGTTCAATATTTGCAAGAATTTGCTCAGCATAAACTTCAGCACCTTCCCTGATCCTAATAGCTTCATCAGCTGCTTGAATTCTAACATTTTCTGCATCATCAAGAGCTTTTCTTTTTATATCTTCGCAATCGCCGATAACTTGTTCTTTAATTTTTTCAGCTTCTTTTTGAACCGCTCTCAAAACATCTGATTCGCTTAACAATCTATTTGCTTCATTTTGAGCATCAAGGATAATTTTTTCAGCCTTTTGTTGAGCTTCCATCTGAAGTTCTTCTCTGCGTCTTAAAAAAGCACGAGCTTCTTGAACTTCATTAGGCAAAGATGCATAAATTCTATCAATTAAAGATTCGATTTCCTTAACTTTTACAGCCACCAAATAATTTGGCAAGATAGGAAAACTCTTATCCAAAACTACTTCCAAAAGCTTTAGTAGTTCATATATACCGCTTTGTTGCATATTCATAATCTTAATTACCTTTCTTAATTTATATTCTATATCAATAATTTTATTTTGGCAACAATATCAGCCCATTTATACCCAATTGTTATTTACGTTTCTTAATTCATTTTTTTAAAAATCGGTGAGGCTGTTTTTTTATATAATCACTAACCGCCTCTGGAACAAACTTAGAAACATCTCCGCCCATTAGCGCTATCTCTTTGACCGTACTTGAAGAGATAAAGTTGTACTTAGGTCTGGTAGTCAAAAATATGGTTTTAATCTCAGGAGAAAGCGCTGAGTTGGTTTGTGAAAGCTGCATTTCGAATTCAAAATCAGAAACAGCCCTAAGACCTCTTAACAAAACCTTTGCGCCCTTTTGTTTTGCATAATCAACCGTCAAACCCTCAAAAGAGTCGACTTCAACATTTTCTAAATCAGCCACACTAGCTTTAATCAATGCCAATCTTTCTTCTATAGAAAAAAGACCTTTTTTATCAGGATTAAATGTAACTGCGATAATAACCTTATCAAAAATTTCGCTCCCCGTTTTTAATACATCTAAATGTCCTTTTGTAATTGGATCAAAGCTTCCCGGATATATCGCTATTTTCATTTTTCCCTCTCTATTTTTTCTAGACCTAGCTCAATTATAGTACTATCAATGCCAAAATAAATTGATATTCAGGATATTTATTACAAATTGTAACAAAATGGACAATTTGCCATGATTTAGTGCAAAATTTAATAAAATGCGGGTTTAAAGTATAAGGTTAATTTTTTATGGATAATTCAGTTGGAGGTCTAATGTTTTGCAGGAATAAAGCTATAAAAGCAGAAGTTACAGTTGAAGCTGTTATTTCAATAGTAATGGTAACAGGTGTAATATTTTTACTATTAGGAGTTTTTGGAAACAATCTGTCCATCCTCTTTACCAATAACGGAATGGCCGATATCTACAAAAAACATTCGACAAAAACTGACTATGAAAACTGGGAAAATGACCCTACAAAATCTCAAGTTGCTGTACAAGAAGGCCAAATGGTTGCCGATCAAGGACTCAGCTGGTACCATAGCCAAGCAAAAAAAACAATAGAAGAACTGGCAAAACTATCCCCGCTTACAGAAGCGCAAAAACTCGACCTTGCTAAAGCCTTAACTATTTATGCTTATTCGGATACAGAGACCTCAGCAATGTATTCTTTATCAAATGCAAAATTAGATAACGGGATGACATACGAAAAACTTGGACAAAACAATGGGATAAGAATATTAACAACAAATTACATGACCTTCGTAAATGAAGAAAAATATACTTATTACGAAGAATCTTATACACTAAATTCCAATAATAATAAAGATGAAGCAACCAAAATTAAATTCGTAACAAATATGATTATTCCTTCATTTAGCAAAAACTAAAAACTGATAATAAAAAAAACTGAGTGAAAATATTCACTCAGTTTTTTTTTGAAAAATAACATTATTTTCTGATTAATTTTGCAGCTTTTTTGCCAACGTTTACTAAAGCTTCTGCTACAGCAGATTTTGTAACAACAGCATTTTTAGTTCCAACATAATCAACGCTTGCTAAACCTTCTGCATAATTACCGGTGTCAAATCTAAACGCATACACACCTTTTTTTGCTTGAGGGATATAATCAGCTCCGTAAAAATCATCTTCAAAATACTTAACTACATTCTTATCTGCATCAAATATATATTTTGTATTAAATGGATCAGCAGTACCTTTTACAGCAAGTCCACCGTCAGCTTTTGAAATTGTAACAGTATCAGTCAAAAACAAAGTGCCAGAACTATCTGAAGTTTTTCTTTCATAAACTGATTTCTCAGTTGTAGACAAATTATCTAATCTTTTGTATGCTTTTTTAAAATTACCAAGTGCAGAGATGTGGAATGTATCAGCAACCTCTATACCAGAAGCTTTTGTATTAGCTGAGCTTCTAACAGTTGCAGGACCATTTAAAGTCAACATTTGAATTTCTCTTGTAGGAAGAGTTTCTGACAAAACAGTTTTTGTCGGTGTTGGAATTTCCGGTTCAGGAAGAACTGAATTTCCACCTGAGCAAGATGCCAAACCTATTGTTCCTGCAACTCCTGCAGCTTTACCCCATTTTACAGCTCTATTAAAAAACCCTGAATTTGGAGCTTTTGGGGTGTTATTACCCGTAAATGATACTTTTTGAATAGACATAAGATTCTCCTTTATTTTTTTGTTACAATTATAATACATGGTAATTTCTATTTGAAAATACTATTTTGCTATGAGTTATAAAAAAATACTCCAAACGCACTACACTATTTTCAATATTCATTATTTTATATAATACCAATCAAGAAAATATTTGCCTTATTATTACATAATTTTAACAAATGTAAACAAAAATAGCCCAAGTGGGCTATTAAAATAATTATAAAATTGGATTTAAATATCCGTTTATGTGCTATTTGCAGACAACAACCTTGTTTCTTCCGCTTGTTTTGGCTTTATATAGCGCTTTATCAGCGTTTTGGAATAATGATGAGGAATTGTCATCTGATTTGTATTGATAAACACCTATACTCACAGTAACTGAGATATTTAAAGGTTCTTCGCCTTTGTCATTAGGGACTTCTACAACCGTTTTTTCAACCGCAAGTCTAAGCCTTTGCGCAACAAGATAAGCCTCCTCGATTTTTGTAAAAGGTAAAAGAATAGCAAACTCTTCTCCGCCATAACGCGCTGGAATATCAGATTCTCTTAATGCAGATTTTATTACTTTTGCAATAGATTTTAAAACACAGTCGCCTGCAAGGTGGCCGTATGTGTCGTTTACTTTTTTGAAGAAATCAACGTCCAGCATAATTGCACAAAGCATTTTGTCCTGACGTTTTGCCGTTGCAACTTCTTGCTTAATACGGACTTCAAGCTGTCTTCTGTTATTTAGCCCTGTCAAAGCGTCCAAAGTTGCGTGTTGCAGCACCTCTGCGTAATTATTTGCACGCTGAATTGTAATAGAAGATTGTTTTGAAAGCTGTTCCAAGTAATCAACTTCCTTGTCTCCGAGTTTGTCGGTACTGCTGTGTGCAACAATACAACCCAACACTGAATTTTTACCAACAAGAGGGAAAATGCCTATTCTGCCTTCATCCGTAAGAACAAATTTTGTATCGGTCTTTGTGTTTTCGATAATAGCAAGTATATTTTTATCGCGACAAGCACTCGGCCAAACCAGATGATATTCTTCAGTTTTTTCATCTTTCAAGAAAACATAAACCAAATGATTTGAAACAAATCTATCAATCATTTCACCGATAATTGGAATGATATAATTTAATTCATACTGTGTTTCGATAATTTTTGCTATATTTTTCATCGATTTGTGGAAGTCTATGTTTTTTTGCATTTGCTCCGCCAAAATAGAGTTCTGGATTTTTAAAGAAATCTGATAAGAAGCAATAGAAAGCAACATAAAAAAGTCGGAATCAAGCAAATTAACAATCGAAGTCGGAAAAGTCAACTCTAAAATCCCAAAAGGTCTGTTGTTCTTTCTTAGTGGAAACAAAATCGTATTGCTTTTTTCACTTGTTTTAATATTCTGGAAGTTTGTTATTTCTTCCATTTTATAAGGAATATTGTTGACAAAAAAATCAAACTGGCTTAGTTGTGTCAACACCAGATACAACTTGTCGTTATGAACTCCGTGGCTTGTTTCGTCTATAACAACCCAGCTCTTTGAAAAATCTCTGAGAGTTTTTGTGTTTTCATCGTATATAAATATATTTACAGTCTTTAATTCTACAAATTTGTTACTGCTTCTGCCAAATTTGTTCAAGATTCTATTTAAAAGTGTAATTATTTCGGCTGGATCTGAATTTTCTGTTAAAGTTTTTGAAACACTCGCCAACAAATTCAGTTCATGGTTTTCGTTTTTCATTATTTATCCTTATTAATATTTTTCAAAGAAGTCTTTTGTGTCACAGGTTCTCAAGTTTTCCAAAATAGCTTTATCCAACGCCTCTGATGCAACTATTTTACCGTGAACATAGGTTAGAGAATTGGCAGAAACATCATCAACCTTTTCGGTTAAATAATCGTACTGGTTCTTTGCGACCAAAGTTCTTGAGACATCATTTAAAACATCAAAAACGTATCTGTTTGCGCTTGTACCGACTTTGCCATCAGAAACCAACATGCTCGCTTTTTCCAATTCATCATACGCCTCTCTATACATTTTTAAATGTTTTAGCAAAACTGCGAGATTATAATGAGCCTCATAGTCCATAGGTTGAAGCTCAATCGCTTTGCAATAGCTTAAACCTGCATTTTTGTAATCACCTGTCAAATGATAAGATAAAGCGAGATTAAATCGAGAATCATAATCATCCTTTAATATCTTAACTGCGTTTTTGTATGCAGTAATCGATTTTGTAATATATTCTGATGAATGTTCTCTGTTACCATTATTATACAAGGACTTTTCCTTATATGCAACTCCCATATTATAATAAGCAAGACCTCTATTATATTTTTCACTTTTTTTGTTGTTAAATATAAATGGAATAAACAAAAGTTTTTTATCAGTCCCAATTATTGAATTATACTGACGAATAGCCTCATCAAAATCGCCTAATTTTTCTGCAGAAATTATACCCAAATTCATTTTTGCAAGAGTAAATTTTGGGTTATAACTAATTGCGTTTTTATAAGCGTTTGAAGCCGAATAAAAATCTTCATAAACAACATAAATATTTCCTAAATTGTACCAAGCGCCATAATGCTCTGGGTATAATTTGAGTCCGCTGTTGTAGTAATCAATCGCTTTTTGCAAATCAGAATGCGCATAAGCCTTGTCACCTTTGTATACATAATACATTCCAACAGCCTTGTAATACTGCTTTTCAAACCACCCCCAATAGAAAAACAAAATTAAAACAACTGCGACAGCAAGAACCAGAAGCACCGTTTTATTTAAAAATATTTTTAAAAATTTCATTAATTTATGCATAATAACCATTCTATATTCCAATTAAAAATCATGCAAGTAATTTACAATAATAGACTAATTTTGCAAACCTCACAACTTAACCTTTTACGACTCAGGATTAAGATAAATTTCAGCTATCGCCAAATCGGCCTTTGTTGTAATTTTTATATTGCGGTACTCACCGTCTAAAACGTAAACATCGTTACCCAAAGCCTCCAACATTCCGGCATCATCAGTGAATTTTTGGTCTTTTAGATTTTTATGCGCATCTAAAATTAATTTATATTCAAACGCTTGTGGAGTTTGCGTATTATACAAAAAAGTTCTATCAATTGTTTTTAGAATTTTTAAGTTTTCATCGACCAACTTAATTGTATCTACTGTTTTTGTAGCTACAGTAAGGGCCTTTTTACTCTGAACAGCTTTAATTGCTTTTCCTATCATTTGGATAGAAATCATTGGCCTTGCACCGTCATGAATCAAAACATAATCAGGATTTGAACATGCTAAAAGACCTTTATAAACAGACTCTTGCCTTGTTTGTCCACCTTCTATAATTTTGATTTTAGAAATATCTTGGAAAAGCTCTTCTAAATCTTTAATTATAGTAGAATTAGCAGAAATAATTATTTCTTGAATTTCATCAATAGACAAAAAAGCATCAAGAGTATAGTTAATCACCTCTTTTGAATGTATTTTTTCAAGTAGTTTATTTGTTTTTCCATAACGACTCGACGTGCCGCCTGCTGTTATAATTGCACTAAATTTCATTTTTTCCTCCAAAATGATTGAATGTTTTATCTAGATTGTTTATATATAAAGATCGAGAATTTAAATTATTCACTCTTACAATAAAATCACTGTGCTTATCTACAACATCGCCTATTACATAATAAGGATGAGGATATTTTTCTAAGATTTTTTCATCAAGACAAGCCAAAATTTGATAATCTTCTCCACCGAACAAAACAAAATCTTCCAACGATTTTTTACATTTTGCGGCTATTTCTTGTATCTTTGCATCATAAGGGATTAAATTAAAATCTACCTCCATAGAAACATTTGAAGCTTCAGCCACTTTAAAAAGCGCATCTGCTAAGCCATCAGACGTATCCATCATTGCATATTCATAATTAATATTATCAGATACAAAAAGTGAAAAATCTTTTTGCGCGCGAGGCATTAAGTGAGTATCTTTAAAATCATCATAGCCTTCAATATTGTTTAACAATGCATAAAGTCCGGCTGAGCTTGCACCGTGTTCGCCGGTTAATATAATTTTCTGTCCTGCTTTTGCATTTTTTCTGGAAGAGATTTTCCCCTTTCTTGCATCGCCAATCGCGCAAACCGAAACAAAAATCTTGTCCCCGCCTGTGATATCACCACCAACAACCTCAAAATCATGTTCTTTTGACAAATCATCACACGCCTTGTAAAAATTTTCTATAAATAAATCATCAATACAAGAAGGTAGGGAAAGAGAAATTGTAACGTATTTAGGCTTTGCCCCTGATGCATAAATATCGCTTAAATTTACTGCGATGCTTTTGTATCCGAGCTGATATGCATTACAATATTTCATTGAAAAATGAACGTTTTCAACAAGACTGTCTTGCGTTACAACAATGCCAAAATCCTTTAGATACGCGCAGTCATCGCCTATATAATCTCGTTTTGAAAGAGTTTTTGTTATTGTTTTTATAAAATTCAATTCTTTCATATACCAATTTTACCAGAAAAATATTATACTTTCTGGCGATTATTATTTATACACAAAGGTAAATAATGGAGTTGTGACAGCTGGAGGTTCACAGTAAACAATGGAGGCGAAAAAGATGAGATTACTTGCCTATGCTAAATTGTTGAACAAAAAAATCAATTCCGCGAACTCAAAAGCTAAAAATCCGTTTTTGGACTATTCCGTTCAAAACCCGTTTAAAGCTCCTCTCTACAACACGTTGGTTTGGGTCGAACCGGATGATGATAAAAAATTCAATAATTAATTTTTTGATTAAAGATATTAAAAACACCCCTGATTATGCGATAAAATCAGGGGTGTTTACTATGTAAAATTTTATTAACATAGTAGCAAAAAAAAATCTTTTTAGGTTTAATATACTTAGAAAAGAAAAGGCAGAGTAAAATGATAAAAGCAATTACAACAAATGTTATTCCACCAAATGTACCTTCATCAAGAAAGGTCAATCCTTCTGCTGACAAATTTTCTTACACAGCAAATCAGAATAAAAACTATTTGCAACAAAGTTATTTAAAAACAAAATAACAACTTTATAAATAATAAATCTGAGAGAGCGGACTTGGTGACTATGACGAGTCCGCTTTCTTATGTTATAATCCTCGTATGAATGATTTTATTATAAAAAATGCTAATTTAAATATTGCTGAAGAGCTAAATAACATAGGCTTTGACAAAAGTTATTTAACCAATGCCTGCAACAAATATAAATATAAAAATATAAAAATCTTTGGACTTTCGATTCCGCAGGCAAATATTCTCAAACAATGTGCGATTTCTGTCGGAGCAGATTGCGCTGTGCATAGAGAAACAATTACTGCAAAAGTTGAACATAGCGATTGCGTGCTTGGCGGAAGCTTATCACAGTTGCAAAAAATAGCTGAAAAATTAAAAAAGCAACCTTTTAAGCTTAAGCAACTTGCGGATTTAATTGAAAAACAAATTAATTTTAAACTTAATCCGTTAAAAATCAAACAAACAGTTTTTGATTTTTCAAGACCTTATCTGATTGGGGTCTTGAACCTGACCCAAAATTCTTTTTCAGACGGCGGCTTATATTACGATTTTGAAAATTCAATCAAACGTTTGTTTGAATTAATCGACGAAGGTGCAGATATTATTGAACTAGGTGCAGAATCAACCAAACCTTTTTCCCAACCTATTGATGTAAAATCGCAACTGGACAAACTCTTGCCTATTCTAAATTTTATTAAAAATGAAAAAATTGAAATACCAATAAGCATAGACACAAGAAGCGCAGAAGTTGCAGAAGAATGTAATAAAAACGGAGCAAATATTATAAATGACGTATCTGGGTTTGATTTTGATGCCAAAATGCTCGAAACAATCGCAAAATACGACATTCCAATAATAATCCAACATTCAAAAGGAACTCCTGAAGAAATGCAAAAAAACACGGATTACAAAAACTTAATCGATGAAATTTATCTTTCATTGAAAGACAAAATAAATTTGGCACTAAATGCTGGAATTAAAAAAGAAAATATAATAATCGACATGGGAATAGGCTTTGGAAAAACAAAAGAACAAAACCTTGAAATTATCGACAGAATAGAAGAATTCACATCACTACAAACTCCTATTATGCTTGGCATTTCAAGAAAAAGTTTTTTAAACATGTCTGAATCTACAAACGAAGAAAAAGATATTTACACGCTAGCACTAAATAGCAGAATAATAAACAAAGGTGTAAACTTTATTCGTGTACACAACGTAAAACTTCACAAAAAATTACTTGCTATTATCGGTTGTGAATAAAAATACCTGAATTTCTCCTGGAGCAAGAGTTACATCAATTTTATTTTTATTAAGTTTAGGAATAGATTTTATCTTAACAGGAGTTGATTCTATATTCCCTTTTAATTTTGGAACAAAAACTCTAACTGAAACACCTGTTTTGAAATTCAAATTTCCATACACAACAAGACTAGTGTCATTATAACTTCTCAAATAAGCAAAAACGGCAGGGGAAGTCGTTCTTAGTGGTTCATAACTTCCACTTGCAACCAAATCTCTGACAGCATTTCTAAACCTGCATGCCATTACATATTCCCTGTACAAGTCAAGATGAGGGCCAATTTGCGCCCTTGACAAATTAAATATATCCATTTGCCCTCTGTGAACAAAATAATATTCATCATCGGTATAAGATTTTGAAGCTTTTCTGTTTATTAATGGGTACAAATAAGAATCACCTGTGGAAAATCCATCTGTAAACATAGGATTCAGAGGCAAAGTTGCATTTAGCCAGATTAACATTTTTGAATATTCTTTTCCGCCAGATATAATCGGACTCAACGAGTCATGAGTGGCAAAGTCTGAAATTGGAACAGCTTTTCCTTGCGTTTTGAACATAATCTGTAAGTTTTTATTTACAGTTGAATGCAATCCATTCGCGCTTTTCCAACTTTCGATGTCTGAAAAACCTCCATAATAACCATCAAATCCTGCATCAAGTATTTTATCCAATGAAGTATTTGGAGAATATTCACTCACTGATTTGCTCAAAGAAGATTGGTCGGCCAAGAACAAAAATTGTGGCTCTCTTGCTCTTATATCAGAGACAAGTTTTTTCCAAAACGAAAAAGTTTTAGTCGACGGAACAGCCGCTCTAACGCCATCGAAGCCTATATCCATCATTGTTAATACAAAATTTTTGTACAAATCATAAACATCTTGATTAATTTCTGAGTTTGTTCCTGAATCCAGCAATCTTACATCAGTCCAATCTGAAGGAATTATTGGGTTTTGATTTTTATCTTTTTTGAAAAGTTCCGGTCGTTTCAAAAATAATTCATAAGATGCACATGCCGGCAAATCAACAATTACTCTAATTTTTCTTTTATGACATTCATCTACAAATTTTCTGGCCTCATCAACAGAGGATAAATTTGAATTTTTACTTTTAAGTTGAGGATTGATTTCTGTAAAACTAACTGGCGCATATAAAGAACCAGCAGTGCCGATGGCTTTGATTTTTCCTACAGAAGTAATAGGCATGACAACAAGCATGTTGACTCCGCTAGCTTCCAATTCATCTAAACGCTCAATTGCGCTCGAAAAAGTTCCGCGCTCATCACCCAAATTTTCTTCAATTATTCCGTTTCCGTTTTTATCTTTGGAGTTAAATGTTCGAAGATTAACTTCATACATTATTGCATTTTTAGAGCCAAATACAGAACGTGCATCGTTTATCCAAACCGATGCCGAATAAACCGGCGCCGAAATAAAAGCGCTTATTATTAAAGTTAAAATTAATCTGTTTATCCTCTCCATATAAATATATTAGCAACAAAAAAAGCCGTTGACAATTATGTTAAGAAGATTTCACACTCTGAGTCTTTGGATTATTAGACTATTTATACTATTTTTAAAAAAATATGTATTGAATTGTAAAGATTAAATAATATAATAGCAAGTATAGATTTGTTTTATTTTAAAATATATGTATAGACAGAATAAATTTAAAATCAGGAGCATATGACTAACAGTCTTTTAAAAGATTCACATATAACTCAATCTCTTTGTCTTCCCCAAAATTATTACTCGGGGAAAACAAAACAAAAGAGTAAAGCGTCTAGAATTGCAACTGAGAATAATAGTATAGGTATAAATGCAAACAAGCCCGCAGAAGTAAGCTTCTGCGGGCTTGCAAATTCTATTCCTGACAAATTTTACAAAAGTGAAAGAGTAAACAAATTTTTAGCTCTTGCTCACAAAAACCAAGTCCTATTCAGTGCGGGGTTTGCTCTTTTATTAACAGGCATACTTAGACCTGCAACAATTGTTTCTATCCCTGGAAAAAAAGATAAAGATGACAAAAAATATGCAGCAGCCCATTCAATAGCATCTGGTGTAATTGGATTCGGAATTGCTTTTTTATTTTCAACTCCTTTGTCTGACGGGATTAAAAAACTTTTAGATAAACCATCAAAATATCTAAAACGCAATGCCGAATATTTTACAAGTGGTTCATCAGCAAGCAAAGCCGCTAACAATTATCTCAGCAAGCTTCCTGACATTTGCATTTCTCCGTTTAAAGCGATTGCAACAATTGCACTTCTTCCTCCGACTTTGAAATATATTTTCGGAATGCAGAAGAAAAAACAAGCATCTAAAACAGATTTGCAATCACAAGTTATGCAAGAATATGCAATGCTTAATTTCAAAAGCCAAGGACAAAACTTAAAAGGGCTTCAAAATGTTCAAGGAGGTATTAAATAATGCAAATTAATAATATGCCTCTAAACACAATTAAATTAAATCAATACAATCAAAACAAAAACAAGAATTTCGATTTGAATTTTAAAGGAAATGTAGCACAACTTGCTGAAGATGTTGCACCTAAGTCAAAATTTTTCAAACCGGTAAGAGATTTTACCCAAAAACAAATGAGCCCGCTCATAAACGCATACGATAAAGTTACCGATTTTATAGCCAAAAGCTTAGGCAAAGTTTTGGACACAAAAACTGCGGTAAATATAATTGAAAAGACAAAGAAAAGTAAATATCTTGTTGCAAACTTGAATGCAGCAGCAAGTGTTGTTGTTTCAGGATTTTATATCAAAAAGACCCTAGGAAACGACAAACTTGATCCAGAAAAGAAAAAAACACTCGCCATAAACCAAGCCGTTGTTTGGGGTGTTGCGACAGTTCTTGGATACTCAATGAACGGAGCAGTTTCAAAAGAAATTGATAAAGTAGTTGAAAAATTTGATACTTTAAACAAACACAATGTTGACAAAATAAATCTCGGCAAATATAAAAACGGTATTAAAGTTGCATCTCAATTAATGATATTTGATATGGTGTACAGATACCTTGCTCCTGTAGTAGTAACACCGATTGCAAACCGTATAGGCCAAAGATTGCAAGAAAAAAAAGCAGCGCAAGCAGCACAAGAAAAAAACTTAACACACAACTAGGAAAGAAATATGATTAACAGTCTGAACATAGATTCACATATCTCAAAAAGTAGTCCACAAAATTTCCGATTACAAACCCCAACGGAAAACGTGAGACAAGAAAAACTTGCTGTGA
>JAEWYI010000082.1 GCA_023395735.1 Cyanobacteria bacterium OH_SFB_17
TATTTACTTTTTGGGTTATATATTATGTAAGAAAAGTGTGAAATTTTACTAAAAGCGGGTGAAAAAATGGCAATACAATCAGTTAGCAATCCTAATAGCACAAACTTTAAATCTTCAAGAGGGCAAAACGTAGATTTAGCTACGGCTTTTGTCAATATGAACGATGCACAATTGATGCAGCTTGCCAGAACAAAAGAAGCTTACAACTCAAAAACCAAAAAGAAAGAAAACAAATCTGTTTCAAGAATTTTTTGGGCAATTCCTGTAATAGATGTTCTTTCAAAAGGGATTTTAGCAGGCGGAACCAAATATTTGGCCCCTGGAGATGTTCTAAAACAAACCCCTCTTAGCCCAAAAGTTGTTGCAGCTGGGGATGCTGCTGTTGGATGGGCCGGCATCATTGCGGTTGTAGGTATTTATAATGCAGTTAAAAAGAGTTTGAAAAAGAATTCTGAAACATATAGCAATTTTGATAACAAAAACCCTGTATTGTCATTTATGGCTGATATTGGAGTTATCAGTGCAGGAATGTTTGGCGGATACAATTTGTTGAACAAATTTATTGGCAAAAAAGTAGAAAAGAATCCTGAAATAATTGAAAATGGCTTCAAAAGATTAGGCGGCTGGATGGATAAAATCGACAGTGGCAAATTAAACCAAAAATATATGCCTAAAATATTGAACCATGTTGACAATTTTGCCAGCAAATTCCCGAAAGCGGCTAATGTTGGAAAATATATACTTAGAAATTCTGTTTGGGCAATGCTTGGGCTTGCAGTGGTTAAGATGATGACAAATTCAGCTAAAGAAACAAAAAGAGTTAACGAAAGTTTTAACGACCTTAAACAAACTCAGCTTAAAACCGCTAAGATTTTAGCCAACGCAAATGCCTTGGAAAGAGATGTTTTGGCTCAAAATCAAAGAATGATGAGAGCTGAATTACACGATGAAATGAATAAAACATCACCTGATGAAATTGATTAATAAATATTTGATAAAAAAGATTTGACAAATAAGTTTTTTTTGGATAATATATATTTTGCGAGCCGAAAAGTTTGCATCTCAGAAAGGGTGCTTAGCACTGTTGCCCAGTGAGGTTAGCCTCACGGTAGTCCAATTTAGGCTCTACCAACTGAGATAAGAAAAAGTTTGAAAATTGAATATATGGTGCGGGCGTTTAGCTCAGTTGCCCAGTGAGGTTAAACTCACGGTAGTCCTATTTAGGCTCTACCAACTGAGATAAGAAAAAGTTTGAAAATTGAATATGTGGTGCGGGCGTTTAGCTCAGTTGGTAGAGCGCTTCCCTTACAAGGAAGATGTCGGGAGTTCGAGCCTCTCAACGCCCACCATAATAAAAAGGAACCTCTAGGGGTTCTTTTTTTATGCATAGAATTTATGTAGGCTCGGCCTCCCGTGGTTTTTATTCGTGCCCTTAGCTGTTCACTTTGTCTCCTATCAAGGGAGAGAGGCAAGTGAGGTTTTTGCTGTTTGGACTACATTCACCATTATAAAAAAGACCTTGCGCGAGTTCTTTTTCATTATAATTTAATTTTCAAATAAAAATTGTAATTATGCCTTATTCCAATACCTATAAAAAAATCTTTCTTCTCTCAATTTATTAAGTAAATGATTCCCAAGCTAAAGATTGATATAAACAATGACGACATCGCGCCTAAATAAATTGGCTTTAAACCTACTTTTTTCATGCCCGAAATGCTCGTTTCCAAACCGAGCGCAACCATCGCAGCAGCCATCAAATAATTGTCAATCTCAATTAAAATTTTACTCAATTTGGGCGAAACAATCCCCATCGAATTAACTATTACAATTCCTAAAAACATCAAAACAAACCAAGGAATCACAACATCTCTCAACATAAACTTTTCACCCGAATTTGAACCCTTCTTGGTTTCCCTAATTCCAAGAATTATTGTAACAGGAATTATCAAAAGAACTCTCGTAAGTTTCACAATAGTGGCTGAAATCCCTGCCTGATTCGAAGCTGCAAAACCAGCCGCAACAACCTGTGCTACTTCATGAATAGAACTTCCTGCCCAGAGCGAATAAATAAGCGTATTCAGATGAAAAACATTAAAACACAACGGATACAACATCATAAATATTGTTCCAAAAATCGTCACAACCCCAACGGCAAAAGGAATATCCTCATCATTGTCGCTAGGCGCAACCGAACTCACAGCCGCAATGGCAGAAGCCCCGCAAATAGAAGTTCCTGCAGCTATCAACAATGCCAAATTTCTTGATATATTAAGTTTTTTTCCTAAATATTTTGTGAAAAGCAAGGTAATCGTAGAAACAAAAATTATAACACTAGCAGCTTTCAAACCAAGTTTTGAAACTTCCATAAAGCTCAATTTAAACCCCAGCAAGATTATTGCCAAGCGCAAAACCTTTTTTGAACAAAATTTTATCCCAAAACTCATCTCCTCACTCGTCCCTATTGTATTTTTCACCAACATACCAAGTAAAATTGCTATTATCACAGCACTTATACTAAGATTTTTCAATAATGGAATCTGCTGCATAAAAACTGCCAAGGCAGTTAAAAAAACAACCAACGCTATTCCACTTAAATATTTTTTGATATTCATAAATGTCTCCTTTTTTTAAATAATAAAAAGAAGATATCAATAAGTAAAATAACAATATTTTATAATATGAATAACTAAATAATTATACTTTTTCCTTTGAATACGTCATAAAAGCCTTAAACAAGTTAGATAATTTTTTATCTTTATGATAAATAATATTCAATTTTCTCGAAATTTTAACATTATCCACTAAAACACAAGCCAGCTTGTTATTTTTTATTTCGTCTTTAATTGCTCTTTTAGAAATGCAAGAAACCCCGAGGTTTGCCTCTACTGATTTTTTTATCGCCTCAGTGTTGCCCAATTCTAAAAATCGATTTATTTTCAAATCATTTGCTATCAAAATATTTTCGAAAACTTCTCTTGTGCCGCTACCTTTTTCTCTCATTATGATTTTTTCTTTTTCCAACTCTTTTATATCAATCGTTTTTCTCATTGAAAAAGGATGTTCCACCGATGTTATAATCACAAGCTCATCATCGCAAAACTCTTCAACCGCTATTTCTTTTGAATGAACCGGCCCTTCGACATAAGCAAAATCTACTTTGTTTTCCAAGATAAGATTAGCCACGTTATTTGTGTTTTCGATAGTAATCGAAACGTCAATATTTTTGTTTTCTTTCGTATATTTGCCGATAATATCAGTCAGCACATAAATCCCGATTGTTGTGCTCGCGCCTATTCTCAAAGATCCGGACTCAAGATCCTTTACGCTTTTAATCTCCTTTACACACTCATCATAAAGGTTTAAAATTCTTCTTGCATAAGAAAATAAAATTTCACCATCAGATGTAAGATAAAGTCTTTTGCCGATTCTATCAAAAAAATTGAGCCCAAATTCCTGTTCCAAATCCTTAATTGCCTGACTGACTGCAGGCTGTGTCATGAACAAATTATTTGCGGCTTCTGTCATACTAAGCCTTGTTGCAACCTCATAAAATATTTTCAACTGTCTTTCATTCATAAATTTCTCCATCAACTCCGAAATTAATTTTTTAATGATTGATAAAATTTTAAAACTTCTTCATTCGCCTTAACCTTTTGAGGATTAAAAGATTTTAAATAAAGCCCCTCAACACTTTTTATTCGACTTAGTGCAACATAAACCTGTCCGCACTCAAAAATTCTGTTGCAATCCACGATTAATTTATCAAGCGTCATTCCCTGTGATTTGTGTATTGTAATTCCATAAGCAAGCCTTAGCGGGTACTGTTCTCGGCTCACGACAACCTCACCATCTCGATATGCCTCAAAAACGTGCTTGGCAATGTTTTCTTCAACACCATTGTCAAATTGAATCGTGACATTTTCATCTTCTTCATCTTTTTTAAGTTCTAACACGGTGCCGCAGGCACCGTTTATCAACCCTTTGTTGAAATTTAAATTTTTCAACAACATAACGCGGCAGCCTTCTTTGAGCTCAAGCGCCGAAGGCGCTTTACAACTTTTGTCAAAAGTCTCTAAGGTTAAAAAATCAAATTTAGTTAGTCTTTCATCTGGATTTTTTTTATCGACTTCAATTGTAGTACGTTTTCTGTGGATTTTATCAATTGAATCAAAAACAAATAAAGGTTTTTCAACAGAATTAAATTTAAAAGTGTTGTAATTATCAGCCTCCTGATTTGTACTAAAAATATGCAAAATATCAGAATCAAAAGTGTTATAATTTATTTCCCTATCATAAAAAAGCCTTACATCTTCTTCGGTAAGCCGATTCAATCTTAAATTGTTCAAAGACTTAATAAATTGTTCGTCATTTTGACGATAAATTTTTTCTAGAAAAACAGTTTTCAAATCCAGTTCTTGCCACGCTTTGCTGTCAAAACAAAAACCGCTTTGTTTCTCAACCGGAGGAAGTTGAAAAAAATCACCAAACAATAAAACCTGAATTCCGCCAAACGGCTTATTCTCATTTCTTAATTCTTTTAGTACACAATCAATATAATCAAAAGTTCTTGCATCCAGCATTGAAATCTCGTCAATCGCAAGCACTTTACACTCCAAAATCTGCTTTTTCAATTTTGACCTTTTCAAGATTTTTTCAATTGTATCTTCAACAGGTCTGTTGCAAATTCCGACTCCTGCCCAAGAATGAATTGTCTGCCCCTGAACATTAACAGCGGCAAGTCCTGTTGTACTTGTTACATCAATCTGAAACTTCTTTTTCAATTTGTTCAAAATGTAACTTTTTCCTGTACCGGCGTAGCCGGTAATAAAAAGATTATTCCCCTGTTTAATTAGTTCCGTAATCTGATTTATATGCTCACTGTCTTCAGACTCTTCTTCAATGCCTGATTCGGGCCCCTTCGGGGCCCTTTTCGAACCTTTTTGTTTACTTTCAACGATTATATAATTCTCTCCGTGTTTTTCTGAGAGCATTTTTGCTAATTCTGCTTTTTCATTATCTAAGTCAAAATTAACATTTTCTACATTCTTCATCCAGATTTCATATTGAAATTTGTCATCCGGATCCAATTGAATTTTTTGGTATTCAAAACCTTCTTTTCTTACATAATTATATAAAACTTGTCCAATTTTTGAATTACGCATATCCTCTACGAGTTGAGTATTTAGAGGCAAATTTAGTCTTTCGCAAATCTCTTTACGTTCAATCCAACCGTTATTTTCGGTTATTATTTTTTTTATCTGATTTAGCAGGTCTTCTAAATCAGAATACATCTGAAAATTTTTTGTGGAAACAAGTTCATTCATATTAAAAATTGTATAACAAAATTAAACAACAAGCTCATATTTAAGCTTTTTGTAACTTTTTACTATCCGGAGAAAATTAATATTCAAACTGATATTTAAAAAATTCAGTCAACTCTGCTTTATTTTTTCACTTTTGAATTTGAAAACGTATCTTGATTAAAAACTGCTTTCATTTCGGGTAAATTTTTGTCAGTAAAAGAAGGAGCTTTTTCAGCAACGACATTTTTTTTAGAAAGGTTAGCATCTAGTCTGCCTACCGGTTTTATCATCATAATTTTGTCTCCTTTATTACGAGTGCATTATAACTCATTTCGACAATTTTTACAAGCCCCGCACTCGGGTTAAAATCTTTTTGTCGAAGTGTTTTCGAAAATATATCTTCCTGCGCTCATTGCAAGCGTTTTTAAAGAGCAAACGCCATTGTCTCTATCCAATACACCCAAACTTGCCAATCTTGCTGCTAAAAGCTCGTTTAAATCGTTTGTGTCGATAAAAAGCGCACAGTCGGATGTGCATTCGCCATGGTTAAACGGACAATTTTTAATTTTCTTTTCGCTCATAAAAATAGCTCCTTTTCAGAAGCTATTATAATTTTTTTTTTTGATTTTGTAAATACGCTATGTTTACTATTATTATAAAACGCAATTTTGGCTGAAATCTCTGATTTTAGCTTTGTCTGCTGCTGTAAGTTGAGCTTTTGCAGTTTGTGTTTTTTCTTGTTTCTTCTCAACAGGTTTTACATCATCAGCTTTAGCCGGACCGTTTTTTGTCACAACAAAAGCTTTTGGATTTGCTGGATTGTTGTGAACGTGAGTTTCTACATATTTTCCGTTCTTGAAGAATTCTGCTGTCACAAATCCTTGGCTGTTTTTGTATGTTTTTACCAAATATCCTTTTGAATTTACTGTTACTTTTTCACCCTTAATCAAATCTGTGCCTTGAACTTCTGAAAAATGTTTTATATCGTTTGAGCCATCTTTGTAGTATGTATTTTTTCTAACCATAACGCCTCTTGCGTTATATTTTTCAACTATTCTGTTTCCTTTTTCGTCGTTGTATTTAACGTATTTTTCGCCGGTTGTTTTGTTATATTCAACTGTTTTTTCTGGTACAAATTTTTCTTTTTTAACTTTTGTTATTGTTAATTCGTCTTTTGCTGCGCTTGCATCATCTGCTTTTGTTTCTTCTGCAGTTGCTTTAGCAGAAGAAGTTTCATCAGCTGTAGATTTTGTGTCTGTTGATGTTGTTGTTGATTTTGATTCTTCTGTAGCTTTTGAAGTTCCTGCTCCTGTAAATGGTGTTGTATCTATTTTTGTTGCTTGATTCAATACGCTGAATACATCTTTTGCTGCTGCCATCGTCATCATCGGATACATTGCAGAAGAAATTATGCTGCCCAATCCGGAGAACATTCCGCCCATGCTCAATGCGCTGAACATTCCTTGCCAGAATGTTGAAATCCCGTTAAGAGCTGACATATCAATATTTGGAACAAATGGTGTTGTTGCAGTTGAATTGAAAGTTGGTGCAAAAACGGCACTTTCTGAGCTTTGATTATCGTGAACGCCTATTGGAGGGGTTATAAATCCACCCGCGTTAGAAGTATTTGTTGCTGTAGTCTGGGTTGATGTATTAGTTGTATTTTTAGCGTTTTCTTTTTCCATTCTCTTAGAAGCAATAGCGCCATCTAAAGCACTTAGAAAAGAGCCCAAATTATATTCTTTATTTTCTGCCATAATCGGCATACCATTTTCGTCAACTCTTACTTTTTGGAACTTTCTTCCTTCTGAATCTTCATCCACACCTGTATTGCGGTATGCGATAGAGGAAGCTTTTAAAGCACTTTGAATTTCATCTGCAGTAAAGATGGAAGTATTACCGGAAATGCTAATTGCGTCATGATTGTCAACACCGTCAAGTTCACGGTCAACAATCTTGATTGTAGCAGTTTCGCCTTTACTGTTCTTTTTAGTCCATGTGTAAATATTTGAATTATTTACATGCACTCTCTTTGCAGTAATGTCATCTTTAGCCATCGCTTTATTTCCTCGTGTTGGTATCTCTTATATATATAAAAACAATATACTTTTAAGAATTGACGCATGTTTGACGCCATTTTTAGAGCATGAGGCTAGAATGCAGACTATACAAGCATTTTAAATATTACAAAATTGTAACATTTAACTTAAGAGCCAATGTTCATCATGGTTTTGGACTAAAAAAATAGGGTATTTTTATTATATTATATAACACCATAAAGATCATATTCGTCGGATGATTTTATCAAAACATCTTCGATATCACCAGGCACAACTTGCTTGTCTGTATCTATGTATACCAAACCGTCAATTTCTGCGGCATCTCTTGTTGAACGTGCGATGACAAGACCTTCGCTATTTATATTTTCGATTATGCAAGGAATAGTTTTTCCGACAAAAGAAGCGTTGATTTCTTTTGAAATCTCTTGTTGAAGTTTCATCAGCTTATCAAAACGTTCTTTCTTAATTTTTTCGCTAACCTGATTTTGCATATCGTAAGAAACTGTATTTTGTTCTCTGGAATAAGTAAAAACTCCCATTTTATCAAATTTCATATTTTTTACGAAATTATACAAATGTTCAAAATGTGCCTGAGTTTCTCCCGGATATCCTACGATAAAAGCAGTTCTTATTGTAACATTAGGAATTTTTTCTCTAATTTTTTGAACAAGCGTTTCGTAATTAAATGCAGGTCTGCGCATTGCTGTTAAAATCTCAGGATGAGAATGCTGCAATGGAATATCTACATATTTTACAATTTTATCAAGTTTTGCGATTTTTTCCATCAAATCTTCTGTGAGCATGCTCGGATAAGCATACATAATTCTTATCCAAGAAATTTCTTCTATCTTATTTAACTCTTCCAAAAGCTCACCCAAAGCAGGTTTTCCATACAAGTCTATCCCGTAGCTTGTAGTATCTTGAGCTACTAAAACAATTTCAGACACCCCTTTTTGCGCAAGAGATTTTACTTCTTCTACAATATTTTCAATTTTTCTTGAGCTGTAAGCACCCCTCAACTGCGGAATAATACAATACCCGCAATGATAATTGCAACCGTCAGCTATTTTTATATAAGAACTTGCTCCTATAGTGATTTGTTGTCTTTGGATTTCTTCAGGATAAACATATTCAGGCTTGTGTGAAACATTTGAGATATATTCATCAGTCAAAATACACTCTTGAGGATTTTCCACAGATTCATCAAGCATACAGCTTTTTATTCTGTCAACAACATCTACAATATGGCAAAAATCTGTAGTACCAAGCATTGCAACAATTTCCGGGATAGCTTCTTTTAACTCTTCTTTATGTTTTTGCGGCAAGCACCCCGTTACAATTACTTTTTTACCTGCCTCTATCATTTTTAAAATAGAGCGCACAGACTCTTTTTCCGCATCATGGATAAAAGAACAGGTATTTACTATTACAATCTTTGCCTGAGTTTCGTCGAGGGTAATCTCATAGCCTCTACTTATCAAAAGACCCAGCATCAATTCCGAATCTACTAAATTTTTTGAACAACCATGATTTACTAAAGCTATTTTCATTTCATTTTTCCTTTTAGCTAATTTTACTACAAGAAAATTTAATTTAAATCCCCCTGAACGATAAGGTAAATTCTAAAATTTTGGACAAACAAAAAGCCTCGGAAATTGTCCAAGGCTTATAAATATACATTTACCCCACTCATTTTATAACATGAACAAATTTTATTGTCAAGCAAATATTTTTAAATAATAAATCCCCCGACAGAGTGACAACTTTTTTTGTTTTTGTATGTTTTAATATTCAAATGATAATAACAAAAATACTATCTATTTCTAATACAAAATCGACATTCACAAGTAATCAAACCCAACCCCAGTGCGGAATCTCTTGTGAAAACACTGACTCATGCTATTTTTCAAACAGCACCATAAACAAAGCTCTAACCTACTTGGAGCCAATAAAATTTGACAAAAAAGATATAAAACATCTTCAATCACTGGGAGTTGTTCTTCCCTTTCTAAGTGGAAAAGAAGCGGTAGAATTTATAAAAAAGAACAATGTAAAAATTAAATTCGACAACATGACCTCCCAATCCGCCCACGCCCAGTACAATTTTGAAACAAACACTATCAAGATAAATAATAAATATGAAAATACGACATCAGAAGCTGAGATACTTGCAATCTCAGAAGCAATCCTCCACGAAGCGGGGCACGCAAAAGATAAAGATGGATACTCAAGCATCCAAGAAGAAATTGATTGCCTTTCTCTAAACACGCTTGCCCATAGAAATATTATTAAAAAGCACAAAGAAATTTTTTCAAATTCAAACTCACCAATAGTAAAAGACGGCGTTTGCGTTTATGAAAAATTATTCTTCGACAAAAACCCTCTAAAAACACCCCTTGTAAACAGACTAAAAGACAAGTATGGAGAGCTTAACGTGGGTGATTTCAAGCATCCTCCTACAAATATAGCATACAAGGTTAAAGAATAATATATTTACAAAAACAAATATTCTTTACAAAAATTTACAAGTTTTTTCCCGTATCACTAGCAATTTTTCTCTTTCACGTGTTTTATATAACTGGACTTGACAAAGTGTTTATGTTATAATGCATCCAGTGAGTGGTTTTTTATATATAAGTAGTAAGATAAAATAAGGAGAATTCAATGGTCAGTCTAGCAACATCATCAAATGTTAAAGAAAAAAATAGCAAATTGAAATTCAATGATGAATTCGATAGTTACCTAAAAAAACAATGTTTGAAAACAACTTTTAACGGTCTGGAGATTGAAACATTCTCTTGGTACAAAAAAGTTCTTGGCATCAGCTAAGTATTAATTTTTAGATAAAAAGAAACGCTCGAAGAAAAAAACTTCGAGCGTTTCTTTTTGCGAGATTGAAAATTAAATAAAAGGCTTTTTGCGAATATCCCATGTAAGTTATTACTGATTTGTGTTTAAGTTAAGAATGGTAAAAGCGTCAGGGTTTCACTCTGAAAACCTTTGCGTGATTGCAATAAACGACAAAGAAAAGGCCGGCATCGCCGGCCATGAATTATGAAGTAGAGTCGCCTGTGTCAATTATCTTTGTTTAAAGTAAGGGCATTTGAAAGAGCAATTCCGCCTTTTACTTGAGGATTGTTAACAACTTTTCCGCCGACGTAAAGAACAGTAGATCCGCCACCGTCAAGGTTCATTGCGTTAACACATCCGATTGATTTCATAAACCCTGCAAGCTCACTTAGAGTAAGCCCAACTGATGCCTGTTCTCTGCCATCTACAGCTACAATCACAAGGTTGTTGTCTGCAGTATAGCCAATTGCGCTTCTTGGGTTCCTTCCGCCGATTGCACCGAGTTTTTGTTCTGAAACATCCACGTAAACCTGACCATCTCTGACAAGGTAAGGCCCGCCGCTTATGATGTGATTCACATTATCCCAATTTGGAATTGTTTTTATATCAAGCTTAATTTCTTTTTCATTTTTAACCTTGTCTAGCTGCTGAGCAGGGCCGACAACAACGAAACCGCCTTCTGGTATTTCAAGAGCAGAAGTTGAAACTTTCAAAATTTTATTGTCTTTTACAGCAATCTGTATACCATATTTTGGGCTGGCAGGAGCAATCTTGCCCCATTCGCTTGTGTATGCAATAACGTATGTAGCAAGCATTCTAGGCTGATTAAGGTTATCTACTTTTATCTCAGCGTTTCTTGTAGTCAAAGATGCGTTTAGCTGCACTCTTGCCATATCGTAGCCATTGTCAAAAATACCCATTGCTACGCGGTTGTAGACTGGGCCTGTGTACATTTTTTTGTTGATCATTAATGTTCCTAATGGAACGCCTGTTTGAGGCTTGAAAAATGTACCGTTTATTGCGACTAGAGAATTATTTTTCTTTGCGATTGTTGTGATTGTGCCTTTTTTACCTAATTTATCAGACACTAAAGATGGAGTAAGTTTTAAACTTGGGTTTATATCTGAATTTACTTCGACGACGTTAATTTTTACAGGTTTTCCTTGGTAATATTTTACAAGTTTAATGTGCTTAACTCCGCTATCAACATCAACAATCACGCCTTTTTTATACTTTTGCCTTATTTGATTGTTGAAATTAATTTTCTTTTGCTCAAGAGTCAATTCATTTGTAATATTTTTTTCAAAATTTGCGCTGTGCAAAATCGGAGAAACAATCGCACTGTTTGCAATGACTAATTGTTCCTGCGCAAGAATCGGAGCGCCCATAAAAAGCATATTTTGAGACAACACCAAGCTCATCACAATCGAAATGTTCAATGTGTTTGCAACCAATTTTGGTAAATGTCTTGAATGTAAAATTAGGGTATCCATTTCCGTCACCAGCTCATAGTAGTAACCAGATACCTTTTTTTTAATCGAGTGGGGGGCAACTTACAAAGGGCGGAGGGTCTGAGGGTTATGCCCTCGGTCCTTGAGTCCTTGAGGCAACACTCCGGGAAATCGTTTGTAAACTTTTACCTGAAATCTCCTACTACTATTGTAACATAAATTCATATTTTATTCAAGATTAGAATAGCCTAAATGGTTAATAATTTTACAATTTGAAATAGTGTTAAAGCTACAATATTGCTGGATTTGAGAAACTCTAAACAATCGGGCAATGAAAAGTCAGCTTTTTAAGAGATAATTAAAAAACTGAAAGATACTTATAAAATAGATTTAGAAAGGCTCTAGAAGCAAGGAGTATGTCATGAGCGAATACATAAACGAAATAAGACGAGACACACAGGTAGCTGAAAGTTTTTTTGCAAAAAGATTGGCTTTTACGCTTGGACCTGTCGAACTGCAGCAAATGTTAGCAGAAAAAAAGGTTAAACTGCTTGATGTAAGAAGAAAAGAAGATTATGAAGAATCTCATATTCCACAGGCAATCTGTTTTCCAAAAACTGAAATAAAATCCAGATTATTTGAACTTTCAAAAGACGATATTCATGTGGTTTATTGCTACAATCAACAATGCCACCTCGCAGCAAATGCAGCGTTTGAGCTTGCAAAAAACGAATATCCGGTTATGGAGCTCGAAGGCGGGTTTGATGTTTGGGTAAACGATTTCCAATTTCCTGTTGAATAATCTTAAATATTTATATGAAAGGCCACTCTCATATAGAATCCGGCGCCAAAACCAAAAGTTTTGGCGCCGGATTCTATAAATTATTAAAAAATTAAATTAATCACCTTCAGCCATTGAAATACTTGTCACGCCTGAATTTCTAGCCACATCCATAAGCTTTACAACGGCTCCGTGAGAAGAATTTGGCGCCGCCTGTATCAACAAACCGTCAGGAAGTGATTTTGATTTATCTTTTATCACAGATTCTAGATTCGCCATCGAAACCTCTTGCCCATCAACAACGTATTGATCATCGGCAGTAACCGAAATACTGAGCGTCTTAGATTCTTTTACGCTTTCTTGCTGAACCATATCAGGCACAGTTAAATTTAACCCCTGCTGGTCAAGAAGCGGCGCTATTACCATCATAATAATAAGCAACACCAAAAAGATATCTGTCAACGGTGTTATATTAATTTCATTAAAACTATTACGTTCTCTGCTCATATTTATTTCCTTAATTATTCTTTCCAGTCAGAATTTTCTGACTCATCAGCTTTTGAGGGTTGGGCAAAAGCTTTGGATCCTGATTTTTTTTCAACTGAAGTGTTTGATGAATCCAATTCCTTTTGTTCTTTTTTGCTCAAAGGCTCACCTGCAAGAACGAGCTTGGTAAACTCGGCTTCTTTTGCACAGTCCATTATTTTCATAATTTCAGAACTTCTTGCTTTTTCATCGGCTTTTACGACGACTTCTTTTTTCTGCAAACTTGCTTTTATTGCCAAAAGCTCATCAGTCAAAGATTCAGGAGCGATTTCTTTTCCGTTAAGATACATTTTCCCTTCTTTTGTAACTGACACAGTCGCATTTTTTTCTTCAATCGAAACTCCGCTGTTAATTTCAGGAACAGTTATTGAATTATCACTAGATTGAAACGTTGGCGCAACAACCATCATAATAATCAACAGCACCAGAAAAATATCCGTCAACGGTGTTATGTTGATTTCTGTAAATAAAGCATCTTTACCTTTTGATGTTTTTATAGACATTGTTTTATCCTTATAAATCCATTTCTTTTGGGAATTTGGATTTTATTTTCAATATTATTTCAGTGTGATATTTGAAGCTGATTGAACGCTCACATCTTCATCCGAGTCAACAAAGCTCAAGAATAATAATTTTATAAGCTGGAAATCATCTTCGTAACGTTTTACAATCGCTTGGAATGAGTTATAGAAAATAACCGCAACAATCGCAACGCCCAAACCAAATGCTGTTGCTATCAAAGCTGAACCGATACCTGTTGCGACCGCAGCTGATTGGTTACCTTGTTGAGCCAAATCCTGGAATGTATAAAGGATTCTAACAACGGTACCGAACAAACCTAGGAATGGAGCAACACCGCCGATTGTACCCATAATTGTAAGATGGTGTTCCAATTTTCTAACCGCTAAACTAGCAGCGATATCAAACGAACGCGAAAACCCTTTTCTTTGCTCAGAAAAAATTCTCACCGCTTCTTCTGTAACTTCACCGATAACTCCGCCTAATTGGATTGCAAGATTTTGTGCACCGTCAAGGTTGTTTCTAGCCAACTCTTTTTGAAGTTTTGGTATAAACATAACAACGTCTCTTTTGTTTCTGTTGTAAAAAGTCCATCTGTTTATAACAACAGCAACAACTAAAACAGAACATACCAAAATCGGCAACAATACAGGCCAGTCCATCTCAATTGAATGTAATAGTAATTCCATAATTTTTTATCCTCATTTTCTGTAATACTTTTTATGCTTTAATATCCTGATGCCCCAAATACATTGTAATCAAATGTAAATTGAATATCAATACTTTTTCCTTTAAATTCTGCAGGTAGCGGCCTAAATGGAGCTGTAAGCTCGACTGCGTTTAGTGCAGCTCTGTCAGCGCTAGGAATCCCTGATGATTTAAACACGCGGACTGACAATAATCTACCGTCACGTGCAATTTTGAACAAAAGAACAACCCTTTTGCTTTCATTTCCTTTTGGAGGGTCCCAATTCATCTTGATTCTGCGCTGCAAATCTCTCATATACGGTCCAAAATCAGGCTCTCTTAGAGAATCAATGCCCGCAGGTCCACCACCCCCACCAGGGTTTCCTGCATTACCATATCCTGAGCTTCCTCTGGACATTCTTGAACCAGAAGAACCTCCTCCCCCGCCTGTTGGAGCAAGAGATGGAACCGGCGCATAATGCCCCCTTGAACTACCTGAGGAACTTCCTCCTGAAGTTGCATGACCTTTTCCGCCTACAGGGCCTGTTGAGTAGCTTCTACCTGTTGTTGCACCTTTTGGAACTGGAACAGCAAACGGCGAAGTCGGCTTAACAGTAGGTCTTGGAACAGATGGCGGCTTCAAGCTCGGTCTTGCAGAAGGCGGCTGTGGTTTTGCCTCTTGCGCTGCCTTTGGCTGCATCATTTGTTTAAATATATTTTTTGGTTGGGTCGGTTGTTTTTGGGTAACTTTTTTTTGTGGTGCCGGCTTTTGCGCTTTTGGCCCCGGAGTTGATTTTTGCTGAACAGATTTTCTAGAAGGTGAAGGTGATGGCATAGAAACAGGTCTTTTTTTGTCTCTTACACCGCCTGTTCTTGTATTTCTGTCAGAACGAAACTTTGTCTTTTTATTCAAAGGCATCTGCTCTTTTGCGTTGTCAACCAAAACAAATTCAATATCGTTGACCTTTGGCTTTGGTTTATCAAAAATTGAAAAAGTAATTCCCAAAAGAGCCAAAGCAAAAATTACAAGCCAAATAACCCCAACCAAAGTCGGGTGAAGAATTGCTGATAAAAATATGGATTTTTTTAATGATACCTCATCTTTTTCGTCACGAATCACCGCAGGGATGGTATAGCCTTCCTTTGAGTGCATATCATCATCAATTAATCTGTATTTGTTCCCCAAGATTGTCATTTCTATCCTTTATTCGGACAAGCTTCAAGGTGAAAAGGTAATAATTTTGTTTTTACTTTTTCACCTTTAACTTCTCCAAAATTTAATTTCTAACTTCTCTCACATTTTATAAAAGATGTTAAAAAAAGCTTATTGGCCAATTTACTAATAATCGTAGTTATATCCTGATGGGTTAACCGTAATCGGCTGGTCAATATATAGCTCGATGTTTGCATTTGAAGGAATTACAACATCAACCCCTTTATCATAAACCGATTTAAGCAAACCAGCACCTGCACCTACACCAGTCATAATTGCCGTACCTTTTCCGACTGCACCGCCTGAAATAGCCGAAGCAACAAGCCCTGTCAATGCACCTGCGCCTGCGCCAACACCCATGTCTTTTGCATAAGCCTTAGCAACATCAGCCTTTGTACCACCTTTCAACAAGCCTGTTCCGTCTTCTGTTCTTATCATTGCAGAAATAGGAATTCTTGATCCGTAAGGGGTTGTGATTTCAGTAAATCTCAATCTCAAAGATCCATTCATGCTTCCGTGTTTAGCTTTTGTAACTTGCACAACTGTTCCACCAACAGAACTTCCAGCAGGAGCAATCAAGCTTCCGTTGTAGTAGAAATCAGAGCCCAAAGTCACCGCAACAGGTTGTCCTATTGTCAAAAACTCTGAACTCAACGGAGTTGAAACTACCGCTGCCATTGTTATACCTGCAGGCACAGTTACAACACGACCTTTAAGCGTTCCATTTTTGGAATATCCACTGTTAGACGGATAATAATTGCTTTGGTATTGCGGTTGTGACGGTGCGTATTGTGGATTGTACTTGTAATTAGGTGCCGCCAATGAAACGTTTGCGCCAACTATTGAAACAAGCATCAATAAACTCATTTTTTTTGAAAAATTCTTATTCATATTTACATGCCCTCCTGTAAAAGTCTCCAATATAATTATTAATCCAATTTACAAATTTGTCAATTTGTAACGGTATGCGTAATATACAAAGGCCCTGCCAGAATGACTATCAAGTCTGCACCTGCGGCAATTACCTTATGCTCGCCCATTCTTAGCGTAGGGCCTGGCACATATCCGGTCATTGGCTTGAATCCCTGTTTGAAAGATGACCTTTTTTCATACGAAGCAGGCTGAGTTTCCTCACCACCGATTAAATTATTATTCGGAGTGTAAATATATCCTTTCATAGGCATTTCAAACCCATCTGGGAATTTTATTTTATTTATTTTTATAACCATAGAAGCGTTTGTCCCAACAACAGGTTCGTGAATTTTTTCCACATAACCTTTTATCTCGCTGTTTCTCGGGATTACATTAACGTCTCCCAAATATAAATCGCTAGTTGAAATAAATTCGACTTTTGAACCTTCATCCATATATACAGTCGAAATTTCCTGAAGTGAAATAACAGGAATAAACGAACCTTTTGCAATTTCAATACCTGAATAATCACGCAAATCAGCGCAATATCCCGCCATCGCAAACGACAAAACCATTAAAATTCCAAATAATAGTACTTTTTTCATACAAATTATTATACTTTAGTTTTTATTTTTTTTCAACAAAGTGATAAAAGTAGATTTTGACTTTTTTAAAACATCGGTTAATATATCTAAAAAAGTGGTATATTACAAATACACGCAATAGAGAGAAAACAAAAATGAAAAAATACTTCAAACTATCCAAGGTGTGCGAGCAGTTTGAATGTGATTTTGGTGGCACAAACGGATACGGAACACTTAGCAATCCAGAACCGGGAATGTCAATGCAGCCTGACGGAATGAATTTTTATGTTTTCTATTCACTTGATGGCATGATATATTTTCTTGACAACTGCCCCAACTGCTCTATGGGTGGATGGAATCTATATGTTGATGTAAACGGTTCAAAAAAGCCCAATATACTCGGCCGTGATGTTTTTACTTTTTATGTAAATGAACAAGGAATACTACACCCGCTTGCAGATAGAGCATTTGCCGAATCGCAAGGAACTTACCTTGATTATGCCTATTGGAATGGGGATGATATGAATGGCGTATGGTGCAAAACACCAAAAACAAATACTACATCCTGCGACTATTGCAGCGGATGCGCAGCGCGAATAATTGAAGAAGGCTGGAAGATGAATTATTAAGCTAATATTTTACTAAATCAGCATTCGACTGATACAGGTCAAGATTATTAGCAAAAATTTTAAGCGAAAAATTAAAATTTAAAACTTTTTCAGCTTTGCATAAGCAGCATCCATAGCTTTTTTGCCTTGACGCCCAAAATCAATTGTGTACATTGTACTAGCGCCAATTTGTTCAACTTCTTCTATATGACCTATTCCAAGCTGTTCATGAAAAACACGCTCACCAACATTGAAAAAATATTCAACACTGTGCGTTTTTTCGTTTTCATCTTTTTGCCTTTGCATTTCTGCTTCTTTTTGCTTTTTTTCTTCAAGCATACGTTTTATCGCATTATCTTTGAAAAATTCGTCCACTTTTTCTTTTTCTTTAGCCGCATTCAATGGTGATTTTTTTATAATTGCCCTGCTTGGAGTTCGATTCGGATAAGAAGGTTTTTGTTTGCCGTAAGACCATTGGGATTTTCCCCCCTCTCCCTTGAGGGGAGAGGGGTTGGGGGTGAGGGTGCCTGTTGAGACTTTTGCCCCCGGAGCAACGAAATTTTTGCCAAATCCAGTCGAAGGCTTCACATAACCCGAGCTGTCTGCAACAGGTTTGTTAATATTAAAGCCTTTTAGCTTATCAACTGCGCTCTTGAAAGTTGTTTGAGAAGATACTGTATCAGAAACCTCACTGTCAAGAAGTTGCGGCGGAATTTCTTCCAAGAATCTGCTTGGATTGTAATATTTATATTCACCCCACATCTGTCTACGTTTTGCACTGGAGAGAAAAAGAGTTTCCTCCGCACGTGTCACGCCTACATACATCAACCGACGCTCCTCTTCAAGCTCGCTGTTTGAAGTGAATGTTCTTTGATGAGGAAAAATTCCTTCTTCAAGCCCAGCAAGAAAAACTATCGGGAATTCCAAACCTTTTGCAGAGTGCAAAGTCATAAGAGTAACGTTATTTGCAACCGCTTCCATTCCATCGATATCTGAAACAAGCGCGACTTGGGATAAAAATTCGCCAAATATATTGTTCAAATCTTCCGGCTCAAATTCTCCTGCAACGTTGACCAACTCCTGCAAGTTATCTATTCTAGCCTCATTTTCAGGTGTTTTTTCGTCCTGAAGTTCTTTTAAATAACCGCTTTTGTCGATTATCAAAGCAACAAATTCTCTTAAGTTATAATTCTTCTGAGCTTCTTTAAATTTCAAAATCAAATCTGCGAATTTTTTAAGTTTTTCTTTTGTTTTTAAATTAAAACCTTCAATTTCATCCAACATTCCTATTGCTTCAAAAAGGCTTATATCATTTTGATCTGCTACCGCTTGCAAATTTTTAATCGTAGTTTCGCCGATTGCTCTTTTGGGAACATTCACAACCCTTTTTAAACTTTGAGAATCGTTTGGATTATAAATCAATTTCAAATAAGCAATAATATCTTTAATTTCTTTTCTGTCATAGAATTTTAAACCGCCGTATATCTTGTATGGAATAGAATTTGCAATAAAAGCTTCTTCTATCGCACGCGATTGGGCATTTGTCCTATACAAAACCGCAAACTTATTATAATCCTGCCCCATTGATTTTACGGTTCTTGCAATATAATTTGCCTCATCAGCTTCATCTTGCGCCTCAAAGTAAGAAATAATATCTCCTTCCCCTTTTTGCGAATAAAGAACCTTATCCACACGCTCTTCATTATTTTCTATAATAGCATTTGCGGCTGATAAAATATTTGCAGTGGAACGGTAGTTTTGTTCAAGCTTAATCATACAGGTATTTTTAAAATCTCTTTGGAAATTTAAAATAATCTTAAAATCCGCACCACGCCAGCTGTATATTGATTGGTCCACATCACCCACAACACAAAGTGAACGTGAAACTTGAGTGTCAGACGTCTCCGCAACTTGAGTTTGTTGGCTGCTTGCGTTTGTATAAAGCATTCTTACAAGCTGATACTGAGCTTGGTTTGTATCTTGGAACTCATCCACCAAAATGTGCTTAAATTTATTATAATATTTTTCTCGAACTTCAGGACATTTTTCAAGAAGTTTTACAGCCAACATAAGCATATCATCAAAGTCTATAGCGTTATTGTTATTGAGAGCGTTTTCGTATTCTTCAAAAATACTTGCAATTTTTTGTGACTTAAAATCTCTTGCAAAAGTTGAAAATGTAAAAGAATCCTGCATCTGGTTTTTTGCGTTTGAAATTATAGACTTAACCAATTTTGGCGCATAAATCTTATCATCCAAATTCAACTTTTTAATCGCATTTTTGATGACAGCCATAGAATCTTGCTCATCATAAATTGTAAAATTTTTGTCTAAAGATTTTCCTGAAGGAAAAGAAAAACTTTCTACATCCTGCCTCAAAATACGACCGCAAATACTGTGAAAAGTACCTACCCACATATATTTAACAGTTTCTTCACCCAATATTGCAGAAAGCCTTGCACGCATTTCTTTTGCCGCTTTGTTCGTAAAAGTAACGGCCAAAATATCACGCGCTCTTGCTCCTGATTGAATAAGGTAAGCTATTCTTGAAGTCAAAACTCTTGTTTTGCCACTGCCTGCGCCTGCCAAAATCAAAAGCGGGCCTTCAATGTTTTTTACAGCCTGCATCTGTTCATTATTAAGATTTTTTAGTATATTTTCCATAGTAAAGTATTCAGATAAATAAGCAACAAAGGTGATAATAAGCATTACGCCGTTATACTTATCAACTTATTGGCTTATCAACCAAATTCCCCCCTTCCAAAATTTATTTTTTGTGTTATTATTATCGTACCAAAAATATAAATATATTTCAAAGTAGTTTATAAAACACCTCGTGTGGTTGTTAAATCTGCGAGACAAGCTAATAAGGTAGGAAAAATGGTAGAAGAAAAAATGGAAAAAATTGTTAACCTTGAAAACAATGCCGACGGAAACGACAGACAACCTTCAATTATGGTTCCTATGGGCGATTTGGACACAGTTTCAGAAGACAAACAAGACACCGTTGATGAATTAGCAATGGAACTTGCGACAATCCAACAATCTGCAAAAAAAATTGCGATTATCGGTAGCAGAAACTTGCCTATTACCCACCAACAACTTATCGAAACATTAACAACTGCTTTGGTTAAACAAGGAAACACAATCATAACATCCGGTGGTTCTTCAGGAACAAATGCCGCTGCTATAAGAGGCGCGATGAAAGCAAATCCTGACAAATTAAAAGTTATTTTGCCACAAACAATCGGTCAACAACCTTCTGACGTTCAAGACCAGCTTATCGGCGTTCCAAACATCGTTGAGCACTCAGACAGAGCGATGATGACTCTTGCTGATGCTTCTAGAGTTTGCAACAGAGAAATTATTGACGATTGCAACCAACTAATCTGTTTCCTTTCTCATACAAGTAAAACATTGCATAAAGCCGTAGAATATGCCGAAGAAGGTTATAAAGTTATTACAGTCTTTTACTTAGATTAATGCCTATGCAAAATGAAATTGTAAAAAAATTAACAGGAAAAAATCCTCAAGATTTTGAATTTGCCGCAGCTCATATCATAGGCAAATCCGACACTGAAGCCTTTCAAGAGCTTGTGGACAAGAGTGATTTTTTATTCGATTTCATTAAACAAAACGTTAAAAAAAGGCTTTCGCATGCCACAAATGCTTTTAATTTCAGAAACATTCTGAATTTTCTAAAAATTTATTCACCCGATTTTGAAGACTACATCGTAGACACTCTGGTCAAATTTGCTGATGAAGATTTGACAGATGAAATGCTTGATTTACTCGAAAACGGAACAGACGAAGAAAAAGCCTATTGCGCAAAGTATTTTTTTCACATAAACGACACGCTTGCGATTGAAAATTTAAGAAAAAATGCATACAGCGATTTTGACCCGCTTGCAGTAAATTGTGCAGAAGCTCTTTCAAAAATGAACGACGAAGAAGCTTACAAGATCGCTCTTGAAAAAATCAAATCACAAGATGAGTTTGAAAAAATCTCTGCAGTCAGATTTTTGGTTGCATACAATGATTTAAGAGCGATAGATGTTTTGTTTGACACAATGAAACACTCCTCAATGCCTGAAAATATTGCAGCTGAAATTTCTTATTTGCAAAGCTTTTTGGAATTTTTAGACTCTGATTTTAAATACGATTCAATTCTTGCATTGAACCATATTGTAAACGGGCTTGGCGAAATAATTTCACTTTCTCAAGTTTTTGATTTTCAGCTTTTTGAAGTTATTGAAAAACTTATAAAAACCCAAAAACAAGAAAAAAACAGCAAGATAGCGCTTGTTCTTCTCAACGCAAAACTCAAATTTGAACAATTGACCGAAAACGATGAATATATTTTCGATGAAACGAAAGAGGTTAAAGAAGAAATTTTTGAAATAAAAAAATTCCTAAACTCTTTTGAAGAAAGCTTTTGGGATGAACAGAAAAAACTTTTTGCCGATGAAATTAACGACTGGAGCGATTTTTTATTCTCTGCCCTCGATTTAGCGGATGAGCTTAAACTTGAAGAAACTTTTGATAGGCTTAAAAATCTTATCAGCACTTCAAAAAATCAAACCGTTATTTTAAAAAGCTGTGAAGTTGTTAAAAATATCGGAAAAATAGAAAAATTAGATCAAAAAGAAATTTTTGAAAAAATACAAGATTCAAACATAAAAGCAATTATTGAATCTTTGTTTAAATAAATTATTTTAAAAAGGAGTTGCATGGAAGTTCAAGTTTCAGAAATAGAAGATTTTGAGAATTGGCTGAATTTAGCCAAAGAAGTTGAACCTTTATTTGGACCAATGTCTGGAGAAGAGCTATTCCAAGTAGGCCTAAAAGACTTAATTATAAAAGAACAAGCTTTTTGCATAAAAAAAGGAAATGATTTTTGCGGTGCAATAGCAATTTCTAAAGATGAAAACGAAATTTTGTGGTTTGCTGTGTCTGAGAGATTCAAAAACAGAGGTTATGGAAAATTATTGCTCAAGTTTTCGATGAAAAATCTTGATAATACAAGAAATATTATTGTCCAAACTTTTTCTGAAGGCATAGATGCAGGCGAGCCTGCTAGAAAACTTTATAAATCACTCGGCTTTGTTGATTTAAAGCCGAGCGAAACTAATCCTGCAGGATATCCTACTGTTATTATGGTTAAAAGTTAAATTAAGAATTTACAATCTCAAAGCTGACTCCTGCAGCCAAAGCTCCCAACAATACGGAAACTGTCCAAGAAAGTACCATCTCCAATGAATATGGAGAAGTAGCGTAGCTAATTAAAAGCCCTGGAATCACTAAAACAAAATAAACAAGGCCAAACTGAACCCCTCTTGATAAAAATCTTTTTGCTTCAAACAAATTTTTAGACTTATCCCAAATAAAAGCCAAAATAATCGCTAAAACAAAAGGGTGGAAATAAAATAACGCCGTAATAGGATCTTTCATAGATCTAAACAAGCTTTCGTTGTAATATTGATTTGCAAGAGTCGGATAAAATTTCATTATTAATGAACTTAAACCTATGCAAACCAACAACATTAGAAAACCAGCCAACATGCCTGATAATAATACTTTTTTCATCATCTTTCTCCTTTTTAGCTTATAATTTTCACTTCTTTAAAATTTCGCTGGATTGTTCTAAAATGACCTTCATCAGGATAGCCCAAAACAAACGCTGTTGCAATTTTTTCGCCTTTAAAAATTCCGTATTTTTTCTTCAATTTGTCACTATGGTTCATAAAATAGCTCACTGTTCCAATAAAACACGTTCCGATGTTTAAAGCCTCTGCTGCGATTGTTGCATTTGTTGCCGCAATAATCATATCTTCTACATCCGTCAGCTCTGTGCCATAAAAAACCATAACGGCAGGAGCATCATAAAACAATGTGTCTATACCATTTTCGCGCTCATTTAATATAACATCACATAGAGGAAGCGCAAAATCTTTCATAACCTTATATTGACCTTCTCCAATAAACATTTTCATTAAATTTAGTGCAAACGGAGTCATGATTTTTTTTGCATGTTTTATTTCTTCGCATAAATCGAACGCAAATTCCTGCACCTTTTTTCTTCCCTGAATAACCAAAACCTTGACTTCAGACGGAGGAATACTTACAGGAGCAGTTGCAGCGGTAGATATAATTTTATCAATTTCCTCTTTGGAAATTTCATCAGTTTTATACTTTCTGATGCTCCTTCTTTTTAGCAACAAACCGTTTAAAGAATCATAATCGGCAATTTTTTCGGGCATCGGCCGAATGTGATTTTTGTCAATATCTTCTCCGATAATCTCAATCGCTTCGGTCGGACACTTCATCATACAACGCCCACACTGAATACATCCCAAAAGAGACTCTTTCATTGGTTTTGCTGTAGGATAACCTTCTTTATCCGGCATAAGATAATTTTCACAAGTTCTTAGACAAAATCCGCATCTCGTACACTTTTCTTTATCCACAACGACCTTTACAGGTTTCTCCTTATTTAGCATAAAAACTCCAATCTCATAATTAATTTATTTTAGCATTAAAATACCATAAAGTCGTGAATAAAAAAACAAGCCTTATTTATTATCAGGATGTTTTTCGTTATATTTTTTTATTTTTAATACATCATTTTCAACTT
>JAEWYI010000100.1 GCA_023395735.1 Cyanobacteria bacterium OH_SFB_17
TTCCTCATTGATAACTAAATTTAATATTTTATTAATTATTTATTAAAAGGTTCGAACTCGCTGAAATCATGTCTATATAACAAAAAAGACGCTTAATTGCGTCTTTTTTATAAATGGAGCGGGAGCCAAGTAGGGACCTCATTTCTAAGGCTCACTTTATTCGCCAAGAACTGCGGTCAGCTCGGCTTAATTTGTTTGAAATAGCTAGGAATTGGATTTTGAAACGCAGGCCTCTTTAGTCCAAAACTCCATAAAAAAAGACCTCTAAAGAGGTCTTTTTTTATGGAGCGGGAGACGAGGCTCGAACTCGCGACATCATCCTTGGCAAGGATGCATTCTACCACTGAATTACTCCCGCATAGTGCCCGTATCTTTTATTCTACTTCCTCAAGAAAAAAATGCAAGAACTTTTTTCTGATTTTGTTCAAAAATTAGATATTGATTTTGAATGTGTTCTCTCCAAGGCGCCCGCCAAGCGGGCGCTTTGGAATAGCGTAAACAATAATTTCAAAAAATATTTCATTCAACGCCAATTTCTATTTCTTTAATTATTAACCTTTGTTTACCTATGCTTTAAATTTTGGCACAATTGTATTAAACTGTATTTAATAGTAAGTTTGGAAAGATTTAAATGGCTACAAATTTTGTTAAAGAATCAGCAGGAAATTTAGTTCCTCAAAATATAGAGGCCGAAGAAGCGGTCTTAGGCGCGATTTTGGTAAATCCTACAGTGATTACAAAAGTTGTAGAATTTCTGTCAGCCGAAAGCTTTTATAAGCCTGCGCACAGATACGTTTATGAAGCAATGATTCAGTTGTTCAATCAGAACGACAGAATCGATATTGTTTCCGTTTCTGATGTCCTAAATCTTAATTCAAAGCTTGATATGATTGGCGGACGTGCTTTTATAAATGATTTAAGTTTTAAGACAATTACAAGTGCAAACATTGAATACTATGCAAAAATTGTTCAAGAAAAAGCCATAAAGCGTTCTTTGATTAATGCTGGTTCCGAGATTGTTTCATTAGGTTATGACGTTAATCCCACCGATGATTCTTTGAATATGGCAGAAAAACTTATTTTCGACATCGCATCAAGAAAAGCGACAAAAGATATGTCGCATATTAAAGATTTGGTTTTAACAAGTTATGAAAAAATCGAATACCGATACAACCACAGAGATGAGTTGACAGGTATTCCCACAGGTTTTTATGAGCTTGATGAAATGACAAGCGGGCTTCAGCGTTCGGATTTGATTATCCTAGCTGCTCGTCCTTCGATGGGTAAAACAGCTTTTGCTTTGAATATTGCACAAAACGTTGCAATTAAAGCAAAAATCCCTGTTGCTATATTTTCTCTTGAGATGTCAAAAGAACAGTTGGTTCAGCGTATGCTTTGTTCAGAAGCAGAAGTCGACAGCCAAAAAATCAGAACAGGAAACATGCAAAGAAAAGACTGGGACAAACTCGCTTCAGCAATGAGTGATATTTCGGATGCTCCTGTATACATAGACGATACAGGCGGTTGTACCTTGACTGATATTCGTGCAAAATGCCGTCGTTTAATGATGGAAGAAAAACAGCTTGGGCTTATTGTTATCGACTATTTGCAACTTATGGAAGGTGTCGGAAAAGAAGACAGAATCCAGCAAATTTCTGCAATATCAAGAGGTTTGAAAACTCTTGCGCGTGAACTTGATGTTCCTGTAATCGCTCTTTCTCAGCTTTCCCGTGCGGTAGAGCAAAGAAAAGACAGACGTCCGATGCTTTCTGACTTGAGAGAATCAGGCGCGATTGAGCAGGATGCTGATATTGTTATGTTTATTTATCGTGATGATTATTATAACAGAGAAGAAGGCGACGATGATGCACCTAAAGCCACAGGCAAAGAAGGTAAGTCTGATATTATTATCGCAAAACAGAGAAACGGCCCTGTTGGCAGCGTTGAACTTCTTTTCCAATCAAATATTACGAAGTTCAAAAATCCAATAAAAACAGATATTTTTTAAATAATATATTTGAATTGTAGACTGCTTCAATGTTTTTGACTTTGAAGCAGTTTTAAAATAGGTATTTATAAAAAAATATTTATCGATTTCTAAACATTCCGTTACACCCCTCTTGTCAAAAAAACATATTTGTTATAAAATTCAAGTGTATAAACTACACTTTTAATTCATTAGAAGGGAAAATTAGTGAGTTATGATGTAGCAGGAAGTATGAATTTAGATTTACCCCAAGAGAATAGAATAATAAGTAGAAAAAATAATGAACAAAAATGAAAAACTGCGAAATATTGCAATAATAGCCCACGTAGACCACGGAAAAACAACATTAGTTGACTGCATGCTTAAACAAGGCGGTGTTTTTAGAGACAACCAAGTTGTACAAGAACGTGTTTTGGACAGTAATGATTTAGAGAGAGAAAGAGGGATTACAATCCTTTCTAAAAATATCTCGATTAATTATAAAGACACTAAAATAAACGTTGTGGACACTCCAGGTCACGCGGATTTTGGTGGTGAAGTTGAGCGTGTTTTAGGTATGGTTGACGGTGCGCTTCTTATTGTAGATGCTGCAGAAGGACCTATGCCACAAACAAGATTTGTTCTTTCAAAGGCGTTGGAGCTTGGTATAAGAATTGTTGTTGTTATAAACAAAATCGACAAGCCTGCTGCTGAACCTTTGACTGCTTTAGATAAAGTTTTTGATCTTTTCACAGAGTTGACAGACAGAGAAGATTTGATAGATTTCCCTTTCATTTTTGCAAGCAGCCTTGGCGGTTATGCTATAAATGAATTGGATGATGAAAAAAATGATATAACTCCGCTTTTGGATTGTATCTTGGAACACATACAACCTCCTTGTGGGGATGCTGATAAGCCGCTTCAATTCCAAGCGACAACACTTGATTATAATGAGTATGTCGGAAGAATTGTGATAGGGCGTGTGGTTAACGGTAGAATAAAATCTCAAGACCAAGTCTGTGTTATGAAAGCAGACGGCTCACAAGAACGCGGCAAAATTACAAAATTATTCGGATTTAAGGACTTAGGCAGGGTTGAAATAGAAGAAGCCGAAGCAGGCGATATCGTTGGTGTCGCCGGGTTCTCAGACATTCAGATCGGCGAAACCATTTGCCCTTTAACAAACCCTGTCGCTCTTCCTTTAATTCATGTAGATGAACCTACGTTGCAGATGAATTTTTCTGTAAACGACAGCCCTTTTGCAGGTACAGAAGGCAAGTTTGTTACTTCACGTCAATTGAGAAAAAGATTGTACATGGAGCTTGAAAAAAACGTAAGCATGAAGGTTGAAGATACTGATAGTACAGATGTTTTCAGAGTAAGCGGTAGAGGCGAACTCCATTTAGGCATTCTGATTGAAACAATGCGTCGTGAGGGGTATGAATTTCAGGTTTCAAAACCGGAAGTTATTTTCAAGACTGTTAATGGCGCTCAACACGAACCTTATGAGAATCTTATAATCGATGTTCCTGAAGAATATGCAGGAAGCTGTATTGATAAATTGTCTCAAAGAAAAGGCGAAATGTTGGAAATGAGCGTTTCCAGCAATAGAACAAATTTGAGATTTTCAATTCCTGCTCGTGGACTAATCGGATTCAGAAGTGAATTTATCAGAATGACACGCGGCGACGGAATTATGTATCATACTTTTGAAGATTACAAACCTTTTGCAGGTGAGATTCCAAGACAAAGAAGCGGATCTTTGATTGCTCTTGAGCAAGGAGAGGCTATTCCTTACGCGTTGGCTCAGTTTGAAGACAGAGGCGTTTTCTTTATTACGCCAAAAACAAAAGTTTATAGAGGCATGATTATCGGTGAATGTAATCGTCCTCAAGATATCGCAGTAAATATATGTAAAACTAAAAAATTGACAAATATGAGAACAGCAACAGCTGATGTCATGGTTACTCTTCAATCCAGCAAAAATATGTCGCTTGAAGATTGTATGGAATATATTGCAGAAGATGAATTGGTGGAAATCACACCTGAAAATATCAGAATAAGAAAAGCCGAGTTGGGCAAGAAAATATTTTAATTATTTCAGGCAATAAATTAGATTCTTTTGTTTTATATAATATAGTGATATGAACAGTGTGAATTTTAAATCGTTACATAACCAGTTTGAAGTTGACGGTACAGTTGATTACAAGCCGTCAAATCATACAGTGCAGACACCTTCTTATATAAAGCAAAAGCTTCATGACAAAAGGGTGGATGAATTTTTTCATACCGATTTTAGCGCTCCAAAACACAGAACAAGCATAAGTGCAATGATAGGTTCTGTTGTGGGTGTTTTTGCCCCGCTTCTTATAATGGCTAAAAAAAGAAATCCTAATATAAAGTTAAGTACGTTTAAAGGTTTTAAGGAAGCAATAAACGTTCATTATGGACTCAAAGAAATTCTTGCGACAGGCTTGGGTGGTGTTGCAGGCGGTCTTACAGGTGGACTTTTGGACAAAAAAGAACATAACAAGCTTGATAAAATAGAAGAAGGTGTTTTTCAGACAATGAACGTTTCTTTCCCTGCAATATTGGTTAATGAGGGAATGAAGCTAAGCAAAAAAGTTAAATTTTTAAATAATATTCCTGCAAAAATTGCTATTGCGGCAGGTGGAATTTTAGCTGGAGCAAGTGCGGCTGTTGGAATCACAAACAAATTAGACGATAAATTTTTTGATAAATACAATAAAGATCCCGAGAGGAAATTCAGGAAAAAGGATTTGATTGTTCACATTGATGATGTTTTCGGTACTTTTGTTTTGGCAAAATTCCCGTTTGCTGACAAATTGCATGTCGAAAAAATACTTCCTGTAATATTTGCTTGGAGTGGCTATCACGTTGGTGAAAGTTAATTTTGCAAAATTTAAATAGCTAAATTTAGTAGCTCTTCAGCAGTGTTCCAATATTTTTTATAACAAATTTCTTACAATTTCTGTTAAATCAGAAAGATTTGTATTGACCATATGGTCTATATAAACTTTGACCCCAAGATTGATGTTTCATAAAACAAAAAAAGGTATGCTTATATCGTAAGGTTGAGTAACAGGGAGTAGGGAATTGAGTAAGTTTAAGATTATATTTTTAATATTGGCAATAGCAATGAATATTAAATGCTGCTTTGCATCTGACAATGTTTTACAAGCTATCCAAATTAACGGTGTAAAAGACAGCTACAACATCATCTTAAAATCAGATGATACGGCTGAACTTCAAAAAACGGTTCAGGCTCCTGATAAAATTATTCTAACTCTAAAAGGTATTAGAGCGTCTAAAACAATAAACACGATTTACAACAACACATCAAGTATCGACAGTGTTGTGGTTGAACCTACTGGCGAAGACTCTGTTAAAATACTTGTTCAAGGCCAAAACGTCGGGGTTGCAGAGGTTAACTTTGATTCTTTAAAAACTCCTCTTGGGGTTTTGTCAAATGAAGGCCAAGCTTCATCAAAAGCTAATGGTGAACTTGTTTTGAGTAAGCCTGTTGATGCTTACACTCCTGTGTACAATCAAGGGCTTGATGAAGAAGATTTAGGGTTTTCTTTGGATGGATTTTCTATCCCTGAAATTTTGACAAAAATATTAAAAAGCGAAAAATTAAGCTGGTTAGCTGCTTGCGGATTATTGATTATGTTTATTCTTACAGGAATTAAATCTGTAAAAGGAAAAGACGACGAAATCCAAGTCGGACTTTCTCAAAGCTTAAAAGAAAGAGAAGTTGAATTATACAAAGGTCTTGGCGGGCTCAACATTGAACTTCCTGAACCTCCAATGGCTGCAAAAAACGGTATGTCTGTTCAAAAGACAAATGCTTCAGGCTCAAGTTACGGGATAAAAGCTTATCAAGATGGGATGAGAAGCCCTTATGTGTCTTCAGAAATCCAAAGACCAAAAGTAAGCCAAAGACCAAAAATGTCAGCACCACAAAGCTCAAATGCAATCAATACAAGGCTTTCATCAGCGAAGTTGAACCAAGGCTCTATGACAATGACTATGCCAAAAACAGCTGCTGTACCAAGACAATCAGCTGCAAAAGCAAAAACAACAAATATCGACAGCATTAAATTTTTAGAATCTATGACAAAAATTTATGAAAAAAACGGGCGTACTGATCTTGCCCAAGGACTTAAAGCGAACATGAAAAAAGCCAAGTTAAACTTGGTATAAAAATACTCAACATATTAATCGGGGGCTACGCCCCCTTTTTTTTATCCTTTGAAATTTAATTTTGGTTGAGCTGACTTGTTGCCGGATGTTTCTCCTGTGTGTAAATCCAAGTTTGATTTTGCTTGCTGAATTGTTTTTTGCAAATCAGCACAATCTTTAGTTTGTTTTGCGATATCTTGAGTTAGTTTATCAAGATTGCTTCTAATTTCTTGAATTTTAACTTTGTTTTGTGTTTTTTGATCTTTAAGTTGAGTTTTTGTTCTTTCCAAGTTAGTTTTAGCTTCAGCTTTAGCTTTTTCATAAGCGGTTTCTGCTTGAAGTTTTGCTTTGTTGAACTTTGCCAATGCATCTGCTTTGTCTAATTGTGATGCGTTAGGATCGTTCATAACTTTGTTATAATCAGCTTCAGCGCTTGCGATTGTTAGGTTTTTGTCGCTTTCGGCTTTTGTTGTTGTCTGGTTGTATAATGTTTCTGCTTCAGGAATTTTTGTGTCATCTATTTCTTGATTTGCAGCTTCTAGAGATTCAATTCCTTTTCTTGCTTCTGCAACTTGTCCTTTAGATTCAGTAATTGAGGCAAGAGTTGATTGGTATTGGCTTTGAGCTGCTTCATATTCTGCTTTTACACCGGACCAGTCTCCTGTTTTTGTTGCTTCTTTCATTGCGGCATCCAATTTGTTTGATGGAGATGCTTCTTTTGAATTATTATCTCCACTTGTTTGTTGTTTTGTTGATTTTATAGCAGAAAATAAACCTGCAAAAGAGGTTCCCACTCCGACGATTCCTGCCAAAGCTGTCATTAAAGTAGCAGATGATTCGTATTTTGAAGCTGATGAGCTATATTTTTTTGAGTTAAAAATACTGTCATTGCTGTGATGTTTCAAACTGCTCTTTGAAGGGCGTTTTTGAAGCGGATTTAAATGAGTTTTGCTGAAAAGTTGTACTTTATTTGCCATCTTTTTACTCTCTTAATTCTGGGGAACCTGTATATATTATTTAAGTAAAAAGTATATACAAAATTGCCTAAATGCATGTCCTATCATGGTTTTAGGTGGGTTGAAGTCTGCTAATAATAAGCCGTTTGAGATTGTAAACAATTGTAAATAAAAATGTACGATAAGTATATACTTTCGAGTTTTTATATAATATTGAAACACAGGGGCTAAATTTTCTTTAAGAAAATTTAGCCCCTGTGTAACTTTAATCTTTTTACTTAATCTTAGCTTCCTATTTCATGAAGTTTGATAAAGTTTGTTTTACCAACTAAAAGATCAGGCAATGCTCCTGTAAAGATTACTTTGTCGCCATCTTTGAAGTGGAATCTATCGATAAGGCATTTGTCAAGAACTTGTAGTGTTTCTTGGTTGATTCCTTCTTTTAAGTCCATTTCGATTGGGAATACATCGCTGTATAGAACCATTCTTCTTGTATTTCTGTAGCTTGGGCAGAAACTGAAGATAGGCACACTTGGTTTTGCTTTGGATAGAAGTTTTGGCGTATATCCGCTAGCGGTAAGTGTTATGATAGCTTTTACGTTAACTTTTTCTACCATGTCAATGATTGCTGTACAAATTGCGATTGAATCATCTTTGCATGCATCTACGAGTTCTTTTGGATAATAGTTGTGCTGCATTATTTTGCTAGCTTCAACGTTTTTAGCTATTGAAACCATCATTTTTACGGCTTCGATAGGGTATTTGCCCGCTGCAGTTTCACCTGAAAGCATTATTGCATCTGTTCCGTCGATAATTGCGTTTGCAACGTCGGATGCTTCTGCACGAGTTGGAATAGGTTGTTCAATCATAGATTCCAACATTTGTGTTGCTACAATTACAACTTTTCTTTGTGCGTTAGCTTTTTTGATGATATCTTTTTGAACGATAGGCACTTTTTCAGGAGAAATTTCAATTCCCAAATCGCCCCTTGCAACCATGATACCTGAAGATTTCAAAATGATTTCGTCAATATTTTTAAGCGCTTGCGGTTTTTCGATTTTAGAAATGATTTTTGTTTTACCATTATTTTGTTTAATTAATTCTCTCAATTCCATAACGTCTTTTGCATCTCTAACAAAAGAAAGTCCCAAGTAATCGATTTCGTTTTTTATAGCAAATTTAACAAATTGAATATCTCTTGGTGACAAAACATTTAGGCTTCCTTGTGAGCCAGGGATGTTGATACCTTTTCTTTGTTTTAAAAGTCCACCGCAAAGAACTTTTGCGCTGATTACTTTGCCTTCAACATTTTCGACAACCAAAACCAGTTTTCCGTCGTCAAGAAGGATTTTTTCCCCGATTGTAACGTCTTTTGCAATTCCCTCATAGTCAACAGGAATAATTCCGTTTTCATATTTGTCTTGGTGACTGAATTTTACTATTGTGTCATTTACAAGTTCAATTGGTTCGTCTAAAAGTCCTACTCTGATTTTTGGACCTTGCAAGTCAAGCAAAGTCGGAATAGGGTAGCCCAATTCTTTTTCAATCTCTCTTATGTTGTTCAATCTCTTTAAATGAATTTCTTCGTCGCCGTGAGAAGAGTTTAATCTAAACATTGTTACACCGGCTTTTGCAAGAGCCTTAATTTTTTCTTTCGTGTCCGTACTTGGTCCTAGCGTCGCTATTATTTTCGTACTAATTAAATTTTTCATTTTTCCTCCAAAAACTATTTATATCCCAATTTGGGGTATAGGGTTAATATACTAATCTTTTTCCTTCCTACATTTTACCTCAAAAATATTAATTTGTCGCCCAATTGTCCTAAGTTTATACACTATTTACAAAAACCCCATGGTGGACTATAATGATTGCAAAACTTGAAAGGATTTAAGCATGAAAAGAATTTTATCTTTATTTTTAACCTTTTGCTTTTTAATAATGGAGGCTCCTGCTGTTTTCAGCGCTCAATGCTGCTGTCAGGAACAAGTTTTGTGCACGGAACATCTTGACGTTTGTAAAAAAGCGCCAAATAATGCTGTTACTGTCACAAATTATAGAAAAATAATATGTGCAAATAATGTAATAGCAGTCGCTTTTGAGTGCAAATTTGCTTCAAAATGCGCCAAGGCCGGAGATATAGTTAATTTTGTTATTCCTGAAAGTTTGTATACAAAAGAAGGAACTTTGGTTATTCCAGGTTGCACAAAGGTAGTTGCGGAAATCGTTAAAATGCAACATTCAAAATGGTTTAATAAAAATGCCAGAGTAACTTTTATGTTTAGATGCCTAGTGCTTCCTGACGGAAGAGTCATGCAGATAAAAGCAAAACCTTTTACAAAAGACGGAACCCTCAAAGAAGGGCCTTGGATGACAACAGGAAAAATTTTCTTGTCTACAATAACTTTTGGTATAATTGGTGCTGGCGCAGGTGTGGGGTTTGGATTTATTCCTTCTCCTACAAAAATTGGCGTAGGCTTGGCCGCTGGTATTCCTGCAGGTTGCGGCGTCGGGCTTTTGACCGCGCTTATTTCAAAAGGTTTGCAGTATAAAGCAAAGGCCGGAGAACAGGTATTCATAATCTTCTGCGAAGATGCAAGTGTTTTTAATTGAAGATATTAAACAGTTTAAATTATGCAATATTTCTCAATTCAGAGTTTTGAAGCAGCAAGTCCAATGTTTCTTTTGATAAGTCGCCTTTGTGCTTGTTTGGAGTGAAAATATTGTTTGAGTGATTGTCCAAACCAGTTGTTGGAGTTAGTTTTTCGCTAAGACAAAAATTGTGAAAATCTTCAATCTGTTTTGCTGTCAAGCTGTTGTAATCTTGGTAATAAATTTCAGCGCTGTGAGCAATATCTCCACCTTTTTGCTTAAAGTGTCTTACAATATTTTCTGCTGATTCAAACCCTTTTGTTTTTAAAAACGCAGGGTGCGCGAGTCCTAAAAAGCCTTCGTTAGAATCTTTCATTACATCAATTATTTCATCTAAAGTGTTTTCAGTTTTGTAAGGGGTCTGGAATGTTATTTGTTTTCCGTCGTATCCCGGTCTGAAATCTCTACAGAGGTTGTTGATAATCTCGTCTTTGCCTTTTGCTTTTGCCTTTAGATAGTTCGAAACTTCCCATTGAGTGTCCATCATGATACTTTTCGGGTGAGTTTTGCTTATCAATCCTGATTCTTCTATGCTAAAGTTTGCATCAGGAATTAATTTGTTCGCTTTTTCAATTATAGTGTTGATAAGATTTTCTCGATTTTGTTTTAATGTGTTTAAAAATTTGTTTAGTTTAGGGCAGAAAGGGTTTATTGAATAGCCGATTACTTCAGAAGTCTCAGTTGGGTTTCCGTAGTAGCTGTATGGCGATGGAGTTGCAAATCCTTTTTCCATGCCTAGTACAACTCTTAAATTTTTGTATTTCATCGGGTCTTGGGCAATTAGTTTTACTGCTTCTTTGTTGCCTTCAATTGATTCGTGATCGGTAATCGCGATTGTGAATTTTTTACCTGTTTTTGCATGAACTTTGTCTGCATATTGCGCGGCTTGGTTCATAAGTTCTGAGATACTCATTGTACCGTCAGAAATATTTGTGTGCATGTGAAAATTTGCTTGATAAACACCGTTTTGTACGTTTGAAAAATTTTCGCCTAAAAGATAATTTTCCTTTTTTAGCGTTGGTAAAATCGATTTTAATTCATCGCTTCCGACAATCGATGTAAGCCTGTAGCTTTCAATTTTTCCTTTAATATTTAAATTCGAAGTTATGCCTTGGGCAATTTTGTTTAAATATTCTATGTCATGGGCTGTGTTGGATGCAAGCTTTGCTTTTAAAAATTTAATTTCTTCAGCGGAAAGTTTTGCGAAACCTTTAGGCGTTTTAATTCCTGCAAGTACCGCCGTAGCAGCTGCAGCAGAAGTAAGCAAGCTGCCTTTTAACAAAATATTTTTTCTAGAGCCCCTTTTTGCAGCCCTGCTTATGTATTTGTCTTCAATAGGTGTCTGTAAGATATATGGGCGAGCTGAGCTTTGATTGTTTGCATAAATGTTGTTTTGTGTTTTTTTTCTATCTAAAAATGGAAATTTTATATTATCAATCATTTTGCCTCCTTGCCGCTAAGAGCATTTATTAGGGGTTCAAATGGGTCTTTTCCTACCTTGTAAAATTGTGCAAATTCTTCACTGAATTCTGTATTGTTTCCGCAAGAGCCTTCTATCATTGAACAAACACATCT
>JAEWYI010000036.1 GCA_023395735.1 Cyanobacteria bacterium OH_SFB_17
TGTTGACGGACAAGGTGGCGACATAAGAAAAATTCTAGCTTCTAACAAAGTTACAAAAGAAAATGCTGATAAAATTCTTGGCAAAGATATTTTGAAAGCAACAAAAGAAGAAGTGGAAACAAAACTTGCAAAAGCAGAAGGTTCAGCTGAGTTGAACAAAATTTATTCAGAGTTCGAAAAACCTGATAACACTTTTGTTAAAAAAGCAAAAACTATGAACAGCACGTTCGATTTTCTTTCTACAATAATGTTGACTCCTGCTTTGATGATAGGAATCGAAAAATTCAACGAGCACATGACAAAGAAAATTCTTGCAAAAGAAGAAGCAAAAAAATCAAAAGCTTCTGATGTAAAAAATGCGTAAGAAAACAGTCTAAAATTAGCTCGCTTACAAAATTACTCACATATAAAATATAAAAGAACTCTCTTATGGAGTTTTTTTATATTTGCCGAAGGCCACTGTACCGAGTAAAATGATTAAGTATCATTTTACGAGAGGGAAGAACCGGCTCCGGTTCGAGTCCGTTTCCCTTTTTATTGAAAAAGAGCTCCTTTTGGGGGAGCTCTTTTTTATATTTGCCGAAGGCCGGACTCGAACCGGCACGTGGGGTGAGCCACGGTGGATTTTGAGTCCACTGCGTCTACCAATTTCGCCACTTCGGCTAATAATTTTATTAATTTGTCATTTTGCGTGCCGAAATTGGTTTATTTGACTACCTCGGCTTCTTCGCTTGCGCTCAGGCTTCGCGCCTCGGTCTGTCGCCACTTCGGCTAATTTCTATGAAATTCTCACAAAAATCTGTAAATACATAATATCAGAAACATTTTCAAATTTCAAATACTATTTTTAATTTTTTTTTAATTAACCAAAATCATACCTCAATTACCGTTTTTTTATCTCTCTAAAAACGATATTTTTCTACTACAGAAGGGGATTTATTATGAAAAAATTTTTATTTTTACTAATGGCAATAACTCTAATATCTCTACCCGCATACTGCGGTATCGTCCAAGGTGGAGTAGAAAAACAAAGCATGCTCTCTAGAAACAGGGTCGTTGACTCATCATCAAAAGCACCTATCGATGGAGCAAAAATAACACTGCCTCAAAAAAATTATCAAACCTACACCGATCACGAAGGAAAATTTTCACTAGATGCTGATGTTAACGGGCAAACAGTTATGTCTGTAGAAAAACCTGGCTACAAACCATTTTCGGTAACAATTGACAAACAACTTGCCGATAAACCAATCATCCTCGGAATAGAAAAATCTACCCCCAAAGACATAACAATTGACACAAACATGTTTCACCTTGGCGACAACAATTTTTCTGACCTTTCCGCTAACTCAAGAGATTTTCAAGTACAAGCAATCGGCCCATATTACTCAAAAAACTTTCTTGTTCCAAGTCTTCCGCAAGGCACAAATGCAAATCTAATAATCGGCTCCATTATAGGAATTGACACAAAAATGGCAAAGTCTATGGGGCAAAACAAAATTAACCGTGCATATTCGAGCCCGCCTGAAGTATATTTCAACGGAAACAAAATCGCAGAACTTCAACTAAACGGCGATGGACAAAAAATAAAAATTCCTCATAACTTAATCAGACAAAATCAACAAAACGAAGTCACGATAAAAACAGGCAGAAATCTTATGCAAACAGCATACGTCGACTACGATGACATTGAGTTTATGAATCTAAGCATCGAAGTTCATTAACAAATAAAAATCCATCAATTTTATTCTAATGGATCATACCCTCCGGGGTGAAACGGATGGCATTTGCTAACGCGCTTTAGCCCCAGCCAAAGCCCTTTGAAAATTCCGTATTTTTCTAACGCTTGCTTTGTATATTCAGAACACGTCGGTGTAAATCTGCACACCGGTGGGGTTAATCGCGAAATCTTCTGGTATATCTCTATTAATTTTATTAGTATTTTTTTTATCATTTTAGTTTTACCTTTACAATAGGCGCCCCTTCGGGGCGCCTATTGTAAACTCGCTATTCTATCGCATAACTGTTAGAATAATTTTCACCTATTGTATCAACAGCTTCAACCTTGATATCAGTTATCAATTCAGAATAAGAAATAACAACAATTGTCGGAATATGTCTTTCCAAAAGCTGGAACAAAGGCAACCTGATTCTTGGTGAACATAAAATCACAGGCTGTTTTCCTATATTTTGATGCGCACGCATCAGAGTATTTGCGGTTTGCTCAATAAGTTCTTGAACCTGCATTGGGTTGAGCAAGAACATCGTACCCAACTCTGTTCTTTGGCAGCTTTCATCGAGTGTTTTTTCCCAGTCAGGAGAAAGAGTCAACGCGTACAAAACCTTATCTTCTTGAACATTGGAAAGACAAATTTGTCTGCCTAGTGCTGCTCTAAGTCTTTCTGAAAGAATATCAGGTTCTTTAGAAAATCTTGCGTAATCGCACAATCTTTCAAATATGAAAATAATATCTTTGATAGAAACTTTTTCTCTGATGAGGTTAACAAAAATCTTTCTCAAATCACTTGTAGAAATAATTGTCGGAACCAAATCGTTTACAAGAGTCGGGTCTTGAGAGCGAACCAATTCCATCAATTTCAAAACGTCTGTCTTTGTCATAACATCATCGACGTGTTTTCTTACGCACTCTTGAAGATGCGTAATAACTACATCGGTTGCATCGACAGCTGTAACTTCTTTTGTCTTTTTGGCATCCTCTTCAGAAATCCAGTAAGCTTGAGTTTGATATGTAGGATCAACCCCTACAATAGCATCTTCCGGAACTGTTTTTCTAACAGAATCCCATTGATCAGCAATTACCATGTATCTTCCCGGATAAACAAATCCTGTCGCAACAGTATTTCCGCGGATTGAAATCAAATACTCTTCTGATTCAAGCGCGGAGGAATCCATAATTCTTATATTTGGAATGATATAACCTAATTCATCAGTTACACGCTGCCTTAAGGCGGCAATTTTTGCAAGCAATTGTCCTTCTTGATCAGGATCGGCTATCATCAACAGACCTGCTCCAACTTGCAAACTTAATATATCAACGCCCAATCTTTCATACATTCTGTTAGGGTTTACCAAATCCTGCATATTCTGTCTGACATTTTCCAACTGCCCCAACTGAGATTGAACATCTGCATTAACAAGCACTGAAAATCCGCCAATAAACATTATTATAGTAAAGAACAAGAAAGGACCCCAAGGAAGACCTGTATATGAGCTTGTAATAGCAATTACAAACAAGAATGTACCAGCCAAAAATAAACTGTAAGGCTTGCTCATAATTTGATTTGTCAAGTCAGCACCCAATGAAGATGTAGCTGCAGAAGAACGAGTCATTACGATACCTGCAGCAATCGCCATCAAGAGAGAAGGAACCTGCGCCGCCAAACCGTCACCGATTGTCAAAACCGTATATTTAGAAACCGCATCCGCCAAAGGCATGCCGTTTACAAGAGCACCTATGCACAACCCGCCGATAATGTTTATTACAACAATGATAATCCCTGCAATCGTATCACCTTTTACAAACTTCATCGCACCGTCCATTGAACCGAACAAATTGGACTCCCTTTGTAAATCTTCACGTTTTTTAACCGCTTCTTCCGGCGAAATCAAACCTGCGTTAAAGTCAGCATCAATTGTCATTTGTTTTCCGGGCATCGCGTCCAAAGCAAACCTTGCTGCAACTTCGGCGATACGTTCGGCACCCTTTGTAATTACCAAAAATTGTACTACCGTAATAATCAAAAATATTACAAAACCTACAATCAAGTTTCCGCCCGTAACGAATGTCCCAAAAGCGTGAATAACCTCTCCGGCATCTCCTTTCGCAAGAATTAGACGTGTAGAAGCTATACTTAGAACCAGTCGAAACATAGTGCCCAAAAGAATTATTGATGGAAAAGAGGCTAATTCCAGAGGCTTTTGGATATACAACGAAATCATAAGAAGTGAAATTCCGAGTGTAATATTCAAACAGATAGAAAAGTTGATGACCCCGTTTGGCATTTCCACAAGCAAAATAACTATCAGCATTAATACAAATACTGCTAATAAAATTTCACTTATTGGGTTTCCTTGATTTGCCTGTGCCAATTTAACTTCCTTTAAACGCTTCTTTTATTACTTCCAATTGTGTAGAAATCGTCGCGTCTACAACTCCGTTACTCGTTGTTAAAATACAACCTCCTAACTCTATTGTATCATCAGCAACAATATTTGTCTTTAAACTTAATCCATTTTCTTCCAGAATTTCAGCAATTCCTTCTTTTAAAATTCGAACCTGAGCAGGATTAACCCCTATAGTAACCTTCGGTTCATCTTTGGACAAAGTTTTTAAAACATCTACAACCGTTTCCAAAACCATCTGCGGGTCTTGTTCTATTTCTTTTTTAACTATTTTTTTAGCTATTTCAACGCTTATCTCCAAAATATCAGGCGCAATGTATTCAAAAATTTCTTGTTTTGCCTTTGCAAAATCAATTATTGAATTTTTAACCGCCTTAATATCATCTGCTGCGTTTTCAAGCCCTTCTTTATAGCCTTCTTTTGCAGCATTTTCTCTTATGGTAGAAGCCTCTTCCATCGCTCTTGAGACAAGGTTTCTGTCATCAATCCTTCTGTATCCGCGTCTTCTATCACCACGGCGTCTTTCTTGCCGCTGAGAAAAATCAATATTATCCAAATCGAACAAATTAATTTTAGGTTCTAATTCAACCTTTTCTTTTTGCTCAATTTTTTTTTCAATCGGTTTGGATTTAATTTCACTACGTTTTTTTATTATCATGAAACATTATCCTCCAAATGCTGACAAATCAAGCTTGCAATTTTTGTAGGAATACCTGAATAATCTCCGTCAATAGCTTTTTGTACAAAATCTTTCACGCCTTCTCTTTCCATAAAAACAGCTTTTTCCACCTTCTCTTTTGATGCATAAGAAAGAAGTTTTCCCACTCTTGAAACTACTTTTTCAGGAGTTATATATTTAGGGACAGGAAGATTTACTTTTATTTCCTGTAAACATCTCATTGCAATACTGCTGTCCACTTTTGATTCCAAATCCTGCATCTGCATATATTGAATAACAGTCTGAGCATCGTCTGGGTTAAATTTATTCAATATCGACTGAACTTTATCTTGAGAAACTTGTTTCAAAAGCAGCGCAACCGAAGCCAATTTTAATATTTTAGAACTGTTTGACGCTGACATTTGCTGGGTCAAATTTTCTTCTTCAATATGTCTTTTTTCATCTTGAAGCTGATCCATCATCTCATCGATATTGGATTGATGCGAAGCTTTATCAAAAACCTCTTCGGTAATTATATTCTTAGATTTTAATTCATCCAAAGCTGCCTGATAAGATTTTTTTACATGATGCTCAACCACTTGAAGAATTTCTTCTTGCGGCATACCTTGCAAAATTGCCTGCTTTGCTATCTCAAAGATAGTAAACGCAACTTTTTGCATAATGCCATCCCAATGATCCGGCATAATTCCAGATTTTATAACATCGACTGATTTGTGAAACGCCCATTCTGCAATAATTTGAGTAACAAGCATCGCCTGATTCACATCAAAATGGAGTTGTTCATCATTGTAAAGAGCTTCGCCGGCTAAAAGAGAGAAGTTTTTTATGGTATTAACAACGTAATTTTTTTGAAATTCCTGAAAATTTGCAGGAACCAACTCTACCGCCTGTGAAGACAGTACTTGCGCAAATTCTTCGTAATTAAATCCCTCTATTGCCATTATCTACACCTTGTTTATACCTCTACCCGAAAATTAAAATCAAATCTAAAAGCTAACTTTTTTACTTATGCTCTTTCAATCCAATTTTTAATCTTTTCACCTGCCTCATTTTCATCAACTCCGTCAAGATCAGATGAAATATCTTGAATTGCACTACTCAATTCATTAGACATAGCAACTGTTTGAGGAGGAACAGGCTCCCTTCTTTGTTGCTCTATCAAACCTTGAGCCATTTGAGATTGTTTTTCTGCAATCTCCGCAGCTCTCAAATTAACGTCTCTAAGCTGGCGTTCCTGTTCAAACGTTTTTTCTTGAAGCAACTCTAATTGCTCCATCTGACGTTCTTGGTCTTCTTTAACTTTTCTTGAAATATATTTAAAACCGCCAATTAAACCTGCAACAATAGCCACAACTGCAAGCCACCATGGGTTGCCTGTTTCATCTGGTTTTGGAAGATTAGCAGGCTTGTCAGAAGCAAGATAAGGATCGATAGAATCAGCAAATGCGACAGTAACTCTATCTGGTGTAACTTTTGGCCCCGCAGCACCTGCAATCAAGTCTTTTAGCTCTTCCACGGTAGAATCTGGCGGAATCGCGTTTTTATCAACTGTTACAGCCACAGAGACTTCTTCTATTACTCCTGCTTTTTGATATTCATTTGTCTGCGTTTTTGAAACACCATATTGTGTTTCTCTTGCAGAACGTGCGTAATTTTTATTTTGAGAAGAGCTTCCGCCATAGCTTCCTGTTTGTTGCATTCCGTTTGGAAGGTACACACTTACAGCACCACCGCTATCTTTTGGACCTTGTGAATTGTCACCCAATCCTTCTTGGAAAGTTTGCTCACTGACAGATGTTTTTCTTTTAGGATCATAAGTTATACTTGATGTTTCGACAGGAGACTGGCGCAAAAAAGTACTGACAGTTGCGACATAATTACCTTTTCCGATAAGCTTATCCAACTGAGCGTTAACCTTTTGCTGCATATATTTGTCGTTTTCCTGTGCTCTTTCAATCATATCATCTTGAGCATCCATAATGCTTGAATAAACATTTCCGTTTGTATCTGTAATTGAAATATTATCAGCCGAAAGCCCAGTTACACTTCCCAAAAGAAGGTTTGTAATAGCTTTAACTTTTAGCTGATCCAATTTGTCTCCGCTTGGTATAGTAACCTGAACTGTTGCTGTTACAGGTTTTTGCAAAGATGTAAACATCGACTGTTCCGGAATGGAAATAAACACTGAAGCATTTTCAATCGGAGGAATTTTTCTTATTAATCTTGCCAACTCGCCGTTGATAGCTCTTGCAAGTCTTATTCTCTTATCTTCTTTTGTAGAAGTAAAATCACCCTTATCGAAAATTTCCAACCCGACATTTTGATCCATCAAACCGCTTTTAACAATTGCCAAAAGCGCTCTGTCTCTTTGCGATTGAGTATATTTTTCAAGATAAAGTGTAGATTTTGTTCCGTCAGGTTTTCTTTTAACATCGATTCCTTCACGCGCCAAAAGAGCCTGTATTTCAATGGCTTTACCTAAATTATCCGTTGTTAGCAAATCTAATTCTTCTTTAATAACTTTTTCTTCAACGACTGCTTTTGAGCCGCCGCCTTTATTTGATGAAACAACACCGATTGTTATGCTAAGCGCAAAAACAACAACTATTACGGCGATTATGCCATACAATAAAGGTTTATTTTCCAGTAATTTTTGAAAATCCATTTTTTTAATCCCTGTTTTTAAAAGCTCGAAGAACTTGATTTTTATGTGTTTGAAAGCATTTACGTCAAATCATAATGATATTAAACACCAGCTGACTTTCAAACCTCCAAACTTCTATTCCACATTATACTACTTTTTCATTCTAAAGCCTACTATGTTAAGTTTACACCGAGATTTGCATAATTTTGTCATACGCTTGGATGACTTTTGAAGTAATTTGCGTTGCAACGCTAACACTCATTTCAGCCTTTGCCATTGCTGTCATTACGTCGTGAATATCGACATTGCTGTCTCCAGACATAGAAGCCTTTAAAAGACTTTCAGGTGCCGCCATTTCTTTATTCAAATTCTGCGCCATTTCTGTCATAACACCTTTAAAAGAACTCGATTGAGTTTCTTCCATCGGCTTTAAACCTGTCAAGTTCCCAAAACCACTATCCATAGGTGTTTTTTGAACTTGCCCCATCAAATTAACTTTTTGAAAAAATCCGTTTGTCATTCGCTACCTTCCCTTCCTGATAGCTTGTTTATCGACGTAATTATATAATAATTAATCTTTTCATCTAAATTTCATTTATTTAGATGAAAAGCGCTTGCAAAAATCACTTGCTTGTATTACACTTCTTAAGGACCATTTATCCAAAATCACATTTTTTGTTAACTTTTTTAAAGAAATATCTTAAATCTGAAAATGTGACTCCAAAAAATTTTTTATTAATATAAGAAGAGAACAAAACGAGGATTCTAATGAATAGCATTAATAGTTTACCCAATAACAGCGGGTCAGTTTGTAACCCCAATTTATACAAATTTCTGGCGACAAATTACGACATAACGGATTTAGCCCGAAAAATCAGTGCATCAAAATATGCACAAATTAACAAAATGAACTTAAAAAAAGTTGCGAATGAATCTAAGTCGTCCATTTTCTAAAAAATTCAATCCCGACTTCTGAGCTTTTTTCAGGATGAAACTGAACGGCTGTAACATTTTTGTATTCAATTGAAGCTGCAAATTCTATTTCATAGTCGCAATAAGAAGACACAACCGATTGATCTTTTGGCTCGACATAGTAAGAATTTACAAAATAAAAATAATCGTCTTTTAAATATGAATTGTTTTCTGTTGTTTTAATTTTATTCCAGCCAATTTGAGGGATTTTTCCTGAACGAAATTTTTTAACTTTGCCTTTAATGATACCCAAACCTCTTACATTAGGTGCTTCTTCGCTTTCTTCAAACAAAACTTGAAGTCCAAGACAAATACCTAAAAATTTTGAACCGTTTTGGATTGCATTTTTTATAGGCAGAATTAAATTTTTATTCTCCAGATTTTTCATCGCCTGTTCAAAATGGCCTTGCCCCGGAAAAATAATATTTTGAGCCGATTCAATTTCTTCAGGATTTGAAGATATTTTATATTCTTTTTGCAAAAAATCCAGCATATTGCAAATGCTTTTCAAATTTCCTGCGTCGTAATCAATTATCGTAATCATACGGGTATATTAATATAAACGAAGCTCCTGTACAAGTAAATTTTTCACTCTGAGCCTTAACAAATCCTCTTTCTTATTTTTTAACTTTATGATATCCTTTATGGGGAAAGGGATAAGTTATGGGAGAAATAGTAAAAAGAGAGGATATCAGACAAATTGTAGCGGCTCATCAAAAAGCCGGCAAAACAGTTGTGACAACTAACGGTTGTTTTGATATTCTTCACGTCGGACACGTCAGATACCTAGAGAAAACAAAGACTTTTGCAGATTTTTCTATTGTGCTTTTAAACTCCGACAAATCCGTAAAATCTATAAAAGGCGAAGGACGTCCGATTAACAACGAAAACGACAGGGCAGAAATCCTTTGTGCGTTGTCTTGCGTTGATTATGTCGTACTATTCGATGAAGATTCCCCAAGAGATTTGTTGGAAGAAATCAAACCTGATGTGCACACAAAAGGTGCAGATTATTCTGTAGAAACGCTTCCAGAAGCTGATGTCATATTAAATAACGGCGGAAGAATAGAATTTATAACTTTTGTGGAAGGAAAATCCACAACAAACACCATTAATGCTATGAAAAAATCATCTTAACAATTTGTATTTTATTTAAATTAGTATTAAAATTGAAAAAAGAATAATAAATGCAGCAAGAATTTGATAAATCAGCTGCCTTTCTCATTAAAAGAGAAGTAAACCAACAGCAAATAGGAGAAATATATGAAAAGTTTCACAATTGAAGAAATATCGGCAGTAGTCGGAGGAATACTCAGCAAAGTAGAAGACGTAAAGATTTCACAAATCGCACCGCCATTGCTTAGCGATGAAAACACTCTAGCTCTTGCACTTGGAGAAGAAGAAATTCAAAATCTTTCAAGAAGCAAAGCAAAAGCCGCATTGGTTCCATTGGGTGTAAGTATTGATTCAATTACGACAATTGAAGTTGAAAGACCAAGATTGGCTATGATGAAATTGTTGCATATGTTTTATACAGAGCCTAGAACTGAAGTTGGAATCCACCCGACAGCAGTAATAGACCCGAGCGCAAAACTGGGACAGAACGTTTCTATAGGGCCTAACGTTGTTATATCTCATGATGTTTTAATCGGAGATAATACAAAAATTATGGCAAACGCTTATATTGGCGGCGGAGCAAAAATCGGCAACGGATGTTTTTTCCACGCTAATGTAAACATCGGCGACAGAGTTTCTGTGGGCAACAACGTAATCCTTCATCACGGCGTAAGCCTTGGAGCAGATGGATTCAGCTTTGTTACAGAAAACCCTGACAACATTGAGCAAGCAAGAAAAGAAGGTGCGATTTTAGAAGAAAACACATCTCATACAATATATAAAATTCCTTCTATCGGATCAGTTGAAATCCATGATAATGTGGAAATCGGGGCTAACACAGCTATCGACCGCGGAACAATCGAAAATACTGTTATCGGTGAAGACACAAAAATTGATGACCTTGTTATGATTGGCCACAACTGCAAAGTCGGCAAAGGTTGCATGATTGTATCTCAAGTCGGAATCGCAGGCAGCTGCGTTATCGGTGACAGAGTTGTTATAGCGGGCCAAGCTGGACTTGCTGATCACCTTAGCATCGGAAGCGACTCTATTGTTGCCGCAAAAGCAGGTGTTTCAAAAAGTTTCCCTGAAAAATCAATTATCGTAGGAGCTCCTGCGGTTCCAAGAAAAGAATTTATCAGACAGCTTAAAACAATGAAAGACGCTGAAGAATTAATCAAAAAATTCAAAAAATACGAACCAATGCTAAGAGCGTTTGAAGACGACAAAGAGTAATAAGGTTAAATCGGAGTAAAAATGACAACAATATTAAGTGAGTTTGAAGTAACCGGCAACGGTCTTATGAAAAACAGGCCATGCAAAGTAAAAGTTGTTCCTTCTGATGAGGGGTGCATAAGATTTTTTATCGAAGGAAGCGAAGAGCCGGTAATTCTGGATGTTGACAATGTTGTTTCAACCAATCATTGTGTTGTTTTAGGCACAAAAAGAAATAAAATTATGTTAACAGAACACTTCACTGCAGCTTGCGCAATTGTAGGTGTTGATTCATTAGATGTTCATGTTTCAAAATCCGAGATGCCTATTTTGGATGGAAGCTCTAAAAATTGGGTCGAGCTTTTTGAACAAGTTGGAGTAGAAAAAAGAAAACAAATTTTTTACACCGTATCAGAGCCGATTTATTACTTAAACGGAAAAACTCATTTGGTAATCTTGCCTGATGAAGAGCTTAATATTACCTATGGCGTGAATTATGACCACCCTGATTTAAAAAACAGGTGGGTTTCTTATAACAAAAAAACTTTTAAAGAAATTACCGAAGCAAGAACCTTCGGATTTTTAAAAGATTTGAAAAAATATCAACTGTTCGGTTTTGCAAGAGGTGTTACTTATGAAAACACTGTGGGACTTGACGGCGAAGGGTATACAACAGAGCTAAGAAGCGAATATGAACCTGCAAAACATAAAATCCTTGATTTGATTGGGGATTTGTATCTTGCAGGCGTAAATCCGCTTGATTTAAAAGCGCAAATAATAGTTAAAGAAGCAGGACATGCAGTGCATGTCAAGGTTGCTAAAATTTTAAAAGATAAATTTGTAAAATTATAAAGGAGAATAAAATGTCAGAAGAAAAACTCAGTTTTGATACGATTGAAATCATGAAAATGATTCCGCACAGATATCCGTTTTTATTGGTTGATAAAATCACGGAATGCGTACCCGGTAAATACGCAAAAGGCTACAAAAACTTAACAATGAATGAAGGATTTTTCCAAGGGCACTTCCCTGGAAACCCGGTTTTTCCAGGAGTTTTACAAATTGAAGCTATGGCTCAATGCTCTGCACCAATTTTGTTATGCCTTGAGCAATACAAAGGCAAATTGGCTTTATTTGCAAGCATGGAAAATGTAAGATTCAAAAACATCGTAAGACCGGGTGACAGATTTGATATGGAACTTGACCTTTACAAATTAAAAGGACCTATCGGAAAATGCCATGGCATAGGATCTGTAGACGGAAAAGTTGTTGTAGAAGCAGACATGACAGTTGCAATGAAATAGAAAAAATCAAAAAGAAAGTGTGATTAAAATGACAATACATAGTTCAGCAATTATACATGAAACGGCGATAATACCTGATGATGTAGAAATTGGACCTAATGTTGTAATAGGCGAAAATGTAAAACTCGAAAGCGGCGTAAAAATTCTTGCAAACGCTTACCTCGAATTTTGCGAAATCGGAGAAGGAACTGTTATAAATCCGTTTGCCTCTATCGGAACAGCTCCACAGGATTTGGGATATAAAGGCGAACCGACAAAAGTTGTTGTTGGGAAAAATTGCCTTATAAAAGAAAATGTTACAATAAACAGAGCCGCAAACTGCGGAGATTTAACAACAACCGTCGGAGACAAATGCTTGTTAATGGTAGGTTCACACGTTGCGCACAACTGCAAACTTGAAAACGAAGTAATTTTGGCAAACCTTGTAACCTTGGGCGGCCACGTTCATGTCGGATTCGGCGCTTTTATCGGCGGAATGAGCGTTTTTCACCAAAACCTAAGGATTGGCGATCTCGCTATCGTAAGCGGCTTCTCTGCTGCTCGTCAAGATATTTTACCTTATGCTAAAGCTGACGGAAGACCTGCGTACCCTTGCGGATTAAACGTTGTTGGAATGAAACGCAGAGGCATTTCACAAGAAGACAGAACTATTGCCAATAATGCGTTTAAAATTCTAATGTCAGAAGATTTGAATACAACGCAAGCAATAGAAAAAATTCAAGCTGAACTGCCAGCCAACAAATGTGTTGAAAAAATGATAGAATTTATTAAAACCTCAAAACGCGGTGTGATGCTTAAAACGCACAAAGATACCTCTCAATGCATTATGGACTAAAATTATATCTTAATAAATATTTAAACAGAGGGCTTATGTCCTCTGTTTTTTTGGCAAAAAATTTAAAATTGAATTCCTAGTTTCACATTTGCACTTGTTTTTCTGCTTCTACTTTAATACAATATATTTATAAAATATGAAGGGTGGTTAATTATGCAAGATATATGGGAAAAATACGCATCAGTTTTGGTGGATTATTCGACAAAAGTTGAAGAGGGAGATTTGGTAATCATAAGAGCGACAAGTCCTGCTGCCGAAAACTTGGTAAAAGCTGTTTACAAAAGAGTCTTGCAAAAAGGAGCCCACCCTATTTTAAGAACATCTATCTGCGATATGTCTGATATTTTTATAAAATATTCCAATGATGAGCAGTTAGATTATGTAGATCCGATTTCAAAGCTTGAATATGAAAAAGTCGATAAATACATATCAATAGGAGCTCCTCAAAATGTAAAAAATATGGCCCGTGCGGACAAAGATAAAATGGCAAGACGCTCAAAAGCAACTCGTGAATTATCTGAACTTTTGCTTTCTCGTTCTGCTAGAAAAGAAGCAAGCTGGGTTATTGCAGATGTTCCAACCCACGCACTTGCTCAAGAAGCAAAAATGTCGTTGGATGAATACAGCGAATTTTTATACAACGCTTGTTTTCTAAATTTGGACAATCCTGTTGAAAAACTTTTGGAAATGGAAGCTCAACAATCCAAATGGGTAGAATACTTGAACCAAAGAAGCAAAATAAGAATTGTAGGAGAAAAAACCGACATTACTTTCTCAACAAAAGGCAGAAAATGGGTCAGCTGCGCAGGACTGAATAATTATCCTGATGGCGAAGTTTTCACCTCTCCTGTAGAAGACAGCGCAAACGGCGAAATTTATTTTGATTTTCCTGCGATTTACCGTGGAAATGAAGCAAACAAAATCCATCTAAAACTTGAAAACGGAAAAGTTGTTGAAGCTCGCGCTGAAAAAGGCGAGGACTTTTTAAACAGTATGCTGAACATCGACGAAGGAGCCAGATTTGTAGGAGAAATTGCAATCGGAACAAACGAGATGATACAAGATGTCACCGGAAGCATTTTATTCGACGAAAAAATCGGAGGCTCAATTCACATGGCAGTCGGAGCATCTTACCCCGAAACAGGAGGAAAAAACGTTTCAGGCCTTCATTGGGACATAATTAAAAATATGAAACCAAAAGACGGACAATCAGGCGGAGAGATTTATGCTGACGATGTTTTGATATACAAAGATGGAAAATTTATTATATAGAGGTTTGTTTTGAAAGAAAAAATAGCATTTATAGCTCATTCATATCATAAAAAGACCCGCTCTTGCGATTTTATGGTGGATTATTTAAAAGAATTTTTTGAAGTCGAACTCATTTTTGACGAAGAGTGGGAGACAGGTCAAAAAATCAACTGGATAAATTTTGATGAAAATTATAAAGCCATTATCATTTGGCAAATGTTTCCAAAAGAAGAAGATTTTTCCAAAATAGTTAACCGAAATATAATTTATTTTCCAATGTATGACCAAGTCGAAAACTGGCATTTTAACCAATGGTTATTGTGCAAAGATATAAAAATTGTCAGTTTTTCATCAACAATCCACAAGAAAATTCAAAAATGGGGGCTAAAATCAATTTATCTTCAATATTTTATAGAACCTCAAGAATTTTCACCTGGAATCGCTGATGAAGTATTTTTCTGGCAAAGATTGAGCAAAATAAACATAAACACGATAAAAAAAATATTCAAAAATTCAGATGTAAAAATTCACATCCACAAAACTGTTGACCCGGGTCAAGTCTATGTTGCGTCGGAAAAAGCGGATGAAGAAAAATTCAACATTACTTATTCTGAATGGTTTGATTCAAAAAAAGAGATGCAGGATTTTATAAAAACTAAAGGAATCTATATTGCACCAAGATTTTTGGAAGGCATCGGAATGAGCTTTTTAGAAGCAATGGCACAGGGAAAACTCGTAATTGCACATAACAAGCCTACAATGAGCGAATATATCAAAAACGGAAAAACCGGATATTTATGTAATTTTAAATTTCCAAGAGCCTTAAACTTAAAAAATGTTGAAGAAATTCAAAGAAACACCTACGAATTTGCAAAAAACGGGTATGGGAAATGGCTTATAGACAGAAAAAACATTATAGATTTCATCAATCTTCCACCAAGAAAAAATGAACTAAAATTTTGGACAAAAATATTTTTGCCTTTCTTGAAGCTTGACAGGAAGAAGGTTATAAGACTAAAACTAGGGCACAATGCAAGCTTGACCATCCTTGGAAAGAAAATAATATAATTTTTATTTTTTTTCTAAAAATTTGCCCCATTTTTGAACAAATTTAGCTCGGTTTAAGGCACTTTGCTTTGTCGCTTTTTCACCGTGAGTTTGTCCGTGAAAATGATACATTTCGCATTCAGGCTGATAAACAATTTTTAGGCCAAGATTATATTTTATCTGATAACAAAGATCGACGTCTTCATAATAGCCTGGGCTGAAGATTTCATCAAAACCGCCAATTTTATCCCAAACTTCTTTTTTGAAAATCACGCCGCAAGCCGAACAATAATCAACTTCTTTTAACTTATTCACTTCTTTGGATTTTGCCCTTTCAAGCTGATGATAAAACCCTGTATAGCCATTTTTATCTACAAAGCTACCGGCCTCATGAACCAACCCGCTGCCTTCTAAATACTTGCCTCCGACATATCCGACTTTTTCATCTTGCTCAATTGTTTTTAAAAGTGAGTCTAACCAGTTTTTTCTCACGATTATATCATTATTCATTAAAACAATATATTTTCCTCTTGCATGAGAAACTGCGTTGTTTGTGTTGAGCAAAAATCCAAGATTTTGCTCGTTTCTAACTACAGTTATTCCTTCGATTTTTTTTGCAATATGCATTGTTTCATCTGAAGAATTATCATCGCCGATTATTATTTCATATTCAAAATTTTCTGTATTATTCAAAATCGACCACAAACAAGCGTGCGTATATTTGTATTGGTTATAAACAGGGATTACAATACTCACTAAAGGTTTTTCAAAAAACTTAAAAGAAAAAGACTCAGGTATTTTTTTGTAATTTTTTTCAAAATCATACGCAAGGTTTAATGACCTGAGTTTTCTTATTCTTTTAATTATGCTTTTTTTAATATCCATTAAAAATTTATTGCCTCTTCTAGTATTAATTCCGATTTTGCTTAAAAATACTCTTTGAATATTTTCATACTACAATACTGTCCGCACATCGTGCAAGGTTTTCCGTCATCAATATCTTTTAATGCACATTTATCGATTGCTTCACGCTTTTGACCTGTCCAGTCAAGGTCTTTTCTTGCAACAGCCATCCTGTAATCTTGTTCAATCGCTTTTTGATTGCCTCTAGCCACATCAGCAGCGTGAGCTGCGATTCTGCTTGCAATAATACCTTCTCTAACCTGTTGAGCATTAGGAAGTCCTATATGTTCTGCAGGAGTAACGTAGCACAAGAAATCTGCGCCATGATACGCAGCAAGAGTTCCACCGATTGCAGCTGTTATATGGTCATATCCTGGAGCAATATCTGTAACCAATGGTCCTAAAACATATAAAGGAGCATAATCAGTCAACACTTTTATTGTTTCTATCATTGCCGGAATTTTGTTTAAAGGCACGTGTCCGGGGCCTTCTACCATAGACTGTACGCCTGCTTTTCTTGCACGCTTAACCAATTCGCCTAAAATCATAGTTTCTGCAACTTGCGCTCTATCACCTGCATCAGCGATACAACCAGGTCTCAGTCCATCTCCCAAAGAAAGTGTACAATCATATTCTCTTGTCAAATCAAGAAGTTCATCATAATATTCATAAAGAGGGTTTTCTTTTCCTGTTGCCTTAATCCAACAAGCAAGCATAGAACCGCCCCTAGAAACTATATCTGTAACCCTTCCCTGTTTTTCAAGCTGGTCTACAACAAATTTTGTAACTCCACAGTGGACAGTAATAAAATCAACACCGTCTTTGCATTGTTTTTCAATATCTGAGAACAATTTATCTTTTGAAAGCAAGCCCAAATCTCTGTGAATATCAATAGCTTCTTTTCCTGCTTGATACATAGGAACCGTTCCTATTGGAAGATTTGTCGCTTTAATAATTTGAGATCTGGTTTCGTCAATTTTATCGCCTGTTGACAAATCCATCAACACATGAGCGCCTGTTGCTTCAATTATTTTAACTTTTTCTAATTCTTCTTCTATGCTTGAGCTTTCAAGAGATGTGCCGATATTAGCGTTTACCTTTACGCTGCAACCTTCGCCGACTGCAGTCGGAATTACATTTTCTCTTCTGTTATTTTTAAGAATAACAACTTTTCCCGATGCAACTTTTTCTATAATTTGTTCTTTTGTAAATCCTTCTTGTTCTGCTACTGCAAACATCTCAGGGGTAACATTGCCCTTTTGAGCTTCTAAAATTTGTGTTGTCATAATTCATTTCTCCTTAACTTTATGATACCAGAAACAAATAAAATGATGAATAGGTTAATTTTAACAACAAAAGAGGGGATTTAGTATTTAGCGCATTTCGTGCTAAAATATACAGTATGAATAACTTATTTACAGCGTTAGAAAATCAAAACAAACAAGTTCCTTTGGCAGAACTTTTGCGCCCAAAAACACTCGATGAATTTTTGGGTCAAAGCAACGTAGTAACTGCTAATAGTCCGCTTTTGAATTTGCTCAATTCAGGAAGATTGTTTTCAATAATTTTATGGGGAACTCCCGGTTGCGGCAAAACAACACTTGCAAGACTAATTGCAAACCACACAAACGCCCAGTTTATAGAAATTTCTGCGGTGACTTCAGGGGTGAAAGATATTAAAGATGCGGTTGAAGCGGCAAAAATGTCGTTGAGAAACGGAACAAAAACAATTTTATTTGTAGATGAAATTCACAGATATTCTAAAACTCAGCAAGACGCTCTTTTACCTCACTTAGAAAACGGAACCCTTTTTATGATTGGCTCCACTACAGAAAACCCTTCATTTCAAGTCGTTCCTGCGCTTTTGTCCAGAGTTCAGGTGATAAAATTAAATACGCTTAACGATGATAGCATAAAAAATATTATCAAAAATGGGTTTGAATATTTAGAAAAAAGTTATCAAAAAATAACTTTAGATGAAAATGTTTACGACTTTATCGTTAACCATTCAAGAGGAGATGCAAGAGCCGCTTTGAATTTGGTTGAAAATTCATATTTTGCCTCAAACTTAAAAGATGGCACCAGAGAGCTTAAAATGGAAATTCTTGAAAATATTTCTCAAAAAAGAAACACGAGATACTCAAGACAAGAGCACTACGACAGCGCTTCTGCGTTTCAAAAAAGTTTGAGAGGAAGCGATGCTGATGCGGCAATATACTATTTGGCAAAAATGATTTCAGCAGGCGAAGACCCTAGATTTATAGCGAGAAGGCTTATCGCAACCGCATCGGAAGATGTAGGGAACGCAGACCCGAATGCACTAAGCGTTGCAGTTAATGCATACAAAGCAGTAGAGCTTCTGGGTTTGCCTGAAGGAAGAATCCCGCTTGCACAAGCCGTGATTTATGTTGCACAAGCCCCGAAATCAAACTCGACTATTTGCGCAATAGATTCGGCATTGAGCGATATTGAAAACGGAAAAGATTATCCACCGCCGATGCACTTGCGCGATGCGCATTACAAAGACGCATCAAAATACGGATTTGGAATAGATTACGTTTATTCACACGCCAATCCTGAATACAAACAACAATTTTTGCCTGACGAGCTTGTCGGAAAAAAATATGTAAAAGGAAATCCTGAAATAAAAGTTTGCCCCAAAAATCAAAATTATAAAGATGAGTTAAACAAATAAAATGTTTAAAAACTAAAAGTTTGGTGAGGATTTAACCAGACCAAACTTTTAAACTAAAAATATTTATTCTTTACTCTCATGAAGATTAGAAGATATTTCTTCCTTTTCATCATAAGAAGAAATAAAGTGCAAATATCTTTCCATTCGCAATTTAAGCCAGCTTAACATAGTGTCTGAGCCATATACTTCTATAATTCGCATCCTCGAAAAATGTTTATAAGTGCAGTTATAAGACTCTTCGATGTAAGTTTTGCACTTGCAATTAAGCTCATCAATCAATTCATAAAGAGTTTTTAGCCATGCTGCTTGCACATGCATTTCGTTTACTTTATACTCTAAAATCATACTGACCTCCTTTCGAGGAGCAAGGGAAATGTAATTCGATATACAAAAGATATACGTTTTATATTATAACGGATATTATTTACTAATCTAAAGCATGAACGAATGAAAATTTACAATTCTAAACAAAACAAATTAATATTTGGGGATATAAAAATCGCCGATAACCTTTTCACTAGGACAATTGGGCTTATTAGCAAAAAAAGTTTGGATGGTGGCGAAGGGCTATTAATAAAACCTTGTTGCTCTATTCATACTTTTTTTATGAAATTTAATATTGATGTCGTTTTTTTAGATTCGAAAAATCAAATTTTGGCAATTTATGAAAATGTTACGCCGTTTAAAATTTTACCGATTCATATTACTGCCTGTTGCGTTTTAGAACTAAAAGCAGGAGAAATTTCAAAAAGCGGACTTGGTGTCGGAGATGAAATATTTTTTGAATAAAAACTTATCACCTAACAACCGGCGAAGCTTTCAAGCTGCTAAACTTCAAAATTCCCGTCTTAATTACAAAATATCTATCGGATCAACATCTATCGTTAGCTTTATATCTTTTGGCATTGTAATTTGGCTCATAAATTTTGAAACAAACATGTGGCCTTTTTCATCCATTTTGTTTTTTATCAAGATTTGGAACCTGAACAATCCCCTTATTTTTTCAATAACACAAGGACTTGGACCAAGAACAATCAAACGCTCAGAAACTCCATATTTTTCTATCATTGTAGAAAGTCGAAGAGCAATTTCCTGTGCGGATTTTTCTGCTCTAAAATTATTCTCCGCACTCAAAACCAACCTTATCACCTGAGAAAAAGGCGGATAATCGAATTCTTCTCGAGTAGCAATTTCGGTATCATAAAAATCGTTGTAATTTTGCTGTTTTGCACTTTCTAAGGCATAGAAATCGGGGTTATATGTCTGAAAAATAACGCTTCCAGAAAACTCACCCCTTCCTGAGCGGCCTGCAACTTGGGTTAGCAATTGAAAACCACGCTCAGAAGCCCTAAAATCAGGCAGATTAAAACTCGCATCTGCAGAAATAACCCCAACCAACGTAACATTAGGATTATCAAGCCCCTTTGCAATCATCTGGGTTCCGATTAAAATATCTATATCGCCCCGTTGAAACTTTTCTAAAAGCTCAATATGAGCATTTTTTTTAGTTAAAATATCACTGTCAATACGCTCCACAACCACATCTGAAAAAAGTTCTTTTATCAATATTTCTATTTTTTGCGTCCCTGTTCCTGCATTTTTTAAAGAATCACTGCCACACTCAAGGCAAGTTTCAGGAAAAGATTTTTCTCTTCCGCAATAATGACATTTTAAACTTCTTGAATCAGAGTGCCAAATCATAGGAATAGAACAATTTTCACACTCTATAACATGCCCGCAAGCCTGACATTGCGTGGTTGTTGAAAAACCACGGCGATTTATGAGCAAAATTATCTGTTGCCCTTTTTCAAGTGTTTCTTCAATAGCCTTTTGAAGTTGAACAGAAATTACACCCCTATAGGCCTGTTTAGAGTTATTTTGCATATTAATAACGGAAGTTTTTGCAACTGGAGCGTTGTTGAATCTGTTTTTCATTTCAAAAAGATTACCTGAGTTTTCTGCTTTATAATAAGTTGAAACATCAGGAGTCGCACTACCCAGAACAAGCTGACAGTTATGAAACTCAGCAAGCTTTTCACAAATTTTTCTGGCATCATATCGTGGGGAAGGAGTAGTTTGTTTATAAGCATTTTCGTGTTCTTCATCCACAATAATAAGCCCGATATTTTTGAGCGGCGCAAAAACAGCAGAACGTGCACCTGCAAGAATTTTTATTTCGTTTTTATAAAGTTTTTGCCACACATCATATCTTTCGCCTTCAGAAATACTGCTGTGCCAAATTGCCACATCTTCTATTCCAAACTTCCTTGCCAAGCGTTTTGTAAGCTGTGATGCCAGTGCGATTTCAGGAGCCAAAAACAAGACATTTTTGCCCGATTTAATTGTGTCATCAATCAACTTAAAATAAACTTCTGTTTTTCCTGATGCTGTAACCCCATGGATAAGAATAGGAGAATTTGAAGGTTGAGAACTCAACTTCTTTTTTATGCCGTCATAAACCTTTTTTTGATCACCGGAAAGCTGGTATAATGCCTCTTTTTTGTCGACTTTTAAATTTTCTAAAGGGTTTCTGTATATTTCTTCATCTGAAATTTTCAAACAACCCAAAGCCTCAAGCTTAACAACAGTTGCACGAGTAGTCTTCGCCAATTTTTCAAATTCAATTAAAGACATTTTGCCTTTTTCTTTCAAAATTTCAAGAATTTCAAGTTGACGAGATTTTTTTCCAGACGTTTTTTTGCCACTTTTATCTTCTGAAGGAAACTGAATAAACTCAACGGATTTTTCGGTTTTTGAATTTTTATCTATAAGTTTTAGTGGAATAGCCATGTTCAAAACACTTACAAAGTCACAAATATAGTAATTTGCAACCCATTCAAGAAGCTTCAAATACTCAAGAGAAAAAAGCGGAGTCTCATCCAAAATTCTTGAAATTTTTTTCGCTCTTATCCCCTCAGGCAAATAATCTCCAAATCCAACAACAAAAGCATTTACTCCACCCTGCCTACCAAAAGGCACAAGTATAGCCTGACCGATTTGGATTTTATCCCGCATCTCATCAGGTATAAGATAACTAAATGTCTTCACACCGAGCCCTTTTATATTGACAAGAGCAAGAGCGTATTTTGCTGTATTAATCTGTTTTTCCATATTTTTAAATTTCTTTTTTTAAAGAGGCGCCGGCTTCGCCGGCGCCTCTTTAAATCTTTAGCTGTCCAGCTTTTTTCTGGCTAAACTTTTTTTATTCTTCTTCAGTTAAAAATTCTTTCATTGCTTCTTCAATTGCGTCTCTTAAAATTTCAAGATTTTCAGGAGAGCAAGTAACACCTTTTTTAGTTGGAAGCCAGTTTGCACCGTCATCTGTTGTGTAGAAAATTCTCATATCTAGGTAGCTTTTACCTTTATATTCATTTATTGCAATTTGAAGTTGCTCGGTTGCGCTTCTTGGAACAGTCGCTATAATTTTTGGTTCATTAGCCATTTTATCTTCTCCTTATTCGATTTTAAATACAAAAAAATTATAACATAAATATCATAACGAAATTGAAGTTTCGCACGCATAAAAAAAGTGTCCAAAATATTTGGACACTTTTTTGTTTTTTTATCTTTTATTAATCAACTTCGTGGAATATTTTTTTACCAAGGCCTTTTTCTAGTACATCTTCATTTATTAAAACCTTAGGAGGAGCTTTATGCAAATCAAAATCTCCGCCGCCACCTGTAGATTGATCTCTCAAGCTACCATCTGGCAAATTGTATCTGGTTTTTACATCGCCCAGAGTTTCACCTTTTTGAGCTTTGTATTCGTAATGTTGAGGAGAAATTGTTATTCCTAAAATTTTAAATGCTTCAACATATTCGAGCTTTCCTGTTTTTATATCGTTTTTGTAGTTAAAGTTAGCTCTTTCTTTATAGTAATGTTCCCAGCTTTCGCCATCTTTTTTGTCACGAAACTCAGCTGTTTTAGTTTTATCAGCCTGTTTAGTTGCCATAATTGAATTCACGGTTGCGGGTTTTGTTTCTTTTTTTTGTTGAACATAAGCAGTTTCTTTTGCTGTTTGAGTAGATGCTACTTTTAAAGCCATGATAATATCTCCTAATGTTGTAAATCCTCGTTATATTCATGTAAACAATTTTTTCAAACAAAAATTTACTATTTAAGAGTTACATATTAACATTTGTTAACATTAAATTATTTCACCTTTTAAATACCAAGTTTTGCAGCCTGATATTTTTACATTCAAAAATTGTCCTGTTAAATCTTCTTCATGCGGAATGTGGACAATTTTGTTGTTTCTGGTTCGTCCCGTGTTAATTTTTTTCCCTTTGTGGACATTAAAAGAATCTATCAAAACTTCAAGTTCACGGCCTACATATTTTTTATTAGACGCTAGAACATATTCTCTAACCTGTGCATTTAGTCTTTCCAACCTATCATTTTTAACTTCTTCTGACAAGAAAAGCTCTTCCCATTTTGCTGCGACAGTTTTTTCACGAGGAGAATAAGCCGCTGTATTTGAATAATCAAGCTCAAATTCTTTTATCGCAGAAAGCGTTTCTTCAAACTGAGCATCAGACTCACCCGGAAATCCTGCGATAAAATCGCTTGTTATTGTCACATCCTTGATTTGTTCTCTTACTTTTTTAACAATTTTTGAATAAGTTTCTCTGTCGTAACGTCTATTCATTTTTTTCAATATTTCTGAAGAACCTGACTGCATCGGAATATGGAAACACTCGCAAACTTTTTTGCTATTTTTGACCGTTTCAATTAATTCATCAGTAATATCAGTCGGATAGGAAGTAGTAAATCTTATTCTAAATTCGCCTTCTATTGAATCGATCTCTCTTATCAAACGAGCCAAATTCCAATCTGTATATTCACCTTTTTTACCGTATGAATCAACGTTTTGGCCCAACAATGTGATTTCTTTAAACCCTTTTTCAAGTGCGTCTTTAACTTCCTGAATTATGACTTGCGGATCTCTTGAGCGCTCTCTTCCCCTTGTGTAAGGCACTATACAATATGTACAAAAATTATCGCACCCCTCTGTTATCGTAATCCAAGCATTAACACTTTTTGCACGCTTCAATTCAACATCTTTTTCAGGAATAGGAATTTCTCCGTTGGCACAAACTTTTTCGCCTGCTTCAATTCTTTTTACAAGTTCCGGAAATTCGTTTATATTATGTGTTCCCATTACCAAATCGACATAAGGAGCCCTTTTTAAAATATCCTCGCCGCCTTGTTGGGCAACACATCCGCAAAAAGCAATTTTCAATTCAGGACGATCTTTTTTCCACTTGCCCCAAGTACCGATTCTGCTGAATGCCTTGTCTTCTGAAAGCTGACGAATTGAACAGGTATTGATTATCAACAAATCCGCACTGTTTTTATTTTTTAGCTCGCAAACTTCTTCATAACCTAAAAAGTCAAGCATTCCAAGCATTTTTTCTGTATCGGACTTGTTCATCTGACAGCCCAAAGTCTCTATATATACCTTTTTCATTTTTTAATTTTCCTAACCCTATTTCCCGGTTGAGCCAAAGCCGCCTGCCGCACGTTGGGTTTCAGTCAAAGTTGAAACAACTTGTATTTTTGCCTTTTCAACTTTTGCTATTATCATTTGTGCGATGCGTTCGTTTGGCGCAATAGTGTAAATTTCGCTTGAGAGATTTATCACAGGAATACAAACCTCGCCCCTGTAGTCTTCATCAATAGTACCGACGCAATTTACAAGAGAAATCCCGTGCTTTATAGAAAGTCCTGAACGCGGCCTGATTTGAGCTTCATAGCCCCTTTCAAGTTCAATCTTTATTCCTGTAGGAATAAGCGCCCTTCCAAGAGGTTTTAAAGTGATTTTAGAATCTATTGCAGCGCACAAATCCATTCCTGCTGCACCTTCTGTTTTGTACTCAGGAAGAGTCTTGTTGTTCTCCAGCTTTTCTATTTTTAAAATTGTCGTGTACATAATTTCATGATAACAGAAAAATTCAATTTATAAATAACCTTTTTTTGAACAAATTTTATTTTAACTAGCAAAATATTTTTATTATAGGTTTTAAGTAAAAATATAAAAGAAAAAGTGTTGTATTCAATCGGAGAAAAAGAATGAAAATCGGAGCAATAAGAACAATTTTAGCAGGACTTTCAACTTCAGTTGCTGTTTCTTGTGCAGAAAAAGAGGTTCAACAATTTCAACGCGCCGCCGCTAATCCAGAAACTGTTCAAGCAATCAAATACCTGAACGAAACAACACAAATGGTTTTTTCCAATGCAACGTACAAATACTTCGGCAAAGACACCATTCTTGTTCCGCTCAATCCGCTTAAGGACACAGATATTTTTCTAAAAAGAATGAGAAATTCCCTAAGTAAAAAAATGCCAAAAGTGCAAAACAAAAAAAACGAAACAATCGACAAATTTATTAACTCTAAAGCCCTAATCAAAGATGAATTTTTTCTTAATCAAGAAAACGGCAGAACCTATGTTGCGATTGAACTTTATGGAAGAGAAAACCCTCAGCTTAAATAATTTGAAGCTAACTTTGCCCAAAAAATATTTTATCAAACAATCTTTTTGTAGCAGAACGTTTTTTTGCTAATTCAATAACTTCTTCGTCAAGATTTTTTAATTCCATCCCGACAACAGAATACATCAATTTAACAGTATCTTGCGATCTTTTTTGCTCATTATCATATTCGCTTCGGAATTTTTCAAGCTCGCCGTTGTCCAAGAACTTGCCGCCGCAAGAATAGCACTCATCTATCTCAATTTGTTTTTTTACACTGCTGTAATTTTTAACCATTTTTGTTTTACAAACAGGACAAATTCTTGTTAAAGAAGAATCTGTTTTTTCAAAAACCTTGTCTACTATTTTATCTGTTATTTCTTCTATATTTTCATCTGCCTCGTCAAACTTTTTAAATTCTCTGTTATCAAACCAGATTCCGCCGCAGCCGTTTAAACAAATATCAATATTTACGCCTTCTTGAGAAGAAAAAACCTTATTCATTTCTTTTCCGCAAGCTGGACAATCCAAATTTTTAAAAGTATCTGACATATTAAACTCCTTTTTATCCAGATTTTATTATATTTTAATTTTTAAGTCAAATTATAGATTCTTTTTAATATTAATTTATATTTATTTGCTCTTTTGCGGGTTTTTTGTTAAAATAGTTGAAAGTAGGGTTTTATGTGGGTATTTAAATGTTTATAAAAAATACAAAATCAAAGATTAAAACAAAATTAATGCTTGCGGCACTTGTTTTAACTTTGTCAACTGTACCCGTGCAAGCAAAAATGACAAAAGAAGCTCACATCCTTTATCAAAACGCTTGTAATTTGGAATATCAGGGCAAATACTCTGATGCGATTATCCAACTGAGCAAAGCTTTGAACATAACAGGCGATGATGCAATGATTTACACCAAAATGGCAGGTCTTTATGCCAATTTGAGTGACTGGCAAAATGCTCTTGGAGCATACAAAAAAGCTCTTGAGCTTCGTCCCAACGATGCATTTATCTACATAAGCATAGGAAACATTCTCCAAAATCAAGGAAACTACGCAGATGCATACAAATCTTATATGCAAGCGATGGAAATTTTCCCAGATTACAAATATAATTATCTAAACATCGCAAACGTCCAAAACCTTATGGGCGAATACAATGAGTCTATAGAAAATTACAAAAATTTTCTTGCCGTCTATCCTGATCACCAAGAATCCAGAGAAAGCCTTGCAAGTACTTATTTAAAAGCAAATCAACCGGGAAAAGCCTGCGATGAATACAATGTTATTTATACAAAAAATCCTGATTCGTTTAAAGAATACGCAAATTACGGACTTGCACTTTTTAAATCTAAAAAATACGAAATGGCTGTAGAGGTCTTGCAAAAAGCCGTTGCGCTTGACCCTGAAGACGTTGCAGCACACGCAAATCTTGCGATATCTTATCAACAATTAGACAAAGACGATTTGTCGTTTAAAGAGTTTGAAACAACCTTTCAACTAAACCCTAATTTACATTCGCTCAGATTTGATTATGCAAATTTGCTTGCGGACATGAACAAAAATGATCTTGCGATAGTTGAATACAAAAAATATATTCAATTTTATCCTGAAAGTCCAAACGCATACGCGAACCTCGCTACCGTATACGAGCGTTTAAACAATACTGATTTGGCTATTTTAAACTACTCAAAGTCACTCTCAAAAGACAACACCAATCTCGAAGTCAAAAAGAAACTTGCGCATTGCTATCATCTGCAAAAAAATTATGTAGATGCTCTTAAATACTATGACGAAGTTGTAGCGGCAACTCCTGATGATTATGATGCTAAAGCCAACAAGGCGCTGGTTTTACACGCAATGGAAAGATATGATGCCGCAATTTCTGTTTACAAAGAAATTCTTGCAAAAAATCCGAACGAAAGAATTCAATCAAACCTTGAAAGCGCACTTGCAACGCAAGGCGAAAACCTTTTAGACAAAGGCGAATATCAGGCATCTATTGCATATTTTAATGACATAATAAAATTAGATGTAAACCAAGCTTTTGCATATTGGGGACTCGGAAAAGCTTACGAAAATTTAAATAACAGACCGAAAGCGGAAGAAAATTACGGACAAGCTATAGAAATAGAACCGGACAATGCGGCTTTCAGAGCGGATTACAACAGATTCACAGGCAACAAAACATCCGCTCCTGTCAAAACTACAACGGTAATTTCTTCTTCTGCCCCTTCTGAAGCAGAATTGATAAAAGAAGGCGATGAGCTTTATAACAACAAAGACTATGCAAACGCTATTCACAAATACCTTAAAGCAGTTGAGCTTAACCAAAAAAATTCTATAACCTATTTAAAACTCGGAAATTTATATAAGCTTCAAAAATCACCAAAGACCGCTGTTTTATATTACCAAAAGGCTATAGATATAAGCCCTGCATACACTGATGCGTGGTTTAACATGGGGTTGGCTTATGCAGAAGCCTCCAATTACACAGATTGCAAAAAATGTTTTGAAAAAGTGATTTCTCTAAACCCTAACTATTCTTTTGCCTATTATGCACTGGGGCTTGCTTATGAATCAGAAAAAAACAATGCAAAAGCGATTGAATATTACCAAAAATTTGTTAATTTTGACAAGGATGCAAAAACAAAACAATCTGTAATCAATAAAATAAACAGCTTAAAAGGGAATTAAAATGTTTAAAAAAATGCTTTTTGTTTTTATGATTTTTTGCGTTTCAATTTGTTTAACCTCTTGCAAAAAAGCAAAAACAATCATTCTTTTTAATTCAAATCCGATTACAAGCAAAAACTTGCTTGATAATGCAAATGAATTTATTGCAGGAAAAAGATTTTATTATATTTTTATAACTCAAAAGCCTCTAAAAACGGAATTTATAAGAGTCAGGGTTTTAAAATACGACGGGAAAGAACTTAGAGCTGCTGTAAAAGTTGTTTATTCAAACGACTACAAGCTAAAAAGTAATCAAATTTTTTATTATAACGACTATCTTGTGATGGGAGAAGATGGAGATTATTGCATGGTTGTTTATGCACTAAACAACCTCAAAACACCACTTGCCGCCGCTGATTTTAAAATAAAAAAATAAAAACCGTGCCACTACCTATCGACGAGCGAAGATAAAACCTCCAGAATACACTGTCTCTTTTCTAAAAATGTAATACCCGCTGATTATGCCTTAGTGCTGCTATGTTTCCATCCTGACACGGTTCGACAGTCAACGCCATTACAATTTAAAATGTCAACAACAATGTACCTTTTAGCCAAACCTCCACAAGCCTCACAGTAGGCTCTGCACCCTGCATATAGCGTTCAGGTCGAGAGATCCGCAAAGTCCCCGTGGAGCACGGCTTTTATATCTTAACATAGTCAAAAAAGAATTTCAAACTATAGATATTTTATAATCAAAAAACTCAACAATATTTTTTAGCATTGAGCAATCAAATCGCAAGATTTGAATTTTTTATGGCAATGCATTTGCACATAATCTTTCAACAATTCATAACAAACACTACAAACTTTTTCCGTAGCTTTTTTGTCATAATCGCTCTCATAATTAAAATCAAACTGCAACATCGCCAAGAGAAAATCTCTCAATTTATGATGCATTTTTGTTTTCACTCCCAAATGACTGTTGCACTCCTGACAAATAACCCCACCCATTTTTGGCGAAAAATACATGTCTTGAGCTAAAATTTGCTCACGACAGCATAGGCAAGTGTCGAATTCTATCCCAAAACCTGCTATTTGCATGAACTTCAACTGAAATTTTATTACGGAAATCAAAATATCTTTTTTTGTTTTTGCAGTGGAGATTTTTTCAAGCGCCTTATACAAAAGCTCATAAACTTCTTCTGAACAAGGGTCTTCTTCAATTCCAAAATTATTTACAATTTCTGAAATATAAGTTGAGAGAAAAAGTTTATCAATATCTTGTCTTGAATCTTTAAATGTATTTAAAGATTTTGCTTCACAAACAGTGTCCATATTTTTCCCCTTATAACACATAAGCCTGTTAGCCACAAGCAAATCCATTCTTGCACCAAGCTTGCTTTTAGGCTTTTTGCATCCTTTTGCGACGCATTTTATCAAGCCTTTTTCTTTTGAATACATTACAACTATTTTATCCGATTCGCTTAAATTATATGATTTTAAATTGATAGCGTCAGTGACGAAATTATTCATCTAAATCCCTTTTTTATCGTTCGTTCCGTGGAACACTCCTCTGAACATTTGTTTAAGCTCATTTTTATCGTCAGTTTGATTAAGAGCTTCTTCTTCAGTTATTTGTCCGTCTTGAGCAAGCTTGAATAAAGACATATTCATCGTAAGCATTTCGTTGAACGAACCTTTTTTAACCAAAGTATAAATTTGTTCTAATTCATCTTTTATAATAAAATCTTTTATTGTAGGAGTTGCAACAAGAACTTCACATGCAGGAATTCTTCCTTCTCCTGTTTTGTTGGCAACAAGTTTTTGAGCAACAGTTCCTCTCAACGTAGAAGCCAATTGTCCTCTAATATATTGTCTGTCCTGAGGATCAAACATATTCACGATTCTGTTAATTGTTTGCACGGCATCATTTGTGTGAAGGGTTGCAAAAACAAGGTGACCGGTTTCTGAAGCCTTTAGAGCACTTTCAACCGTTTCTCTATCCCTTATTTCTCCGATTAAAATTACATCAGGATCCTGTCTCATTGCATACTTAACCCCATCCGGAAAAGATGGAGTATCAATTTCAACTTGACGTTGAGAGATTATAGACTTTTTGCTTGTGAAGATAAATTCAATCGGATCTTCTATTGTAATAATATGTTTTGGATAATTTGTATTGATATAGTCAATTAAAGACGCTATTGTGGTTGATTTTCCGCTTCCTGTAGGGCCTGTAATCAATACTATACCGTTATTTAGTCTTGCAAATTGTTCTATTGAAAGCGGCAGGTTCAAATCTTCGATTCCTTTAATTGTATAAGGAATATTCCTTATTACCACAGCGCTTTTGCCCAATTGTCTGCTTAGATTAACTCTGAATCTTGACAGTCCTTTTATTTCATAAGAAAAATCCAAATCGAATGCAGAATTTGCTCTTGTTCTAACCGTTTTTGGAACCATAATATTAAGAATCGAATTAATTTCGTTTTCGCTGAGTTTTGGCATATCAATTTTGATAATTTTACCATCTTTTCTAATAATCGGCCTTTCGTCAGAATGTAAATGAACATCAGAAGCCCCAATAGAAATTGCTTTTGCGAGAAAACTATTAATATCAAATTCACCAGCCATAACATACCTTTCTTCCGTATACATTATTAATTTTTATACTAACACCTTTTCAAGGAAAAAACAATAAAGTTACAAAAAAAAATTATACTTGACATAAATTCAGTTTAGGATAAAAATTGAATATGAGAGGGGATATTATGACAAGAAAAACTTTTTTATACGATGAACATGCTAAACTCAATGCAAGAATGACCGAATTTGCAGGTTGGGACATGCCGGTCTCCTATACTTCGATAATCGAAGAGCACAAAGCTGTGAGAAATTCCGTAGGGCTTTTTGATGTTTCTCACATGGGTGAATTTTTTGTAAAAGGAAAAGATGCACTTAACTTCTTGAATAAACTTGTTCCTCAGGACATTTCAAAACTCAAAGACTCAAAAGCCGTTTATTGCCAGCTTTTAAATGACAAAGGCGGAGTTATAGACGATTTAATTATCTATAAATTGAAAGAAAATGAATATTTTATCATTGTAAACGCCTCCAGAATTGAAGACGACATAAACTGGTTTGCACTAAACGCACTTGGATTTGATGTTGAAATAGAAAACCAATCCCACAATTATTCTCTTTTGGCACTTCAAGGCCCAAAAGCATCTGATTTAATAGAAAAAATGGGGCTTAAAAAAGAAGCTCAACCGGAATTTTTCTCTATAAAAGAGGCGACTGTTGACGGAATAAACCTTTCCGTATCAAGAACAGGTTACACTGGAGAAGACGGTTTTGAACTTCTTGTAAAAAATGGCTATGCAAAAAAATTATGGTGTGATATACTAAAGCATGGAGAGGAATTTGCAATTCTCCCAATCGGGCTTGGAGCTAGAGATACTTTAAGACTGGAAGCAGCACTCCATTTATATGGAAACGATTTAGATGAAAATACAACCCCTATTGAAGCAGGCCTTTCTTGGTCGGTTTCGAAAACCAAAACGGCTGAATATAACGGTAAAAAAGTTATTGATGCACAACTATCCAACGGAGTTGATAAAAAATTGGTAGGCTTAAAAATGCTCGATAGAGCAATTGCAAGACACGAGCATGAGATTTTTTATAATAATGAGAAGTTGGGTACAATCACAAGCGGCGGGGTTTCACCAATACTAAACGAAAACATAGCTCTAGGATATGTTAAAAATATTAAAGATATTTGCCCAGGCACAGTGGTTCAAGTTAAAATAAGGGAAAAACTTTTTAACGCCGAAATAGTAAAAAAACCGTTTGTGAACAAAAATAATAAAGGATAGAGATAAAAATAGGAGAAACTTATGAGTTTGACAGAAGGAATTTTATGTAGCAAATCACATGAATATATATTAGAACAAGGTGATAAATATGCAATTGGATTAACCGATTTTGCAATAGAACAACTTGGAGATATTGTATTTATAGAATTACCTGAAGTGGGCGCAGAATTTAGAAAAGGTGAAGTTTTTGCAACAATTGAATCAGTAAAAGCAGCATCTGAAATTTATATGCCGATTTCGGGCAAGATTGTTGAAATCAATGAAGCGGTCGTTGATACCCCGGAAATTATGAACGAAAGCCCTTATGAAAAAGGCTGGTTAGTAAAGGTTGAAAGCGAAACAGCAGCGATTGATTCGGTTGATTTGTTGGAATACGAAGACTACAAAGAAGAAGTTGCTTAAGCTTCATAAATAGTTAAAAATAAAAACGCTGATTTGAAATTTCAAATCAGCGCTTTTATTTTATCAAAAAATTTAACCTGCCATATTTTGTAACAATTGCAAAAAGTATGCGCATTTGATATAATAACGACATGAAAAATTTTGATGAAATGAAGAATAAAATAAAAAGTGTACAAGCTGAATTAGAAAAAGACTTCAGCGTCTCTGAAATTGGCATTTTTGGTTCTTATGTTCGTGGCGAAGAAAATGAAGATAGTGATTTGGATATTTTAATTTCTTTAAAACAAAACCACAATGTAGGATTAATAAAATTTAATTCTTTAAAAGATTTTTTATCAGATTTATTAAAAATTAAAGTTGATTTAGTAATCAAAGAGGGGATAAAACCTGCATTAAAAAAATATATTTTAGACGAGGTTATTTATTTATGAAACGAAGCTTTAAAAAACATCCCTGATGAAATTAGAGCAAAATTTCCTCTAGTTCCTTGGCGCGAAATTATAGGATTCAGAAACACAGTAGCCCACGTTTATTTTGGCATTGACCCCAAAATTGTATGGAATACGGCAAAACAAGATTTAAAACATTTAGAAAAATTGATTAAAACTATCATAAAAGATGTAGAATAAAATTTAAAGAAAGTGATTAATAATGAACAATTTTTTAGCGCATGACGAAGAGACAAGACAAGAAATGCTTAAAAGCATCTCAATGAAATCAATTGACGAATTATTTAAAGAAATTCCGCAAAAAGCAAAGATGTCTTCGCTAAATCTCCCTGACGCACTCAGCGAAATGCAAGTTCAAAGAGAAATAAAATCAATTTCTAAAAAAAATAAAAATGATTTGATTAGCTTTGTCGGAGCAGGCGTTTACAACCATTTTATCCCTGCAGCTATTTCTCAAGTTGCCCAGAGATTTGAATTTCTAACGGCTTACACGCCTTATCAACCGGAAATCTCACAAGGGACTCTGCAGATTATGTACGAATTTCAATCTCTTATCTGCAATCTTACAGGGATGGATGTATCAAACGCATCTGTATATGATGGCGCAACGGCATGCGCAGAAGCAATTTTAATGGCTGTTAGAATCAGCAAAAGAGAAAAAGTGCTTGTTTCTGAGGCATTGAATCCCGAATACAAAAAAGTAATTGAAACCTACGCGTGGGCAAACTCAATAGAAATTGAATATTTCCCTGTAAAAGAATTTAAAACCGACTTCAATATAGAAGCCCGACTAAAAACAGGTGAATACGCTTGCATTTTAGCTCAAAATCCAAATTTCTTCGGAACAATTGAAGATATTAATCTCAAATCAGTTTTGGAAGAAACAAAAACTCTTTTGGCAATTTGTGTTGATGTTTCCTCGCTTTCTATTTTAAAAGCACCTTTGGAATATGGCGCGGATATTGTAATCGGAGATATACAACCGCTTGGGATTCCTATGTCTTTTGGCGGCCCGCATGCAGGGTTTATGGCTTGCAAAGAAAAATTCATGAGACAATTGCCAGGAAGAATTGCCGGAAAAACTCTGGATAAAGATGGGAATACAGCATTTACACTTACAATCCAAACAAGAGAACAACATATTAAACGTGAAAAAGCAACCAGCAATATTTGCTCAAACCAAGCATTGATTGCTCTTTGTGCTACATTATATCTTTCGTTAATGGGAGAAGAAGGATTCAGACAAGTCGGATTAATTTCTTCTAAAAATGCGCATGATTTATCTAAAATGCTTGCAGAAAAAGGGGTCAAGACATTAAACAACGATTTTTATTCCGAATTTGTAATCGAAGTCGAAAATGCAAATGAATTTTTAAACGACTTGAAACAAAAAGGCATCGCAGGCGGGATAAAACTTGATGAAACAAAAATTTTAATTTCAACAACTGAACTTCATACTCAAGACGATTTGAACCTTTATGTCGGGTAGGACAAATATTTTATACAATATGTAAAAAATTGGACAATTGCGCAAAGTATTATATAATGTGATTATGAATAGACTTTGGAGATTCTTTTTAGCTTTTATCTTTGTGCTTTTTGTCGCGCAAAGCTCTTTTGCTGAGGATTACAAAATATTGGTGTTGCCTGATAATATTCAATTTGACAGCACAAATTATTTGATTTTTCCTGATTCATCCACAATGTTTGCAACAGACACGATAAACGAGTTTAAAAAACACGGATTAATCCAAACAGTGAGTATGACGGAAGTCAGAGACGCGCTTAGAAAAAACACTAAACTTGCAATTTTAACAAAAAATGCAATGAAAGAATACAAATACAACTATAACATTCCTTTCGTTGATTTTAAAGCTATCGCAAACTGTTTTGATACGGATAAAATTCTTATTATCTCAAGTCAAACCGACACCCAAAATTATTTTATGCAAAGAACACTATGGGATTTTTTAAACATTCCCGGTGCTACTGTCATAAACCCGACTTACAAAATGTCGACTTATGTTTCTTTGATTGATGTTAACAAAGAAGAAATCGTTTGGCAGTCAACTTATTACAAAAAAATCGGGGCGTTTGAAAACAGAATTATCGCTCAAAGCTTTGCCCCTGCAACCCAGCAATTGGAAAAAATTAAATCATACTCAATGTATTTTCTTGCTCCAGTAGTCGCTTCAACCGTACAGGCAAAGATTATTCCGCCTGCTATTTTGGCTCCTGATAAAAATATAATAACTGTTTCCGATAAAAAACAAAAAAATCAACAAGAAATGTTTCCACCGCTTGAACCTATAGTTGAAAAAGGAAATTTGCCTAAGCAAAAAATATATGTCCCTTTCAAAACAGCTCCAAATGATTATGGTGAAATAATAAACGACCTTTAGTTCATCAATTTGTCTAAATAACTGTATCTTGGATAGCAAGCCTCAGGATCCATTTTTATCAGCTCTATTTCATCTTTTATGTTGACAAAAATTTCGGCGAGTTTCGGGTCAAATTGGCTGCCTGAACATTTTTGTATTTCAGCTATTGCGACCTCATGGGAAAGGGCAGCCCTGTAAGCTCTATTAGAAGTCATCGCATCATAAGTATCAGCTATTGCTATAATTCTGGATGAAATAGGGATTTCTTCACCTTTTAGCCCATCTGGATAACCTTTCCCGTCGTATCTTTCATGATGAGATTTCAACCAGTTTGAAATCAACCTTAATTTTTCAATACTTGCAACCAATCTCTCGCCAAGCTCTGGGTGAGTTTTGATTACTTCGTATTCTTCATCGGTAAGTTTTCCGGGTTTTAAAAGAATTTTTTCTGGGATTGCAATCTTTCCGATATCATGCAAAAGCCCTGTAGTTTCAATTTCCTCTAAAAGTTCATCACTGAGATTCATCTTTTTTGCCAATGCGAGAGAATACAAAGTCACACGCATTGAATGACCGTGAGTATACTGATCTTTTGCATCGAGCGCATGTGCGATAGATTTGATAGTTTTATAAAAAAGCTCAGACAAATCCTTTAAGATTTGGGTTTTGGACGTTGAAAGCTCAAATTTTTTAATCCCGTTTTCGACCACAACACACAACTGTTCAGGCTCAAACGGTTTTAAAATATATTGAAATAAATGACACTCATTTATCGCTTCGACTAAAATATCAACATTCGAATGTCCTGTCAAAAGGACTTTTACAATGTCTGGATATTTTTCTGAAATTCTTTTAAAAAATTCCGTTCCTTCCATCGCCGGCATCTTTTGATCTGAAACAATCAAAGAGATTTCGCTTCCTTTTTCTTCAACAATCTGAAGCGCTTCTTTTCCGCTTGAAGCCAGCAGAATATTATATTGACTTCTTAAGGTTCGGTTGAGCAAAGCCAGATTGTTTTGCTCATCGTCCACCGCCAAAATAGTATGTTTTTTCCCTGACGTGTTTGTCAGCAATATCTGTTCTAAATCAGAAACCATGGACATATTAAGATAATTAGTACTCAAAATCTTTCCTCATTCATACACTTTTACTATGGATACATTAACGACATATGCAGCTATTTACTTTAATATTTTACCACATTTGTAACAAAATTTCAAATAATAATTTTAATACAAAATAAATCTTGATTTTAGTGCTTTTGAGGGAAATTAATTTATTTTTTATCAATCATATCAGCCAAAATAGTTTTTGCTTTTGCAAGCTGAACGTCATTTCTCGCTAAAAAGTCTTTTTTGCTAATATCTACATTGTAATCAGGCAAAATTCCTTTTTTATTAATGTCATGTCCTGCAGGGGTTAAATACTTTGCTATTGTTAGGTTAAGCCCGGTTTCATTTGGCATAGGAATAATTTTTTGAACCATGCCTTTGCCAAAAGTTTTTGTTCCGATTAATTTAGCTTTGTGATAATCCTGCAAAGCACCTGAAAGAATTTCACTTGCGCTCGCACTTGCTCCGTCAACAAGGATTAACATCGGTTTGTCAACCGTAAAATCGGATTCTTGCGCATAAATATTTCTTTTATAGCCGTTTCTGCCGACAATACTTACAATATTTCCGTTATCAATAAAAAGGTTTGCAATGAAAACAGCGTTTGGCAAAAGACCGCCGGTATTTCCGCGAAGATCTATAATCAAACCTTTTGTTTTATCTGTTTTCTCAAGCGCATCAACAAATTCCTGAGGGGTAGTTGAACCGATAAAACTCAAGATTTGAATATAACCAATGTTTTTGTCAACGCTGCTTTTTACTGTTTTTATTTTTATTTCTTTTCTGATAATGCTTTTTTTGATTATCTTTTTTTCACGCAAAATAGTAAGCATTACTGCGGTATTTTCAGGCCCTCTGACAATATCTGCGACTTCTGAAGATTTCATGCCTGAAATATCTTTTCCGTTGACTTTTGTAATGATATCACCTTGCTTTAGTCCTGATTTGAACGCAGGAGTATCTTCTATAACACTTACTACATGGGTTTTTCCGGAAATCGTAGCTATATTCACTCCAATTCCTGTGATTTTTGAATCTATTGAAGTGTTTTGATCAGAATATTGTTTTTTGTCTAAAAATCTGGAATACGGATCATCAAGACTTTCAAGCATTGTATTTATTGCCACTTCGGCATCATCATCAGTCTTGATTTTATCTTTGTAGTGGTTTTTCCACTTTGACCACTCTTGCCCGTTTAAAGTCGAATCGTAATAATTTTTCTGAATTATTCGCCAAGTTTTATCAAAAAGTTTTTGAGACGAAACCTTGTTTTTGTTAACCAATTCTTTCGTATCAATCATAACAGAATTATCGCTAAATTCCGTCATCAATATTCTATTAAAAATAACCAGTAAACCAACCAGTAAGATAAATATTAAAACTTGTTTTTTCATTCTGACACTCATTTCTCTTCTAAAACAATTTAATAACAATCAGAACTTTTTTTCAATAGTCTGCAATATACCTTACCAACCTATATTTATAAAGACTCGAATCCCGGAGAAGACTCAGGCAAATTTTGATATGCTGAATTTGAATACACTGTCTTTTTAATATATCGATTTGTGTAATTACCTTTTTCGAATATTTTTTTAAGCGTATTTTCCCTTTGAACCAAAGAATCTATAGGAAGTTCATAATCAGGATGGAGTTCAAGCAATTCGCTCCAAACAGCAGCCTCCATTGTCCACGCGTAAGTTTCTTCGGCCAGAGAATTAAACTCATCTTGATGCAAAGCTTCATGTGATAATAATGCAGCCAACGCTATTGCAGGCGAATTAGAATGACGCTCATTTATATAAATATACAAACGTGATCCTCTTTTCCAGCCCAACGCATCATAGCTCGAATATTTTTCATTTATTTGTCCAAGATTTTTAAACTCAATTTTTATAGGTTTTTGCGTAAGATTGTTCCCAAGAATTGCATTCTTTGAATACTCACCACTTGTACCTTTTAACATATCAAGAGCCACATAAAAAATTTCGCTTTTGCTTGCGCAATCATATTCTGGTTTAATTTTTTTCAAATATTCAAGTGTGTATTTTTTAGGATAAAGTGGATTTACACTTGAATCCAACAATGTTTTTGACCTATTATCCTTAATTTTCATTTGTCCTGATGCCATCGGTGGTGCATCTATTGTTATTGCAGAAACGGGAGAAAAATTTATTCCTACCACCAATGCTGCTAAAACCCAAGATATTTTTGTTCTCTTCATAAAACTCTCCCGCATACTATTTCTAAATCAATCAGTGCTCATCTTAAAACTACTATATTTATAGTATAACTTTTTTTTTAAAAAAGACAAATTTGTATAAAGATTGATTTTTCTATTCGTCTGCGCCCAAGCCGGCATCTTCATCTTTCATAGCCATTTCCAGCAAAACATAAGTCATATAAGCGCCTAGAGCAACGGCTTTTGGATCAAGCTCTGTATTGTTGGCAGCTTCAATTATAGCTGTGTTAATTTCAGGGTTTTCTTCTTTCATATAATGTATCATTTTTTTACGCCAACTTTGGACATCTTGAAAGATTTCCGCAAATGCAAGTGAAGAATGGTCTTCTGTTATAATAGGCAGCATTTTATTCCCCGTTAAAATCGTTTATATATTACATAATATATTTTATACCATATAAACGCTCTTGGCTATTTCTTAACGTTTTGTAAAGCTATTTAGGAATTTTGTTAATATTTTCGATTAAAAAAACTTAAATAAAATATAGGATATGAGGATTTTTAATGGGCGTTTCAGGAGTAAAAGACAAAAAATACATCTTTCCATTGGAGCAAAAAGCTTGCACCAACGGGATTAAAAAGTATGATTTTGCGCCTGAGCCTTTTTTCAAAACCTCAAAACCTCCAATAAGATTACAAGACGTCAAAACAAAAGAAGATGTAACAAGATTAACAGGATACAGCCAAGAATTTATTGATATATTAATCGCTCACGAAGGCTTTAAAACAAAGCCTTATAAAGATATTGCAGGCAAAAAAACTGTTGGAATAGGGCACAATATAAGTGCAGATTCAAAATACAAATTTGGGAAAAACGAATTATCAGAGTCTCAAATATACCAACTTCTCGCACAAGATTTGTTAATTGTAAAAAAAGGAATTAAAGAGTTAATAGGCGATACCAAATTAAAACCGCATCAGCACGAAGCTCTGTCTGATTTAGCTTTTAACGTTGGCATAGAAGGGCTAAAAGAAACTAAACTAATAAAACAAATCAAAGAAGGTCAATTAAAACAAGCTGCCGCGAATTTTAATTTTGTAACATTCAATAAAGGAAAAGTTAGCACAGCACTTTGCAAAAGAAGAATAGACGATATTAATCTTTTTTACAAAAATAATCACTCCATTGCCAGTGTTTACGCGATGGAAAACATTGCATTTCGAGCAAGAGTAAAATTTTCTCAACAATTAAACAATGCAAATTGGTACAAAAAACCATACATTAATCTCAATAAAAACAGATTTGAAAGAGAAGTTCAGCAAATAATAGAAAAAGCCAGAAAACAAATCAATAAATAATATTTATTTTTTTGTTACATTTAGACTTTTTATTTAAAATATTGTTTAATTGTTATATGACAGACGAAATTAATAAAAAAGTTATAAATATATTTTCAAAAAATAGAAATTCGTTATCTTTGGAGGCTGAAGACAAAATTAAATTTTTTGCAGGATTTAATTATGTAAAACTCAACAAAGATAATAACGGCAAGCATTTTAACGCTGAAAAACTTGAAAAATATGCCCAAAAATGTCACTACATAGTAAGAGTAATGAGAGTCCTAAACGGAGAAACTTTTTTGTACAATTACGATGTTCCAAATTCACATCTTTTTAAATTCATTAAAGCATTTGAAAATAATACTTTAAATGGTACAATAATAGAGATTGATAAATACTTTCCGGAAGATTTAGCCTAAAGTGCAAAACTTTTCACTTGAATAACAAAACATGAACAATTTTTTTGAAGAATACCACGAACTTTTATATAACTGCAATAAACCATATCAATATGTTGGCGGCGAATTTTTGTCGCGCAATAAAAATTTTGATGATGCAAAAGTTACATTGGCATTTGTCTTTCCTGACAAATACGAGATAGGAATAAGCAATCTTGGGCAGAGAGTTTTATACGGAATTGTCAATGATAACAAAGATTTTATGGCGGATAGGGTTTATGCGCCCGATTCTGATTTTAAAAAGGAATTGATTGACAGAAAAGCGGTTTTTTACTCTTTGGAGAGTAAAAAACCGCTTAAAGACTTTGATATGCTTGGGTTTTCGCTTCAATACGAACTTTCATATCCGACAGTTTTAGCAATGCTTGATATGGCAGGAATTTCCCCACGCACCGATGAACGCGAAGAAAAAGACCCGATTGTGCTTGCCGGAGGGCCATGTGCATACAATCCTCTACCTTTGTCAAATTTTGTAGATGCCTTCTTAATCGGTGATGGAGAAGATTTGATTCTTGAAGTTTGCGAGGTAATGAAACGCGCGAAAGCGCAAGCGCTTTCGCGCGAAGAAAAAATTAAAGAACTTTCTAAACTTGAAGGAATTTGGGCTCCAAAATTTCATCCGGCGGACAAATTCAGAAATAAAGATGCAAAAAAAATTAAAAAAAGAATTGCGAATATAAATTATGAAAATGCGCTAAAAGCATACCCGATACCTTTTTCTTCCTCAGTGCACGATAGAGCCACTGTTGAGATAAGACGGGGGTGCGGAAGAATGTGCCGTTTCTGCCAACCGGGTCACGTAAATTTGCCTGTAAGAGAAAGAACAGCTGAAGATATAATAAAAATTGCCAAAGAACTTGTCCAAAACACAGGTTATGACGAATATTCACTTCTGTCACTATCTTCTAACGACTATTCAAACATAAAAGAAGTCATAAAAGAGCTTGCAGTCGATTTTAACAAAAAAAAGGTTTCAGTTTCACTTCCTAGTCAAAGGATTGACGGATTCAACCTTGAGCTTGCAAATCTTGTCCAAAGCGTTAGAAAATCAACAATGACGCTTGCACCTGAAGCAGGAAGCCAAAGGCTAAGAGATGTTATTAGAAAAAACATTTCAGAAGAGCAGATTATAAATGCCGCAGTAACTTTATACGAAAACGGATGGTCCAGAATTAAATTTTATTTCATTGTCGGACTTCCGACTGAAACTTACGATGACTTGGACGAAATGGCGAATTTGCTTGAAACAATTAGGAACAAAACCAGATACATAAAAAAATTAAACGGCTTGAAGCACTCGCTTGATGTAACCTGCACGCTTTCAATTTTTGTACCCAAGCCATTTACGCCTTTCCAGTGGGCTCCTCAGATGAATCTAGATGAAATAACAAAAAGAATTCATTACCTTAAAGATAAAACAAAACATATCAAAGGATTAAAAATAAATTATCACGAAAAATTTGTGTCTCAAATTGAATCTGTTTTAACAAGAGGAGACGAAAACACTTGTAATTACATTGAAGCCTTGTGGAAAAAGGGCTGTTACCTTGATGCTTGGGGCGAATATTTTGACAAAAACGTTTGGAGAGAAACAGCAGAAGAAGTTGGCCTTTCGCTTGAAAAACTTGCAGAAAAAGAGTTTTCGCTGGATGAGATTTTGCCTTGGGATTTTATTGATATTGGGGTTGAAAAAAATTGGCTTGTAGAAGAATACAAAGATGCAATGAAAAATATTACTAAACCTTCTTGTGAGACAGGTTGCGTAAATTGCGGAGTTTGCAAAAATTTTAAAGTTAAAAAAATTATGGACAAACCATACAAACAAGCTTCAACAACAACTCTGGAAGAAGAAGATAAAACTATACAACAGGACGGACAACAACCCATCCCAACTTCAAAATACAGAATCGAACTTACGAAAAAAGGCTTGTTGAGATATTTTTCACATCTTGACTGGCAAAATACTTTCTTCAAAGCACTCGCTCGCTCAGGACTTAATGTTGCTTTTTCGCAAGGATTTAACCCTTCAATGAAAGTGTCGATGGGAGTTGCCCTGCCTTTGTTTGTCGAAAGCGACTGTGAATTAGTGGATATAGAACTTTCAGCTCCTCCTTCACTTGAAAAATCACAAAAAGAAGACAGCAGCAATGAAAATGAAAAAACTTCACGAAAAGCTTTTAGAAAATTCTACCAACAAAGCCTTCAAGGATGCACTATAAAAAGTGATATTGGAGAAATAAAATTCAGCAAAAAAGGGCTCAAGAAAACACTTTCATCAAGTGCCGACATTGAAAAATTAAAACTATTTGAAAAAATTGAAGAAATAATTTCTTGTGGAGAAATTGGATTACTTTGTGATCTAAATAAAAAAAGAGATGATGACATAAAAGGCTTTCGTTGGATTAAATCAAAAATTAAAATATCGAAAGACAACCTAGCAGAATGTTTTATTACAATTGCACTAACTTCAAACGGATATTATTACTACAACATAAACCTAAATAAAAAAGTTGTTGACACCGAACCTGCAAATACAAAAACAGGAAGTATCAACAACAATATTATTATACCAGATTTAAGCGAAAATTTCAACCCCGACAAAAATCAGGAAACAAAAGCAATACAACTAAAGTTGGAAAAAGTCATACCTCTGGGTTGCGAAATCTTAAATATAAAAAAAATCGATAAATCTACAAAAGCCATTGACAATACTGTTCAATGGGCTGAGTATGAAATAAAACTTTTTTCTGACACTATTCACAAATTTTCGGATTTAGTGTATAATATGAACAAGGTTTTATCTTCTGACGAAATTTTACTGACGAAGAAAAACAAAAAAGGATTTTTAAAAACAACAAACATAAAAACTTCGATAAAATCATTTTATCTTGAAGAAAACTGTTTGAAAATAGTTTTAAAAACCGGACAGGGTAGTGAAATCCCTGCAGTTCGAGCAGATGATTTGATGAAAATTATTGAGCCGAACATGTTATTTGACATTAAGCGTGTAAGATTTTTCGACGAAAATGTCAAAGAAATATAAATTTAATACAAGATTTTGTGTGCTAAAAAGTTTGCACAAGCGCATTGACGCTAAGAAAGGATTTTATGGAAAAAACAGGTAAAAGAATTGTTATCGCGGAGCGTGATAATATTGCAGCGGTCATGGAAGGTAAAAAAGTCAGCGAATTTTTCGTTACAAGAGGCGAAGTCCTGCTTGGTGACATTTACCTTGCAACTGTAGAAAACATATTACCAAGCATCGAAGCTGCATTTGTAAATGTAGGAGTAGATAAAATGGGATTTTTACACGCTCAAGATGTTGTTGGTAAAGGGGCATTAAAAGACAAACTTTCTCCTAAACAAAAATTAGTAGTGCAGGTTGTCAAAGAACCTACAGGGCACAAAGGGCCTAGAGTTACGACCGAAATAAGCCTTCCTGGAAGATTTTTGGTCTTAATTCCAAATGAAACAGGAATTAATGTAAGCAGAAAAATCGAAAACAACAAAGAAAAAGCCAGATTAAAATCAGTTGTAAGCTTGCTTAAACCTGTAGGAGTAGGCGTTATTGTAAGAACAGAAGCTGAAGGACAATCAGAAGCAGATATCCAAGAAGATTTGGAAATTTTACTCGAAAAATGGAACAACATCGTAACAAGCGCAGATGCTCTAACTCCGCCAAGCTTGATTTCAAGAGACCAAGACTTGCTTTACAGAGTCTTAAGAGAAGCTTGCACTGACGATGTTTCTGAAATCATAGTTGACACAGCTTTTGCACTAAACAGAGTTCAACAACTCTTGCAAAACTGGCACATGAACAGAAATATCGATGTAACTTTATACAAAGGTACAGAGCCATTGTTGGTCGCAACTGATGTTCACAAAGAAATTAAAGCTGCGCTTCAAACAAAAGTAAATATGCCATCCGGCGGATATCTTTATATCCAAACGACAGAAGCCTTAACTGTAATTGACGTTAACAGCGGAAAGTTTACAAGCTCGGCAACACAAGACGAGACTATTTTGAAAACAAACAAAGAAGCAGTCCAAGAGATTGCAAGACAGTTAAGATTAAGAAACATCGGCGGTATGATTATCGTAGACTTCATTGATATGAACTCTAGACTTGATAAGCTTGCTATTCTTGAAGAATTTGAACTTGCGCTTGAGCCTGACAAATCTAAACCGCAAATCGGCCAACTTTCTGATTTAGGTTTGGTTGAATTAACCAGACACAGACAAGGCCAAAGCATATCTGAAATTTTCACAAAAAGATGCCCGCACTGCCAAGGTAACGGCTACACAATGGAAGATTTTAAATTCGCAACTCCTCTTGCAGAAGGCGAATTTAGAGTAAAAGCTGCAAAATCAAAACTTCCTATCGGCAATTTCAAGAAAAATAATCTGGAAGACTCAGAAATTCAAAGTGAAAATCAAAACACGCGTGATAACAGAAATAAAAATAAAAGAAACAAGTTCAACAAGAACAAAAATAGAAATCCTGAACAAAATATGCAACAAACTGAAATGCAGCCAATAGATCAGGAATCAAAAAATATTCAGCCTGAAACTTTCAATGCAGCTCCAGTTGAAATTACAACACAGACTCCTGTTCAGCCACAAGAAGCGCAAACTCAACCGAGACCTCAGCCGCAACAGCCGCAAATTCAACCTCAACAACAACCTTCGCAAGAAATTGCAACACCTGTTGAAGTGCAAGCTGCGCCTGCTGAACAAACTGCAGACTCAACTGAAGAAAAACCGAAAAAACGCGGAAGAAGGCCGAACAGAAATACTGCTAAAAAGCCTGCGGCTAAAAAAGAGGAGACAAATAATGAAGAGGTTAGCGAAGCTTAGTTTCATTGTTTCAATTTTATTTTCTCAAAATGCCTGCTTTGCAGCAGGCATAAACTCTTCATCTATGCTTTTTAAATTTTTTGGAGCAATGTTTGGAGTTGTGGCATCAGCTTTGGCGATTTTTTTAGGCTTAAAATTTTACCAAAAATTTGTCAAAAAAAACAATTCCAAATTTGACAATTTCAACTTTTCAGATACTTTGCAAGCTCCAAAAGATTTGAAAGAAGCGATAAATCAGTTTCTTGATAAAACAGAAAGTTAGTTTATGAAGATAGCAATAATTCCGATAGACAATCGACCTGTGTGCTATGATTTGATAAAACAAATCTGTGCAATTGACAAAGATTTGGAATTATTTTTGCCTGAAAAAAAATTTTTGGGAGATTTGAAAAAACCAGCTGATATTAATTCAATCCTAAACTGGCTTGAATCATTAGAAAAAATGGATGCTATAATTCTGTCACTTGACACAATTGCCTACGGTGGACTTGTGCCATCAAGAAGAGGTTCGGATTCTTTTGAAAATATTATAACCAGACTGGATAAACTTAAAAAAATCTTAAAAAAAGCAAAAAAAGTTTACGCATGCTCTAGCATAATGCGAATTTCAAATAACAACGTTAACGAAGAAGAAAAAGAATACTGGAAAGATTACGGCAAAAAAATATTCCAATATTCATACAATTTCCACAAAAATGCAGAAGATAATTCTGAAATTCCTCAAGAAATTTTAAGCGATTATCTTTCTACAAGACAAAGAAATTTTTCAGTCAACCAAGAATATCTGAAATGGTTACAAGAAGGCATTTTGTCAACACTTGTTTTTTCAAAAGACGATTGTGCCGAATTTGGGCTTAATGTGCTTGAAGCAAATATTTTAAAAAGAGAAATCGAGTCAAAAAAAGTTAATGCGCTTGTAAAAACCGGTGCGGATGAAATTCCTATTGCGCTTCTCTCCAGAGCAATTGTTGAATTTAAAACGGTTGAAGAAAACATTTCGGCGCCAAAAATTTCTACGAAATTTTTGGCGCCGAATGAAAAAAATCTTATCTCCAATTATGAAGATATTTCGATTGAACAAAGCGTATATTCTCAAATAGAACTTGCAAAATGCGAGGTTGCAACAGAAAATGAAGACATAAGTCTTGTTGTAAACAATTTTGAGCATCATCAGGGCGAAATTGTTATGGAAATTGAGACAAAACCTTTTGAAGGAAATTTTAAAATACCCCAAAAACCTTTTATGATTGCTGATGTAAGATTTGCGAACGGAGCAGATAACAATTTTGTAAAAACGCTTATGAAATCCGATTTGGTAAAAAACTTTTACGGATACAGCGCATGGAACACTAGCGCAAACACGCTTGGAAGTTTGATTTGTGCAGGAGTGGTTAAATTTTTGGCAAAAGAATATGATGATTTTGCATTTAAAACTCTTCAGGCAACAAGATTTTTGGACGACTGGGCGTATCAGGCAAACGTGAGACAAGAATTAAAAAAAGAGAAGTTTGAACTATCTTTTAACCAAATAAAAAACCTGATGACTCCTTTTGAAA
>JAEWYI010000083.1 GCA_023395735.1 Cyanobacteria bacterium OH_SFB_17
AAAGGCTACGGCGGCAACCAAAAGTCTTGTTACAAGGCAGCATTGAAAGCCGACGCCGATATAGTTGTAATGCTTCATCCTGATTATCAATACACTCCAAAGCTCATTCCTGCGATTGTTTCAATGATTGCATTCGGTGAGTATGACGCTGTAATGGCTTCGCGTATGCTTGGAAACTCTGCTTTAAAAGGAGGGATGCCTTTTTATAAATTCCTTGCAAATAAATTTCTTACAAATTTCGAAAACTTCTTTTTAGGAGAAAAACTAAGCGAATATCATACTGGTTTTAGAGGTTTTAGCAAAGATGTTTTAGAAAAGCTTCCTCTTGCTGATTGTGACGATGATTTTATTTTTGACAACGAAATTTTGGCGTTGCTATTTTATAACAATTATAAAATAGGCGAAGTTTCATGTCCGACAAAATATTTCAAAGAAGCTTCTTCAATAAACTTTTCCCGTTCTTGTAAATATGGACTGGGAGTTTTGTCAGTGAGTTTAAAATATTTTCTGGCAAAAAGAAATATTTTCAAATCAAAAATATTTAGAAAAAATGCTAAAAAGCTGGATTTGTCGACAGATTTAGAATATTTTTTCAAAAACGATTAAATTTTGTAACAAAAGCTGAAAAATCAAGCAAAACCAGAAATTCAGCCAATTTGTATAAGTAGTGTATAAGTTAATATAGTGAGAAAAAAGAACATGAATGAGCCAATTTCAATGGCGGCTGTGTCCTTAAAATCGGGAGTAAATCTTAACCAAAAAAGATTGAGCTTGCGACAACAATCTGCCCCAGCTTTTGGAAATGCAGAAGCCGCACAACAAAATGAAAACCAAACATCAAAAAAAGATCCTCTTATGACCTCGCCCCTCAGGTTATGTGCATATACAAACGAAGTAGGTGCAGCTGTTTCACCAATTCCTGGAATCGGGCCGACTTTATTTAAGCTTTCTTGGGTTCCTGCTTTGTTATATTTCGGAGCGGATATTTACGATAAATATTCTAAAGGTGAAAAAGGTGACTATTCAGAGCCTAGTGGAAATAAAGCAATTCAGCAATCCGTTTTCCAAGGCCTTGCAAGTGTTTTACTGCCTACAGGTGCTGTTATATTAGGTCAAAGGGTTGTTAGCAGAGCTTCTTCTGTTTTTTCTAAAGACAAAATGGATGTTCGTGCAAAAGAGACTATTCTTGCTGAGTTAAAACGTGATATAAATCAAGATAGATTAAGACACTATAGAAAAGAGATTGATAGTATTCTTGAGAAAAATTCTGAAGCATCATTGGAAGTTTTGTCAGAGCATGTCGGTATCAAAAAAATTAAAAATGAATTAACAGAGAATATATATAAAGATATAAAAATCGAAACTGAAACACTTGTTCAAAGAAAACAAAGAACAAATATTTTCAAAAGAGCTTTGGACAAAATTATCGGTGGTAAGAATGAATTTGAGTATCTTTCCAGAATTAAACCTGAAAAATTTGAAGAAAAAATAAAACCATATCTTGAAAAACAAGTCAGTGAACTCGTTGACACTAGGGTTGTTATGCAACAAGCGATTGATGCTGACGGAACTTTCAACGCGAATTCGAAAAATTTGAGCAGGGCGTTGTATAAAAAAGCCGGAAAAATCTTAAGAAAGAACATGGAAAACCGTGATATTGTTGATAAAACCAGCTTTGCCGTAAAAGAGTGTGTGCTTGGAAAAATCAACAAAACAGCGCTTAAGCTTTCGACAGTGAAAATTGCCGGTGGGTTTATCTCCCTTGCGCTTTTGGCAAAACCTATTGATCATTTTGTTGAAAATACGGTAATAGAAAAATATCTCTCTCCTCGTCTAAGAGAGAAAAATGATGAATCTAAACTTGACCAAAAGGCTTAAAAATCATTAATTCTTATACATCTTGTAAATTTCTTTTCTTTGTTGTAAGTTTATCTTGTATGGTTACACAAAGAGGAGATCTCAATATGAGTGAGAGAAAATTAGTCGGAACAAATGAAATGTTCAAAAAAGCCTTGGAAGGCAAGTATGCAATTGGTGCGTACAACGTAAATAATATGGAATTGCTTCAAGCGATTGCAGAAGCAGCTGAAGAAACTCGTTCACCAATCATCTTGCAAGTTTCTGCAGGTGCAAGAAAATATGCTAACCAAACTTATTTGGTAAAATTAGTAGAAGCTGCTTTAGCTACAACTACAGTACCTATTGCTCTTCACCTTGACCACGGTGCAGATTTCGAAATTTGCAAAGATTGTATTGATGGCGGATTCTCTTCTGTTATGATAGACGGTTCAAGATTCCCGCTTGATGAAAATATTGCTTTAACAAAAAAAGTTGTTGAATATGCTCACGAAAGAGGAGTTTCTGTTGAAGCTGAACTTGGTAAATTAGCTGGTGTTGAAGACGATGTAAAAGTTGATGCTAAACACGCTACATACACAGATCCAGAAGAAGCTGCAAGATTTGTTAAAGAAACAGGATGTGATTCTTTGGCTATCGCTATCGGAACTTCACACGGTGCTTACAAATTTTCAGGCGCTGCAAAATTGGATTTCGAAAGACTTGCTGAAATCAAAAAAGCGGTTAACGAAGCTGTTGGATACGATTTCCCAATCGTTCTTCACGGTTCTTCTTCAGTTCCTCAAGATTTAGTTGCAAAATGCAACCAATTCGGCGGTCAATTGCCTAACGCTCAAGGTGTTCCTGAAGAAATGTTGGCATTCGCTTCTAAAAACGGTGTTGCAAAAATCAACATTGATACAGACTTGAGATTGGCTTTGACAGCTACAATCAGAGAATTCTTTGCGACTGAACCTTCTAAATTCGACCCAAGAGAATACCTTGGACCTGGAAGAACTGCTGTAAAAGAACTTGTTAAACACAAAATGCAAGTTTTGGGAACAGCTGGAAACTGCTAAGAATTTAGCTTATAGTTAATATTAAAACAACGGCATATTTACAAAGATTTTTCTTTTTTATGCCGTTGTTTTTTGCTTATTTAAAGTCAAATATATAGCCGAAGATTTTATTTTAATTCTTTTATTATTTCAGAGGTAATATCTTCTCCACCGTCTAAAACGCTGGATTTGATTAATATTAGGCTATAGCCTTCTTTTTTTGATTTTGTTTTTACGATTGAGGTAATTTCTTTGTCTAAATCTGATAATTGATCTGCATAGTCTTTATCCAGAATATTTTTTCTTGTGTTTAATTCTTTATTATATTTGTCTTCTAGCGCTTTTTTCTTGTTTGCGTCGGATTCTTTTGCGACTTCTGCTCTTGCTTTTTCCACAAAGGTTGCTAGACTTTCTATTTTATTTTTTCTGTCAACTTTTACCGCATTTGCTTTCGGTGAATTTTCGATAACTTTTTGAATATCAACGACCCCAACTTTGAATTCATCGGCTGATTTTGCTATTACGGCGTTATTTGCGCAAAGGCATAAAATTGCAGTAGCCAAAGCTAAAAATTTTGTTTTTTTCATATCACTCTCCTTTTTTAAACTAAAAAATAAAATCAATAAACGAATTTCTTTTGTCATTATAGTACAAAAATAAACTAAATTTGTTATCGTTGAGAAAGGAGCTTTAAAAAATTTTATAGATGGATGATATTTATTTTTTGTTTGCACAAATTTGTTTAGCATGCTCAAAAAATAGTTCATTATCTTTAAATAAATTAATATGGGCTTTTATAAAATCATCATCCCAATTCCACCATTGTACTTCATTAAGAAGTTTTATCTGCTGATCATTGAATCTGTATTTAATAACCTTGGCTGGAATTCCTACAGCAATTGCATAATCCGGAATGTCTTTTATAACAACTGCTCCTGCGCCTATAATAACACCATTACCAATTTTTACTCCAGGCATTATTAGTACATTTGCTCCTATCCAAACGTCATTGCCGATTAAAATATCAGGATTTCTTTTGGTGTGGACTTTATTCAAAATCATATCATCATCAACAAAATCTCGAAAAGAGCGATCTTCGTGAAAATGATGTGTAGATATTCCTTTTGTGTTGTGTTGGGATAGACCAATTTTACAGTCAGGGGCAATGGAGCAAAAGGCTCCTATTTCAACTAAACCAGGAAAATCAATGCATACTGCTTCATAACCTCTTGTGTGTTTTCCAATTTTTGTCTTGAAAATATCTTTATAAGCATGGTTTCTTATAATTTCTTTTTTGTCATTAGCGTTGTTAATTGTTTTAGAGTCAAATAATTTATCTTTTTTTGATTTAGATACATTTTTGATAAAAAAACAAGATTTGAAAAAATCAATAACTTTTACAATTTTTTGTTTTATTTTAATCCAATTTCTTACTAAAATTGTCTGTCTGTCTGTCTGTCTGTCTGTCTGTAATTTTGTGTCAAATTCATTTTAAATTCTCCATTTTAATATATAATTATATTTAATTATAGCACTAATTGTAGACAAGAAAAGCATTTTTTAAATAACGGTGAATTTAGTTAAGACCGCAAAAGTTTCAATTGCCCCTCTCCCTTGATGGGAGAGGGGCAATTTTTCAATGTGAGGAACGAACATTAGAAAAATGGGTGAGGGTGAAAAAACAAACACCCCGTTCTGATCTCCAAAAGCCCTACTGTTTAAGAAAAATTGCAATAAAAAAGAGGGTTCTCTCTGAACTCTCTTTTTTATGGTGGGCGATACTGGATTTGAACCAGTGACCCCTTGCGTGTCGAGCAAGTGCTCTACCCCTGAGCTAATCGCCCCCACCAATAATATTCAATTTTTCTGTTTCAGGGGTAGAGCCCAATTTAACTTTGTCGACATCTGTCTTTTAGCCCTGAGCTAATTGCCCCCATCTGTAATATCATTAACTATAGTCGATGATTATCTTTCCATAAAGCAAAGGCTTTAAACCATTTGTTTGTTTCTTTCCCAAGTTTTTTTGGAACGTTTGGTGTAGTCTCAAAAATCCTAGTTACAGCTGGTTTTGGAAGCGCACAATTAGTTTCGTTCAAAACATTGTCAATTGTTGTAACAGGTAGCGTTGATATAATTCTTCCTGTTTTCATAACCCCTCCGCTTTATAATTAAATAAAAAGGAGACACCCAGATTTGAACTGGGGATAAGAGCTTTGCAGGCTCCTGCCTTACCACTTGGCCATGTCTCCTTGGTTTCTCTATAATATTTAATACAGGACAATTTGTCAAGCACTATTTGTCCCTGACGGCATGACGTAAAGTTTTTTTAAAAAATCATCCATGCCTTCTTGATTTATTGTACAATTATAAAACTGGTACAAAGTGGAGGTTGAAAAGTGAGTTTAGAATTGGGTGAAAAGTTGAACTTAACAGAAAATGCTATAAAAGTTTTAGAAAAAAGGTATCTAAAAAGAGATAAAGACGGCAATTGCACAGAAAGTCCTGCAGATATGTTCTACAGAGTCGCAAACAGTATTGCTAAAGCAGAATTGCAATACAACAAAAGCGAAGCAGATGTCGAAGAACTTACTAAAAAATTCTATGATGCAATAACTCAACGTTATTTTATGCCTAATTCGCCTACACTTATGAATGCTGGTCGTGAACTCGGACAGCTTTCTGCTTGTTTTGTTCTTCCTGTCGAAGATTCTCTTGAAGGCATTTTTGAATCAATTAAAAACCAAGCGCTTATCCACAAAAGTGGTGGAGGAACAGGGTTCTCTTTTTCAAGACTAAGACCTAAAAATGATGTAGTTCGCTCTACAATGGGTGTTTCATCAGGTCCTGTTTCGTTTATGGAAGTTTTTAACGCAGCTACAGAAGCTGTTAAGCAAGGTGGTACAAGACGTGGTGCAAACATGGGAATCTTGAGAGTTGATCACCCTGATATTATTGATTTTATAAACTGCAAAAGCGATAACAATAAATTAAACAATTTCAATATCTCTGTTGCAATTACAGACGAATTTATGGAAGCTTTCAAAAAAGGCGAAGATTATAATCTTTATCATCCAAAATCTAAAAAAGCAGTAGGACGTATGAGCGCAAAAACTGTTTTTGATATGATTGTTGACGGTGCTTGGAGAAACGGTGAGCCGGGAATCGTTTTCATTGACAAAATGAATGCTGATAACCCAACTCCTTTGATTGGCGAAATTGAATCAACAAACCCTTGCGGCGAAGTTCCGCTTTTGGCATACGAAGCTTGCAACCTCGGTTCAATCAACCTAGGTCTGATGTTGAAACAAGGTGAAAACGGGCTTGAAGTAGATTGGGACAAGCTTGCACAAGTTACAAGAACTTCAATTCATTTCTTGGATAACGTTATCACAGTTAACAATTATCCTCTACCAATAATTGCTGAAATGGTTCAAAATAACAGAAAAATCGGACTTGGCGTTATGGGTTGGGCTGATATGCTTATGCAATTGGGTATTTCTTATAACTCAAACGAAGGTTTTGAGCTTGGTTATCAGGTAATGGAATTTATCGATTACCACTCAAAAGTTGAGTCAATCGAGCTTGCAAAATCAAGAGGTTCTTTCAACAACTTCAAAGGTAGTGTATACGATAATCAAAATTTCTTGACAAATAAATTCAAAGGAAAATCTCACGGAATCATCTCTGATGAACAGTGGATTGATTTGGACAATCAAATTAAACAATTCGGAATAAGAAACGCTACTACAACCTGTATTGCTCCAACAGGAACAATTTCAATGATAGCAGCAGCTTCAGGCGGTGTTGAACCTTTGTTCGGACTAGTTTTCGTAAGAAACATTATGGATGGAACAGAAATGGTTGAAGTTAATCCGATTTTTGAAAAATATGCAAAAGAAAAAGGTTTCTATTCTGAAGCTATGATGAAACAAATTGCGGTAGACGGAACAATTTCTCATGTAGAAGGCGTTTCTGATGAAATCAAACAACTTTTTGCAACTGCTCATGATGTTACTCCAGAAAGTCACGTTCTTATGCAGGCTGCATTCCAGCTTCACACTGACAATGCTGTCTCAAAAACAGTTAACTTTGAAGAACATGCAACAAGAGACGACATCGAAAAGGCTTATTTGTTGGCTTTTGAAAATAATTTGAAAGGTATTACTGTTTACAGAAATAACAGTCGTACTTTCCAACCAATGAATCTTGAAACAAAAAAATCGCCGGAAGTTGAGATTAAACCTGCATTGGAGGAATCTTCTGAAGATTACAACCCAACAGGCGAAATCAAAAAATTCAAATGCCCTGATTGCGGAACAAGCATTGAAATGGCAGAAGGGTGCTTCATCTGTCCTGGTTGCGGTTATTCAGGTTGTTCATAAAAATCGGAATTTAAAACTCATATAATAAAAAAGCAAAGGCTTAGCCTTTGCTTTTTTATTATAAATTATCTATTATTTTTTTCATAACAATTCTCAATTACAGTTTGCTTTATTTTAGATTTAAACATATCAAAGGAGCGAAGAATATCATAATCAGAATCGCCGCCGGCAAATAGCGATTTATTTTTCAGTTTATTTGTCAATAATTTCACAAAATTTTGTTGTTCGTTTTGAGGGCTTAGATATTGTAGAAAATTTCTTGCAAAAATAACATTATTTTCATTTTTATTTATTTCATTTAAGGCCTCATTTGCATCAATATTTTTGAAAACAACAGAATCTTTTAGAATATTATTTATTTTGGCAGGATAGGTCATAATGTTTTGGCACAGACGTTTTTGACCTGTCTTTGTTATGAATTGAGAATAATGCGAACGTGTAAAACCATTAATCATTAACAAATCTTGTTCGCTTACGTTCAATTTCCCTTGAATAGGTTTTTTTAGAATGATTTTATCTTTATCAGAAGCAATAATAGGGAAAAATTTCTCCGCATTTTTTTTACCAAGTTTTGAGATTAAAAGCATGGCTAGAGTGTAAGGCTCAGAGCCATCAGAACAAGCAAGACAATAAATATTTACTTTTTTATCGGCTCTGAATCTATCAATAAGATTATCCGCAAAGCGATTCCAATCGAGATCTTCTCTGAAAAATGTCGTCCAATTCCGATTAGTCACATTACCGTTAGCTCTTGTAACTCTCATTGATGAGGTAAAATTACAATAATTATTGTATCTATTGGGTTGATTTTGATAATTTGAATGAATTTTCATACTTATGAAACAAGCAAACAAAAAATTATTTGTCAGAGATTAATAGAATGTAAACAAATATTTCTCAAAAAGACATTATAACCTTTTTTACAAATCGCTTATAAAAAATTTACATTTGTTGAAATCGTCATGCTGACACTATTTAAACCTGTTTGTTTTTATAAAGATATGTAAAGATTAATACTTTATATGGAGGAGTCTTGTGGGTAAAACTTCAAAAAAGTGGTATAATACGACTAGAGGTACTTACCAAAAAAGGTGATGAATATGCGATAGACAAGTTTCCCTGGTTATACAGCAAGAAAGGGCCAAGATATGAACAAAGTGCAATTTCACAGTGATCTGGACAGATTAATTGAAATTCTGCCTGATAAGGTACGAAAGCACATAAACTATGACAACATGGAAGATGTAATAGAAATAGTTTTAGATATCGGCAGGCTGCCGGAAGTTCGACATTCAGGAGGGAAAATTGATTGTTTAGGCTCAGTCCTTATAGATGAAAGTGATTTGCTGTATATCACACAGAGAGTTCAAGACTTCACCTCAGATAACCGTTCAGGAATCCCCGGAACACTCCACAGAATTAGTGCAATAAGAAACAGACAAGGAAAAATTGTTGGTCTTACTTGCAGAATTGGAAGAGTTGTTACGGGGACGATTTCATGTATAAAGGATTATGTAAGCAAAGGTAAGAGTATTCTTTTCCTTGGTCGTCCCGGAGTTGGAAAAACAACAAAACTAAGAGAGATTTCAAGGCTTATGGCTGATGAAATCGGCAAAAGGGTTATTGTTGTCGATACTTCAAATGAAATTGCAGGAGATGGGGATTATCCGCATCCGGCAATTGGAAAAGCGCGCAGAATGCAGGTTAAGCAGCCAGAATTTCAAAAAGATATTATGATTGAGGCGGTTGAAAACCATACGCCAGAAGTCATTGTAGTTGATGAGATAGGAACAGAAGAGGAAGCTCAGGCAGCGAGAACAATTGCAGAGCGTGGTGTAATGTTGATTGCAACAGCGCACGGAAACACTTTAGAAAACTTGATAAAAAACCCTACGCTTTCAGATTTGGTCGGCGGAATCCAGTCAGTAACTCTAGGTGATGATGAAGCGAAGCGAAGAGGCAGTCAGAAAACAGTTTTGGAACGTGAAAAACAGCCTACTTTCGATATTGTGATAGAGATTATTGACAGAAACACTCTTGCTGTATACAAAGATACTTCAGAAGCGGTTGATTATATTCTCAGAGGATGGCCAATCAGAACGGAAATCAGAAAAGTTGATCAAAATTATGACGAAAAAATAAAAGAGGAAGCAAAGCTTGAAGAAATGAAGCCGGTTGTTGTCGAAGAAAAACCTATGATACAGCCAGTACAAACCCATGTTCAAGACAGCTTAAAGTTCAGTTTTTCCAGAAAAGATTATGTAAAAGAAGTAAAAGGTTTCAAAAAAATCTACATTTATGCAGTTTCCAGAAGTATTGTTGAAAAAGTTATTGAAAGACTCGATTTGAATGCAGAAATCACAAGAAACGTGGAAGATGCAGATATTGTAATAGCTCATAAAAACTTTGCAAAAGGCGGAGCAAAAATATTGAGCGTTGCAAATGATTACAGAATTCAAGTTTTTTATGTAAAAACAAATTCAATGGCACAAATTCAAAAAGTTATGAAAGAGGCTTTGGGAATTCAAGAAACTTCAGAAACTCTTCAAGGGTATTATGATGAGGCCGAAAGAGCGTTGGATGAGGCGAAAGCTGCAATCGCAAAAATTTTAGAGGGTGAAGAACATATTGAACTTACCCCGCAAAATCAAAAAATAAGAAAGCTTCAACACGAGTTGGTAGAGCAACATAATCTTGCGAGCCAAAGCGTCGGCGAAGGTGAACAACGCCACTTGAAAATTGTCGGCGGAAAAGATTTTGAAGAAAAAAACGTAAGCTAGAAAATTAATATTTTATAATTGATGTATTTTACTCTTGTATTCAATTGACAAAAGTATTTGATGATTTTATAACTGAAAAATGAAACATCGAATCGGATACGCGTGCATAAATATTTCAAGCGGTATAACTGTAAACAAAACTTGCAGGCTAGCCAGTGCTAGTGAGCAGAGGCTGCATGAAATTATTCAATTCAATTTGTCAGGTCTGAAAAAAGTTTTGGAATGGAATAAAAACAATAATATAAAGCTTTTTAGAATAAGTTCTGACACAATTCCTTTTGCTTCTCATCCAGTCAATAAGATTGAGTGGTGGGATGAATACAAAGATGAATTTGAAAAAATAGGCAAATATATAAAAGAAAATGATATTCGGGTTTACATGCACCCAAACCCGATTGTATATCTTAATTCTTTGAGCCCTGAAGTAGTTAAAAATTCTATAAAAGAGCTTGAGTGGCACGTCAAATTTCTTGATTCTTTCAATCTTGATTCTACTCACAAAATAGTTTTTCACGCAGGTGGAGCCTATGGAAACAAGCCAGAGGCAATTAAAAGATTTATCAAGGCATATAACGATTTGCCGCAAAAATTTAAAAACAGGCTTACGCTTGAAAATGATGATAAAATTTATAACGTTTGGGATTTGATAAAAATAAACGAATCTACAGGAATCCCTCTGGTTTTTGATAATCTTCATCACCAAGTTTTAAACACAAGTCAATCAAAAGATAAAGATGTTGAGTCTATTATGAAAAAATTTTTCTCGACTTGGGATGAAAAATCAGGTTTGCCTGACATACATTACTCAAATCAAAAAGAAAACGCACGTGCAGGAAGTCATTCAGAATCTGTCGATACCGATGCCTTTGCTGACTTTTTCCTAAAGTATTATCATCTGGATTTTGATATAATTTTTGAAACAAAAAACAAAGAAAAAAGCGTGTTGGATGTTTATAAAATGTTTAAAACGGATAAAAGGTTTAAAAATCTTGATTTGTTTTAAATATAAAAATCAACTTCATGTTTTTCAGCATTTTTTAACAAATTGTTAACCCCATAGTTACTTGAAAGAGGGAAATCCGTCCTTGCAATGAGGTCGTCTTGAGCTTTTTCCGCGTTTTTAAATAAGGTTACAAAATAAGCATTATCCGCAATTTTTATTGATGCAAGCTTTGGATAAGGATATTTTGATACCTCTGGTGAACTCCAAACTTTGTGAATAAAATCTAGTAACTCGACAGCGAAACCTGTCAAGGATTGAGCCCCATTCATTTCGGTTGTCAAATCTTTTATTTCGTCTTTCACAACAGGCATGGGTTCATTCATAAAACCTTTTACAAAATATTTTATTTTTCCCGCAAAAACTTCATCATAAGCTTTTGGCATCCTATTATATTTTTTACCGGCTAGCACAAATTCATTAGGATCATTTGTATATTCAAATGCTTCTCTTACCTTGTTATTTTCTGAAAAATTATAGCAAGCTTTTTTTACTTCAAGGAGATCTTTTTTAGATAGAGGAAAGTCTATAGTATTATCATTTGCCAATGACAAAAATTTTATTAATTTGCTTTCTTCCGGTTTGATTGCGAAATTCATATAATTACCTTCTAATAAATTTATTAATTTTATTTTACTATAGTGAGAAAAATGCAACATGAAAAAATTTGCTTTTAAGCGAAAAATATTTACAAATATTAATTTAAAAAAAAAGGGGCGATTTGCAGCTAAACTGTAAATCGCCCCTTTTTTTGATATTTTAAATTTAAGCTTTTGTACCTTTGAACATTTCTTTGATTCCGTCAACCGAGCTTAAAATCCCTGTTGCTTCGTAAGGCATATAAACAATTTTGTTGTTTTGGCCTTCTGTTATTGATTGTAGAGTGTCAAGGTATTTCATTGCAATAAGGTATTGATCCGGTTTACCTTTTCCGTCAATAGAATCCACAACTATTTTGATAGCGTTCCCTTCAGCAGTTGCGTTGATTACTCTTGCTTGTGCATCCCCATCGGCTCTTAAAATAGCAGATTGTTTGTCCCCTTCTGCTCTGTTAATTTGCGCAAGCTTGTCCCCTTCCGCTTTTAAAATAGCTGCCTGTTTTAGACCTTCAGCTTCAAGAATTGCCGCACGCTTGTCACGTTCAGCCTTCATTTGTTTTTCCATCGCTTGTTGAATGTCTGTCGGAGGAATAATGTCTTGGAGCTCAACCCTGTTGACCTTTACACCCCATTTATTTGTCGCTTCATCCAATATCGCTCTCAGTTCTTGGTTGATCTTGTCACGCGAAACAAGGGTTTCGTCCAAATCAAGCTGACCTACAAGGTTTCTTAATGTAGTTTGCGTAAGTTTTTCTATCGCATCAGGAAGATTTTGGATTTCATATACTGCACTTTTTGGATCGATTATTTGAAAATATAAAAGAGCATTGATTCTTATTGAAACGTTGTCTTTTGTGATAACGTTTTGTTGAGGAAAATCGTAAACGGATTCTCTCAAATCGATTCTCGTTCTTTCTTTTATATAAGAATATGTTTGGCCATCCAGCCCTCTTTGAGTCGCTTTCCAAATCATTCCACGCGGTGCTTCCAAAATTGGGATTATAAAATTTAAACCCGATTGTAAAACTTTTTCAAATTTGCCAAGTCTTTCAATGATGACAACTTCTGCTTGTTGAACAATTACAACCCCTTTTACGACATATACAATCGCAAGTAAGATTAAAATCCATAATAATAACATAATTTTACTCCTTCTTATTTATAATCTTGTTTTTTTACAAAAAATACCAAACTCTCGTTTCTTATAATCACTACTTCGCTTCCAACAGGAATTTCTTCACCGTTTTCGCTAATTGCGTTCCATCTTTCATCATAAATAGAAATGGTTCCGCTTCTTTCCGTAATCGTTTCAACTACTTTTGCAGTTTTTCCAATATACTTGTCCTCTAATCCAGTTTTTTTGTCCCCGTTTTTTTTCTTTATCAAAAGCGGTCTTAAGAATAACAAAAATAGCGCAGAAAACACTACAAAAATCGGAACAATAATATTCCAGTCAAAGAAAAATAACGCAAAAATTGCTGTTATAAAACAAGCGAGCGCAAAATTTAGGAAGAAAAACATAGGTGTGAAAATTTCTACTATTAAAAAAAGAAGCCCCGCGACAATCAAAACTTGCCAGATTTCCATATAAACCTCCTATTGTATGTTGAATAGTCAACTGTAAATAATCAGCTTAAGCACAAATTTCTTTGTGTTTAAGCTGAAAATACAATCTTAAATTAGTCGATTAATGCGTTAATTTCAGCAACCATTTGGTCAGGATCAAATCCGTGAACCTTTGCGCCAGCTTCAAGGTTTTCAAAACGAGCAGCCGCACATCCGATGCAACCCATTCCGTATTTTGAAAAAACTTCCAAGCTTTCAGGATATTGCTGTACAATATCAATAATGCTCATTTCTTTTGTTACTTTATCAGACATATTATTCTCCTTATCTGTTTAAAAGCAAAAATTTAAAAATTTGCTTTTTTATAAATAATCCTTAAATTTATTATATCTAAAACAGAAAGGAAATAAACCCCTATGAATTTGGTAAAAAACTTTTTTGATGACGATAGTGTAATTGTCGGACTGACAAGCTTTAAAATATTTAAAAAAAACTACACAAATACTGCATCAATCGAACCAATATTCTTTAATCCGTTTGAATCAAACCGAATATTTGAAACAAATATCGACTCAAATGTCTTTTTAAAAGTCTAACATTACTGGTCAGATTCAGGATGATCCTTAAGCATTTTTTCAAAATCAGAAGGTTTTACGCTTTGGATAAAGTCTTTGAACTCTTTTGATTCTTCTTCGTCTCTTGCAGAATCTGTTGAAACAGCCCCGCTAGAAAGTACTGTCGAAGAAACAAAAATCGGCGCATCAACCCTTATTGCAACGGCAATCGCATCGGACGGTCTGGAGTCAACTTCAATCTCTTTGCCTTCTTTGTCAGCCAAAACTAAAGATGCAAAATAAGTCTCTTTTTCAACATCGTTAATCTCCACCCTATCAAGCGTATAGCCTGTTTTTTCTATCATATTTATTATTAAGTCGTGGGTCATTGGTCTAGCAACTACAAGGTTTTCGATTTTTCTTATTATGGCACTTGCCTCTGCGGAACCTATCCATATCGGAAGAGCTTTCCTGTTTTCCTTGTCATGCAATACAACGATAGGAGAACCAGTTCTCGTATCTAAAGCTATACCCATTACTCTCATTTCTATCATTTTTATAACCTCACGTTTATTGATTTTGTTGTCGCCTTAATTAACTTTTATATTATAACACAAGTTTGGAGGTTTGGAAGTTTAGCCGCTTGGTAGCTTAGAAGCT
>JAEWYI010000072.1 GCA_023395735.1 Cyanobacteria bacterium OH_SFB_17
GATAAATTTTCAAAGGTTATATTTAACCTTATACAAGCTTTTCAAAATTCGCCTGACAGTAAAGCTTTTGCAGATTATATCTACAAAGCAAAAATCAATGCTAAAAAACATAAATTGACTCAATTTGAACTTGTTTGTGACTTGCTTATCGGTCTTTCTTATTTTTCAATAAACCAAAGCAAAAAAGCTCTTTCAATCTACTACAACGTTTTGGACATATCTGTTAAAAATGGATTAAAAACTGTCATATATCTTGCATGGTATTTTATATCTGTGTTAAAATTTGAACAGAGAGAAATCGAAGTAGCTTTTGGGATTGCAACAAACGCAATTATACAACTGGAAAAAGATTCAAACTCTTCAGATATCTTATTTCTGCTGTTCAAAATTATACTGGCCAAAATTTTTGAAGCGAAAAATGATACCAAATCTGCTAATTTGTGCATAGAAAATGCCAAGTTTATAAAGAATAAATATGGACTAAAATTTAAGATAGGAGAGACGTCGTGAAAATTTTATTTGCATCAGCTGAAGTTAAGCCATTTTCAAAAGTCGGAGGATTGGCAGATGTCGTAGGAAGCTTGCCTAAATATCTTGAAAAAGATGCAGAAATTGCAATCTTTACACCACTTTACGGCTGCATTGACAAAAAGAAATTCAAACTGGAACACCTAGAACACTCCCGTCTAAAAATCTCTTTCGGATGGAGCGAAAATTTCTTTGAACTATACAAAGCGACTCTTCCTGATACAAAAATAAACGTTTTTTTTATTGATAACCCAAAATATTTTGGATGTTTCGATATGGTTTATCCTTTTAATATTGATGAAAGATACAACCACGAAAGATTTATAGCCTTTTCAAGAGCGGTGTTGGAATATGCACAACTTCTTAATTTCAAACCGGACATTGTACACGCAAACGATTGGCACACAGGAATGCTTCCTGTCTATCTAAAAACAACATACAAAGATAACGAATTTTTCAAAAAAACAAAATCCGTTTTTTCAATCCACAACCTTTTCCACCAAGGAATGTTCTATGATGATGTTTTAGATTTTGCACAAATCCCTAAACACGAAGTTATGAATCCAGCAGGAGTTGAGCTTTTTGGACACGTTAACTGGATGAGAGGCGGGATAAATTATTCAGACAAAGTTATTACAGTTTCACCGACGTATGCAAAAGAAATACAAACTCCTGAAGGCGGATACAATATCGATTGCACGCTTAGGGACAATTCATACAAGTTAATCGGAATATTAAACGGCATTGATATTGATGAATTTAATCCAAAAAATGATAAAATTATTGCAAAAAACTTTGATGAGAAGAGTTTGTCAGGAAAATCCGAATGTAAAAAAGCTTTATGCGAGCAATTCGGGCTTGAATACAATCCAGAAAGACCTTTAATTGGTATGGTTTCAAGACTTACCGACCAAAAAGGTTTTGACCTTTTCTGGGGATTAGATGAAAGACTTCAATCAATTGAAGCCGATTTCATAATTGTTGGAACCGGAAATATTTGGCTTGAATCGCATTTTGACCACCTTTCTCACACAACGAAAAATATAAGAGCATACACCAAATTTTCACACGAAATGGCAAATAAAGTTTACGCGGGTTGCGACATGTTCTTGATGCCAAGTAAATTTGAGCCTTGCGGATTAAGTCAGATGATAGCTCAAAGATTCGGTACGCTTCCTATTGTCAGAGTAACAGGCGGACTAGAAGACAGCGTTATCGGACATCCTTATGATGGCGCAAACGGTTTTAAGTTCTGGGATTATGATGCTGACAACATGATTAACGGAATAAACTATGCAATTAATGTTTTCAAAGATACTAAAGAATGGAAAAAATTAATCAAAAACGCTATGAAAACAGATAACAGCTGGACAACAAGCGCAAAGCATTATTTAGACACTTACAAAGATTTAATTTCATAATTTAAAAATAAACTTCTCTAAAAAAATAGTTGTAATTTTTTATTTTTATTCTACTATTATTGTAACAGAGGAGGATATTATGAGCATAAATTCGATTAAAAGCAACCCGACATTCAAGGGTGCATTCGCTTACACACCGACAGGATGGGTTACAATTTCAGGTAAAAGAGTCAAAACTATTCCAAATTCTGCTATCAGAAACATTCTAGAAATTGCCGAAACCAAACGTTGTGTTTATGTATCGTGCGATAAGATAACACACCCTAACGAGCCTGCTAAGTTTAAAAATCAACTTTCAAAACTTCCTGTTATTCTCACGGGAAAAACGGCTAAAGAATACATATTGCTAAAAAGTGACGAGAAAAATCAATTTTTCAACAAATTACTAAATGGTGCAATGGAGCTTACAGGAAAAGTTCAAACTGAACAAATTCCTCCAAAAACACTTTTCAAAATGGCATAAATTAAAATAATTCGTTAGTTTTAGCTCTGATTTCTTTGTCTATTTCAAAAATATCATCTATAGAAGGGTGATGGATAATTTCGTGTTTGTCCATCATTTCTTTTACAATCTCAGAAATCTTAAAGAGTTTGATTTTACCTTTTAAGAAAGCAAAAACAGCTTCTTCATTTGCAGCATTAAGGCAAGTAGTCGCAGAACCGCCTACTCTTCCTGCATCATAAGCCATCTTCAAACAAGGAAATTTCTCCAAATCTGGACGCTCAAAATCAAATCTTTTAGCGTCAAAAAAGCTAAAACTATCTGTTTTTATACCTTCTACACGTTCTGGATACGTAATCGCGTATTGAATAGGAATATGCATGCTCGGTAATCCGATTTGCGCAATAATACTTCCGTCTACATATTCAATTGCTGAGTGAATAATACTTTGAGGATGAACAACAACCTCAATATCATCATAACTTTTACCAAATAAATGATGTGCCTCAATAACTTCAAGACCTTTATTCATAAGAGTTGCGCTATCTACAGTAATTTTTTGTCCCATATTCCATTTTGGGTGGGCTAAAGTTTGCTCAACTGTAGCATTTTTTATATCATCAATGGTTTTTGTCCTAAAAGGGCCACCGGATGCTGTTATTATAAGCTTTCTCACATCATGAATATCTTTTATACATTGGTGAATAGCGCAATGTTCACTGTCTATAGGGATAATTATAACACCATTGTCAAAAGCTCGCTTCATCACAATATCGCCAGCCATAACAAGTGTTTCTTTATTTGCCAATGCAATATCAATTTTGTTTTCTATCGCAGCCAGAGTCGGCTTCAGACCGATTTTTCCAGACACAGCTACGACGATTAAATCATTTTCTTTGTTAGAACAAATTTCAACAAGCCCTTCATCCCCGCATAAAATTTTTGTTTTTGGAAAATCTTTCTGCAACTCTTTTTGAGCCTCAAAAGACTTTACACAAACTGTTTTTGGCGAAAATTTTAAAATTTGTTCGCGCAATAAATTTATATTACCGCCACCTGTCAATGCCAAAATTTCAAATTTGTCTTGAATTTTTTCTATAACTTCCAACGCCTGAGTTCCGATAGAACCCGTAGAACCTATTATGCTTAATTGTTTCTTTTTCATAATAAAATTGTACAACAAAAAAAGTCATGATAAAATCATTTTATGGATAAGAATTTAAAAATCGGAAT
>JAEWYI010000014.1 GCA_023395735.1 Cyanobacteria bacterium OH_SFB_17
AAGAACTCTAATCTTTAATCCCTTTTAAGCGCTCATCAGGTTCTGTAATGCTTGTTATTCTCAATCCAAAATTATCTTCAATTACAACGACTTCGCCATGTGCGACCAGTTTTCCGTTTGCATAAAGCTCAACAGGCTCTCCCGCAACTTTTTCTAGCTCAATAATAGAACCTCTTGTCAATTCTAAAACTTTTTTAATAGGAAGCTCTGTTCTACCCAGCTCAACTGTCAACTGCAACTTAATATCCATCAAAATGTCAAGGTTTTTGTTCACTTCGCCTTGAGCCTGATTCAAATCTTCAAACGATGCAAATCTAACAGGCTGAACCGTCACGGGTCTTTCTACATCAATCTCAGATTCAAAACCTTCTTCTTGAGAAACTCTTTCTGTTTTAGTCTTTACTTCGGGCGTTTCTTCCGCAACAACTTCTTGTTCAATTTCCTGTTCAATTTCAGGAGTTTCAGCAGAGATTTCAGGCTCTAGTCCGTTATCTTTTTCTTGAATGTCATCTTTCTTACTTTTTGGCATTTATAAACCCTTTCTGAAATTAAATATATCCCTTTAGCGAATCTACCGTTGAATCGTATCTATCGGTTATTTTCACACAAACATTCTTCTTCAATGTCCCCGGACGTGCGAAGAATTTTTTTTCATTATTAACTTGTACAACCAAATCTTCGTCTGTTTTATTATCAAGCTTAATGATATCGCCTTCTTTGATATCGAGAAAATCCGAAAGCGAAATATCGCAAGAGCCAAACAAAACACTCAAATCAACTTTTGAAGTATTTAGTTTTTTAATCATGTTTTGGCGCTCTTCTGTTGTTGCAACAATACCTTTTGTCTGGAAGAAATGCTGAGTACTCAAATGTCCCAAAACTGTTTCCAAAACAGGATAAGGGAAACACAAACTCATCAATCCAAAATATTTTCCTGCGATTTGAACTTCAAACGTAATAAGAGCAACAATTTCACCTGAAGTTGCCACTTGTATCATCTGATAACTGTTATCCAAGCCTATAACCTCAGCCTGAACAGGAATAATATTACTCCAAGCACCTTCTAGCGTTTTTACAGTTCTTTCAATAACTTTTTTAGCAAGAGCCTCCTCAATATCAGTAAGCTCTCTTTGCTTGTTTTCGCTCAAACCCACACCGCCGAGCATCCTATCAACAATACAAGACAAAACTTCAAAACTAACGCCCAAAAGTATTTGCCCAGGAAGAGGGTTAAGCTCAAAAATGCCTATGGTAATCGGAGAAGGCATTGAACGCATAAATTCGTCATAAGTAAGTTGGTCTGTAGAAACAACGTCAATTTCAATATGCATTCTCAAATAAGCAGTCAAGACAAGAGAAATTTGTCTTGAAAACTCCCTATGCACATCTTGAAGAGCTCTCAAGTGGTCTTTTGAAAATTTATCCGGACGTCTGAAATTGTAGAGTTTATAACCCTTTTTGTAATCGTCCTCGTTATTGTCTTCAGAGTAGGGATTGTAAAGCGATTCACTTGAATAATCCTGTGAATAAGCTAAATTTGTATTAAAATCTTGATTTTGTGATTCTGTCATTTTTCCCCGTTTATTTTACCAAATTTCAATAATATTGCTTGAGCTAAACTATTGAATTATAAATTGTCCAAAGCTGACTCTGATAACTTCTCTTTCCCCTGCAAAAATAGAGTTTACAGATTCAGAAATTTGTTCTTTTGCAAGTTCTTTTCCTGCAACAGAAGCCAACTCAGAAGACGATTTGCTTGATAATGTTGTGATAACCGCATCTCTGATTGCCGGTTTAAATTGAGCCATTTCTGCTTCGATTGGGCTTGTTGCAGCTGATTCGCCACCGCCGTGGCCGCCGCCATGCCCGCCTGAAGGTGCTGCCGCAGCTAAATCTTCCGGTTTATTTGAAACTTCCAATGCAACATTTACTTTCAAATATTTTCTTGGAGAAACATCGCTTAAATTAAGAATAAAGTCGCCTAAATCAACAATTACTCCGTGCTGAACGGCCTCGTCAGTATCTTCTCCTGTTGCTTCATCAGGATTTTCCTCAGTTGTAGATATCGTTGAAAGTTTTGAATCTAAAAGATTTGATTGAAGAACATAACTAACACTGATGAACAAAACACAAATCAAAATAGTCGTAATAAGATTGATTACAATAACCTTCATATTATCATCTATAGGTGCTTTAACTTTTGGTTTTTCTTCACCCTCTGTTTTTGGTTTTATATCTTTTGGTTGATTTGGTTTTCCCATCTTTTCCTTCTTTCTCTAGCAAAAATCATTTTTCCAACACTATTATATCAACTCTTCTATTTAACATTCTACCACTAATTGATGTATTGTCAGCTATTGGCATGAATTCTCCGTATCCGACCGCACACAAGCGTTTTGGAGATATATTCCCCTGTTTTATAACATAAGAAATTATATTTGTTGCCCTCGCTGTGGATAATTCCCAATTAGACGGGTATTTTTCGTTCTTAATCGGAATTGAATCCGTATGTCCTTCTATTATAACAGGGTTATCAATTTTTGTTAATACCTTAACAATTTCGTTAAGTGTTTTTTGCGCCTCAGCCTTAATTTCAGCCGAGCCTTCATCAAACAAAACCCTGTCATTTACCCTGATTATAAGGCCTTTATCACTTTTTACAAGTTTAACTGAATTGGAGGTCGAAAGATTTTCTCTAATCACTTTTTCTACATTTTGATATTGCACATCAGCTTGATATTTCGTAACATTTTCGATTTTAACACCTGAAAAAGTCTGCTCAAACTTTTTTTGCAACTCGTGAAGTTTTTGGTTATCCACTCTTACAATCGCATACAAAATCATGAAAAGAGCCAAAAGCATAGTGACAAAATCGGCATAAGAGACGACCCATCTATTTATATAATCTTTTGAATTTGTGTAATAATCGTTGCGCATCAACTCTTTCCCTATCTGACCTTATGATGAAATCTTAAATATGCAACAAGTTTTTCTTCTATAATAGCAGGATTTTCTTGCATCAAAATAGATAAAATCCCTTGAAGCATAACTTCTTTCAACAATATTTTTTCTCTGGTTTTTTGTTTCAAATTACCTGCTATCGGTAACAACACAAGGTTTGCAATCCCGACACCGTACAAAGTGGAGACAAAAGCTGTTGCAATTCCTGCGCCTAAAACACTCAAATCTTGAATATTAGACATAACATGAATTAGCCCCATAACAGCGCCAACCACACCGAACGTGGGTGCATATCCGCCCAAAGCTTCGAAAACTCTGGAATTTATTAGCTCTTCTTCTTCTTCATAAGAAATTTCGGAAGACAAAACGTCATACAAAAGCTGAGGATTAGTCGTGTCTATCGCTAGCTGAAGCCCTCTTGCCAAAAAACCGTCCTTTATATCAGGCAAAACAGCCTGCAAAGATAAAAGCCCATTTTTTCTTGCATAATGAGAAAGTTGGATTATGTTCTCCACAACTTTCATTGAACGATTTTCTTCTTTATAAAAAATACCTTTTGCATGCTCAAAAGCTTTTTTTACGGTTGCATAGTTAAAATTCAACAGAGCCGCACAAAAAGTTCCGCCTACAACTATCAAAAACGCAGTTGGTTGAAGCAAAATCATAATAGATCCTCCCTCTATAACATGGGTTGCAAAAACCATTATCAAACCCGCCAACAATGCTGTTACTGCGACTAAATTCAATTTTTTCCTCCTCAAATCCCTAGTTTTTTATTCTATGCTAATTTTAAAGCACAATATTCATCCCTATTATTTAACAATATAATCACACACTTTAAAAAAAATGACCATCCTCCAACGATACGAGATTTGCGCCCTAACCCTTAATAAAAAGGTAATCCGGCTGCATCATATAATTTCTTATAATCTTTTTTTTGCATCCGAAATATCTGTCGGAAAAATTCACAGAATAAATTATACCTCGTTTAAATTTATCTTCTTTTTTATAAACTTTTGCAATCATGGTTTATTAAGCATATAATTTTATTATCAAATTTTCGTCGGAAAAATTATTTATTGTTGGGATATTTTTTGTTATAATAAAATTTGAGTTGGGGAACTAATTATGATATCAAGAAAAAATATAATAATAACATTAGCTGCTATTTTTGTGCTCCTTTTTATAGTGCCAAATTTTTCAAGACTTATTCCTGAAAGCAAAAATTATAAAAATTACCAAGAAGCACTTGCCGAATACGGACAAAACGATTTTCAAAAAGCATATTCATCTTTTGGAAAAGTTTCAAGGTTTTCAAAATTAAAACCTGCTGCCATTTACAGACAAGCCCTTTGCGCTGACAAACTTGACGATAAAAGAATGAAGTTTAAAAAATACAAGCAAGTAATAAAAAAATATCCAGGCTCAACCCTTGCGATTAAATCGAAATATGTGCTTGCCCAAACCTATTACGAAGAAAAAAACTACCGCAAAGCAAAAAGAGAGTTCAGGGAAATTTTGAGAAAATACCCTAAAACAGATTTTAGTGTGGCTTCTCAATACTATCTCGGCTCAATTGAAACCTCAACAGCGCTTAATACAAAAAGTAAAAGAAAAAAGAATAAAGCGGCAAACAAAGCGATAAAATATTTCAGAAACTATCTTCTTGAAGCTCCGACAGGCAGATTTGCCAAAAATTGTGCTCAAAAATGGACATCTTTAAACCCAAACTTGAAAAACGAAGATAATCTTCTTGTTGCAAGAGTTTATCTTGAAAATAAAGACTACAAAAGCGCCCAAAAACATCTAAGATTTTCAAAAATTGCACTTGCTTGGCCATATTTTGTAAAATGCGCATTTGCAACAAAAGATTACTCAAAAGTCAAATACTACACCGAACTTGGCATGCAAGGAAAAGGTGAAGACGACATCTTTATAAACGAAACAATTGACGAAGAACTTCAAAACAAAAACACCTACGAAGCAATTGATTTGTATCTAAAAGCAAGCAACTCGCCTAAAACTGCCATCTCATATCTGCTTGCAAAATCAAAAAAAACTCGCGGATATGATTATTTATTGTTTAAAAACTGTAAAAACCTGCCTGAATCAGCACAAATGGCTTGTTTTAATACCCTATACTACGAATTTCCAAAAGGACAGTTTGCGGCTGAATCTCTTGCAAATATTTTCTACGGAAAAATAAGACAAAATAATTTGTTTACAGCTAAAAAAATCGGACAAAAACATCTTTCTGAATTCCCAAACGTAAATTCTTCTCCAAAAGTAATGTTTTGGATGGCAAAACTCAACGAAAGAACAAAAAATTACAACATCGCAAACAATTATTACAAATCTCTTATAAACAAATACCCTGACGATTACTACGCGTTTCATGCATTCTTGAACATAAACAGATTCAGACACATTAGAACAATCCCGCTAACTCAAGAACAAGTTGAATTTCCATACAAAAACGGAAACTACGGGCTAATTACAGAACTTGCGAAAGTCAAAGACTACGGATTGATAAATCTTTTGTGCAAAGACGATAAATTCGTCCAAAGCTGGCTTTCATACCTTCAAGGTGACTTTGCAAATTCTTCTAGAATAGCAAGAGATGCTATGGATGAAATGAAAACAAAACCGCACAGAAATGACCCAAAATGGAAACTGGTTTATCCAATACACTACTATGACATCATAAATGACAAAGCCATAAGCTGGTATAACGATCCTGTTATAATCCTTTCCATAATAAGAGAGGAAAGCTATTTTAATCCAAAAGCAAAGAGTCCAGTGGGCGCAAGAGGGCTTATGCAACTTATGCCGGCTACCGCAAAAGAAACAGCAAAAGCAGCAGGTATAAGCTTGATTAACGAAGAAATGCTCTATGATTCAGAAATAAATATCACACTTGGAAATGCATACTATTCAAGGTTAAAAAGCAACTTGGACAAAAGAGATATTCTTGCAATCCTTGCCTACAACGGAGGCATAGGCTCCGTTTCGAAATGGAAAGCAAATCTGAATTACGTGGATATAGATGACTTTGTAGAACAAATTCCATATTCTGAAACCCAAAATTACCTTAAAAAAGTCTACAAAAGTTACTGGAATTATATCAGAATCTACGATGGAATAAGGTTTAAACAATAAAACAGGGGCCCTTCGGGCCCCTGTTTTATAATCTTTAATCATTAATTAAAGACAGCAATTACAGTCAAGAGTTGATTGTTTTTTCAAATCTTCCGCTTTGTTTGTTTCTTCCCAAGGAACATAAAAATCACTACGTCCCATGTGTCCGTAAGCTGCAAGTTTTTGGTAAAATTTACCGTCATTTTTTGCAGGCAACCCTCTTAGGTCAAACTGACTTATAATCGCAGCCGGTCTCAAATCAAAGTTTTTATTAACCAAGCAGCAAATTTCTTCGTCAGAAACTTTACCTGTTCCAAAAGTATCAACCATGACAGAAATTGGTTCTGCAACACCGATTGCATAAGCAAGTTCTAATTCGCACTTTTCAGCCAAACCTGCCGCCACAATATTTTTTGCAACCCATCTTGCCGCATAAGCCGCTGAACGGTCAACTTTTGTAGGGTCTTTGCCTGAAAAAGCTCCGCCGCCGTGTCGTGAATAACCACCGTATGTATCAACGATAATTTTTCTTCCTGTCAAACCGGCATCCCCTTGTGGTCCGCCGATTACAAAACGCCCTGACGGATTAATCAAGAATTTTGTATTTGCATCAGGCTTCAAAGCTTCAGCTTCAAAAATATAATCTACAACATGCTCAATCAAGTCTTTTTTAATCGTTGCTTGAACAAATTTATTGTCACCGTTTCCATCGATTTCAGGATCATGCTGAGTCGAAATTAAAACTGTATCAATTCTATATGGTTTTCCATCTTTGTATTCTACTGTAACCTGAGATTTTCCATCTGGTCTAAGGTAATTTAAGATTCCCTGTTTTCTTACTTCGGACAATCTAAAAGAAAGCTTATGAGCAAGACTAATCGGCAAAGGCATAAGCTCAGGTGTCTCATTACAAGCATAACCAAACATAATACCCTGATCGCCAGCGCCCAAAACATCAGTTTCGGTATCAGACGTGCTTGCATTATCATCTCTTGTTTCAAATGCCTTGTTAACGCCGCCTGCAATGTCAGAAGACTGCTCGTCAATGCTTGTCAAAACAGCACATGTGTTGCTGTCAAAGCCTCCGCTTCCTTCTCCGGTGTAGCCGATATTTTTAATTGTGTTTCTGACAACATGCGGAATATCAACATAACAATCAGATGTGATTTCTCCGCAAACAAGTACCATACCGGTGGTTACGGTTGTTTCAGCTGCCACTCTTGATTTTGGACATTTTGTCAAAAATTCATCCAAAATTGCATCAGAAATTTGATCGCATACCTTGTCGGGATGCCCTTCAGTTACTGATTCTGAGGTGAATAAAAAGTTTTTCGATGCCATTTTTCCCCCTTCTTTGTAAATCCAGTTCTGCCTAATGCAGAACTATAATATAATATTAACTTAAATCAATTGTAAAATCAATTTCAACTTATCATAGAACAGCATTTCGATTTCGATTTTATCAATTCAAGAATTTTTTTGTTATCCTCTAAATCACTTTCTGACAATTTATTAACTTTTTGCGCTAGCAAAGTGGACTGACATAATTTTATCATCCTAAAATTATCGTTTTGAACCAACTCCTCAACCAAAACAGTAGGCCCCTCATAATAACAAATATCATGTATACAGACGTATCCGTTTTGAATAAGTTTCGGAAAAAACAGCTCAAAATCTTTTTTTACATAATCATATTTGTGAAACCCGTCGATAAAAAGAATTTCGATATTTTCTTCAAAATTTTCTCCTGCAATTTGAGATTTTTCTTTTATATGACAAACTCTTTTCAACAAGCCGTTTTGCTCTAAATTAGATAAAAAAGTTTCGTATTTTCCATTTGGCTCATCTTTAGAAGTCAAAAAAGGGTCGATGCTGTATATTTTCCCCTCAAATCCTGCATCCACAGCAGGCAAAGACATACACACAATAGATTTGCCGCACCAAGAACCGATTTCCAAAATTGCACCATTTCCTTTTGCTTCTTTAGCAAGAGAATACAACAACTCAGCTTCTTCATCATGCAGCCAACCTTCAATTTTATCCGTAATCTGTTTTATCTGAGCAAACGAAGTTGCCATAATCTTATCTCCTTCAGAACAATTATAAAACAAAAGGGAGGAAAAATCCTCCCTATTAACAACTATCATCAAATCAACGCGGCATACATAGCCGCATATCTCTCTCCGTTTTACTGCTGTGGCTGATTCCAGAGAGAATCTCTGAATTTATTGGCACTTGCTGAAGAATCCACTGACAAAGTAACGTTACTAGGAGTGAAAACAAATACCATATCGCCTACTTTTTGTGGTTTGCCGTTAAGCGCATGAGCCGCACCGCAAACAAAATCAATTGTTCTTTGTGATTGCTCTTTATCCAAAAGATGCAAATTCAAAACAATTGTTTTTCTTTCTTTTAAATTTTGAACGATTTGTCCAGCTTCGCCAAATGAACGAGGCTCAACAACCATAACTTCATAACCCTTGTAGCTTGGGTGAGTAATAACCTTTAGATCATTCTTATCGTTTCTCTCAGAACGGTAAGAAGTATTATATGCAGGAGCTAGAGCTAAGTTGTCGTCAGTTGGATAATCCATTTCCAATTCATCTGCCATATCTTCAAAAACATCTTCTCTCTGCTCAAATCCTTGTGTCAAAAAACCAACTAATGATTTTATTTTCTCTGAAACTGCCACTAATCTTTCCTCCAATTTTATCTTATGTACTAAATAATTTTCTACCTACTCTAATCATTGTAGCTCCCGCCACAACGGCCTCTTCATAATCCAAACTCATCCCCATCGAAAGCTCCTTCAAACAAGTGCCGTACACTCGATTAAGCTCATCTTTCATCTGTGCAATTTCTTTGAACAATTCCAAACGCGTATTTTCTTGTGAATTTAAAGGTGTCATATTCATCAAACCAACGACCTGTAAATTCTTTAATGCGATTATCTTAGGAAAAACTTCAAACAATTCTTCCTTTGAAAATCCAAACTTTTGTTCTTCATTTGCATTGTTCACTTGTAACAAAATTTTCTGATTAACTTTTTGGATTATTGCCTCTTTAGAAACTGCCTCTGCTAACTTCAAAGAATCAATTGAATGAATATAATGAAAAACTCCAACCACTTTTTTGATTTTATTGCTTTGAAGATGTCCTATAAAATGAAATACTGAATTGTTTCTGACTTCTTCAGGCAATCGGTTAATTTTCTCGACTGCTTCGTTTGCTCTGGACTCTGCGAAATTTCTGAGCCCGGCATCATAAGCTTCAATCAATTTTGTCTCATCAAAATACTTTGTAACTGCGATGATATTTGGTTTATAAGGTGCGATGTTCTCTTTTATCTCTAAAAGATTTTCTTTTACTGTTTTCATAAAACATTATCCTAATGGTGTTTGCCCCAAAGCAGAACATATATATAATTATATTCCAACTTCCATGACAGGACAACTATTTGTTTTTAAAGCTTTTCAGACCTCCTTTCCATACCCCCCAAACCCATGACGAACATGCGTTTTGGCCTCTTTTAATATTTCTTCATGATGGTTTACATTGCTTAATAATTATAAACCTTTATTTTATCTGCGTCATGCACCATATAGAGGATGTAAAAAAGGGAGAAGTGAATGGTAAAAAACTCACCCACTTCTCTCTACTTTAAATGTTATCTACCCATCGAAACAATTGAATCCATGATGTCACTTGAAGTTGTGAACACCCTTGAATTTGCTTGTACCGCACGTTGAGCCAAAATCATATTAGAAAATTCTTGTGACAAGTCAACGTTTGAAGCTTCCAAACCACCTGATGCGATAGCACCTAAGCCCATAGAGTCACCTACTGAATAATAGATATCCCCTGTGTTTGGACCTGCACTGTAAAGGTTGCTTCCTGCCGCAAGCAGACCGTCTGTATTCGTAATGTTAGCCAATTGAATAACAAAGTTTGCAGGAACTGCTACGTTTGCATCCACATTAACATCCGAACCTTGGATTACAACGTTTTCTGCAGTTGTGTAAACAAATTCATAAGTATTTCCATCAGCACCAACTTTTACAGACAGCGTGTCACCGTTTGAATATGTAGCCTCGATTGAGCCGTCATCCCCGATACTGTAGCTTGGATTTGAAATAGCTTGGTCAATACTTGTAACCTGCTTTACAGCAACCTTATAATCCAAGACGTTTGTTGAGTATTTGTTATCAGCAGAAATAACACTGCTCAAACCGGCTTTTGCAATAAAGTTACAAGCTCCGCTTTCTGGGTTTTTGAATGTTAAGGATTTGATATCTGTACCGTCAACTTTAAAAGAGATTCCACCATTTTCATAAGCTACAGTTACAGTACCATCAATCGAGTTATCTGTTAAGTATTGATTAATCTGATTTTGCATACTATATGTAAGCTGCGAAACTGTTGTATTTTCATCAAAAGAAATGTCAATTGAACATGTCTGTGTTGAATCATTATTAATCAACATATTGAACTTACCTTCTGTCAAAGTTGCATTGTTCAACGCAGAAACTTTTGTTGTGCCAATTGTGTCAGAAGCAGTTACTTCGCTTACAATTGACTGAGGAACGTGAACTGCTGTGCTTGAGCTTGAAGTGGATAGCAATTTATCTGTACCCATAACTTTGTAGCCTGAAGATGTTACAAAATCACCATCTGAGTCAAATCCAAAGTTTCCTGCTCTTGTGTAATAAACCTTTCCTTCTGAAGATTGAACTGTAAAAAATCCGCTACCTTGAATCATCAAATCAGTCGTTTTTCCTGTTGCAACCCAAGTTCCTGAGTTGAAGTTTTTGGAAACTGAAGCAACCTGAACCCCAAGACCTGTTTGGATAGGGTTTGTACCACCAGTAGATGCCGTAGCGCCCGTACCAGATGATGTTGTTGTGTAAAACACATCAGAAAAGTTTACAGACGAAGATTTAAAACCCGTTGTGTTGATGTTTGCAATGTTGTTGGAAATTACGCTGAGCTGCGATTGTGCTGCTGCGATACCTCCCATTGCGGTATAAAGTGATTGTGACATTTCTCCTCCTTTATGTCTATAATATATTTATTTTTTATGTATTGCTTGATGAATCTGTTCCAGAAGAACTTGAACTTGAACTTGACTCTGAGCCTGAAGTACTTGAGCCATCTGCATTTGTAACAACGCTTGCAGTATTGTGAACGTAAAGAACTTTGTCCATAGAATACTCCTTGCCGTCAATAACAATTGATGAATCAGCACCATCATAAGATGCAGCCTGAACTAATCCTGTGATAGTATTTTTGTCATTATCAGGATCGGTAATTGTTACAAATTTTCCGATCAATGAAGAAGCTTGACTAAAACCAGCCGAATTAGCAAGTGTTTCGTTCATTTCATTTGTTGCTTCCAATTGAGAGAACTGAGCTTGTTGAGCCAAGAACTGAGAGTTATCTACCGGCTCAAGCGGATCTTGATACTGCAATTGTTTCATCATCAAATTTAGAAAATCCGTTGACGTCATCTTTTGCGCCGCGCCTGTTGCTGTTTCTTGCGAAGCCTGATACTGTGCCGTATAGTTTGCATTGTTTGCTATTTCATTTGTAACTGACATTATTTTTCCTCCCGTTTTGAGTTTATATCTTAAATCTTATAATCAATTTTTCCTGAGCTTGAACTCACCGCTATTGTTTTTTCCACCTGCTCAATCTCACTTAGAGAATCAATCTGGTCATCATCTTCTCCAAAAGCTTGTTCAAAATTCGAATTTGCTTTTGCTTGACCGTTTTGTCCCTGATTTTCTTTATCCGATTGACCTGCAAAATTGAACGCTGTATCTTGACCTTCTTTTGCGACTTCAACTTTTACAGAAACGCTGTTTACATTTATACCCTGACTGCCTAAAGATTCTTTCAAACCATCAAGACTCTTATCCAAAGCTTCTTTGACTTGCGGATTATCAGTCGTCATTTGAGCAGTTAAACCTTCTTTTGTGCTGACCAATTCAAGATTAATCTTTCCAAGATTTTCAGGTTTTAACAAAATTGTAATTTTTGTCCCGCCTTCTTCACTCAAATTTGTAAGTTTTGTGTGTATTTGGCTTAAAATATCGCTTTTTGAAATATCTTTTGGAGTATGAACATTAACCGTTTCAATAGTTTTGTCGAAGTTAACTTGTGCCAAATCATCCGAAGTTGACATTGAAACATTTTGGCTAACACCCTCTATTGCAAGCTTAATTGCTTGTTCTTGAGCGTTACCGCCTGCATTTTGGCTTGGGGTTTCAGTGCTTGTCGATGCAACCTTTGAAACAGATACAATTTCTACTTTAGTTTCATCAATAATCTCTTGACTTAGTTTAGAATTTTTCATTGCTGATTTTATGTCGTTGTTTTGAGCGTTTGCCAAAACCTCATCAGCAGACGCAACGACCTGCTCGCTAACCTCTGCCATCGGTACTTCTACCGTCTGAGATTGAAAATCGACTGGAGTCTGTTCACTCACTGGGTTTTCTTGCGCAACTTGATTCTGACTTGGTTGCTGATTTGGAATTTTAATATTTGACACTGTTTGTTGATTTTCAACTCTTGCTTTAATTGCATTTGCTATAGAATCAACACTTTTTTCATCAACATTTTCTAAAGAAACATTCTCTTGAACTGTTTGTGAATCCAAAAAATCTTGAGCCATTTTTGCAAGTTGCGAATCAGTGGAACTTGTAAGACTTTTTACAGCTTCTAAAAATTCTTCGCTCAATTGAATAGACGGCATAGACAAAGAAGAAGAATCTGCAGAAGTTTGCTCTTGGACTTTCGCTTCACTGTCTGTTTTTTGAGCTGCGTCTTCTTTTGCTGCAACTTCTTCTGGCTTAGAATCAGATTTATTTTCAACCTTTTTATTTGCATCTTGATTATCTGATGCGCTTTTTTCTACAGAATTCTTTACATCGGTTTTTTCTTCTGTTTTGTTTTCAGATGATTCGTTTTCTTTATTCGAAAGCTTCTTTTGCTCATCTTTTTCACTAAGAGCTTTATTATCATCTCTATAATTTTTCTTGTCGACTTTTTTTTCTTGCTCTACGTTAGATGATTTATCTGCACTTTGCTTTTCGCTTGCGGAACTGACAGAATCTAAAACACTGTCAAACTCTGAGCCAAAAGCGCTCTTAGACTTTGACTGCGAAGTCGCAGACACATTATTTGCTATTGATATTAAGTCTATAGTATTATTTGCCATTTTGTCCTTTCAATTACACAAGAGACTTGTGATAACGTGTAGATGCAATATCATCGATTTCTTTTGATTCTACATAATTGTAGTGTTGGTAGAATTTTTTTTCTTGAGTTTCTTTAAGTTTTTCAAGGATTTTAACTTCTTTCAGCGCCTCTGTTACCTGAAGCTGCTTTACTTTCAAAAGAATTTGAGTTTTTTCTATAACAGATTGCTGGGTTTTAATATCCACGCCCATTTTGCCAAGAAAATCTTTATAATTAGTGATTTCTAAAATATCAAGTTCTTTAGAGCCGGCATAGATGCTTTCCAGCACTGTTTTAGATATATTTTGCCTTGAAATTAGAGATTGAAGATACTCGTTTTGCTCATTCAGCTTTGAAATAATAACCGCCATTTCCCGACGCTTATCTTCAAGATTTTTCTCGCGCATTTCAAGCACAGTCTGCAATCTGAACGAATACTTTTTCAATTGTATACCTCAATTTATAATCCAAGTCTATATATTCTTGTCACCAGATTACACCATGTTTCAGCACAGAAAATCCTCTGTTAAAAGGATATTTAAAAAAAATTTCAATTATGTAAACTAGTATATTTTTAATTTAAAAAATTTAAAACGTCATTTCTTGAAACAGATTTTTGCTCAGCTGTAGTCAAATTTTTAACAGCAACAGAATCATTCTGAATCTCATCTTCGCCTAAAATCAAAGCATATTGAGCAATTTTTGAAGCTTTTTCCAGCTGTTTTGTGAATTTTTTGTTCGCAAAATCAAATTCTACACTCACGCCTTTTTCTCTCAACTCATTTACAAACTTAATCGCGTCTACTGTTGAATTAGAAACAACAAATGCCTTAATTTTTTCGTCATTAATTGAAGGTAAAAGAGAATTTAATCGCTCCATTCCCATAGCCCAACCTACTGCAGGGGTGTCAACTCCACCCAGATTTTTAACCAAACTGTCATATCTGCCGCCTCCGCAAACCGCATTTTGCGAGCCCAAATTATTAGATTTGATTTCAAAAACTGTTCTATTGTAATAATCAAGCCCTCTTACAAGAAATTTATTTCTTGAATATTTAACATTTAAGGCCTCCAAATAACTCAGCACCTCTGAAAAATGTTCTTTACAATCATCACAGATAAATTCCATATCCTGAAGCTTTGCTATTGCTGTTGATTCAAGAATATTTTTGCATTCTTCAACCTTGCAGTCCAAGAGTCTCAAAGGATTTTTTTCATATCTTTCCTTGCAATCAGGACACATATTTTGAATTTCATCCCTTAGAGCATCTTTAATAAATCTTCTCAAATTATCTCTGCACTCAGGGCATCCTAATGAGTTTATTTCAACTTCCAAATCAGCTAAGCCTAATGCCTTTAGATAATTTACAGCTAGCAAAATAACTTCCGCATCGGCAGTCGCCTCTTTCACGCCAAACATTTCGACGCCGACTTGATGAAACTGTCTTTGTCTTCCTGCTTGAGGACGCTCATACCTGAACATAGGCCCTTTGTACCAAAGCTTAACCGGTGCAGGCAGTCTGTGCATGCCGTTTTCGATGTATGCTCTTACGACTCCTGCTGTATTTTCAGGACGCAAAGTCAAAGAACGATCGCTCTTTTCAAATGTGTACATTTCTTTGTTCACAATATCTGTCGTATCACCGACTCCGCGTGCAAAAAGCTCAGTCGCCTCAAAAATTGGAGTTCTGATTTCTTTTACACCTGCGTTCGTAAAAATTTTCAGTGCTTTTTCTTCTAAATTCTGCCACTGAGAAATTTCTTGGGGCAAAATATCTTTTGTGCCTTTTTGGGCTTTAATTATATTACTCATAAGACAATTATATTAAGAGGATGAAAGAAAGTCAATTCGATTTTTTCTTTTTATCTTAAATTTTGTTAAATATAACAAAAACAATAGCAAAAAATATTTTTAGCAGTTTTTAAATCTTCATACCACACTGGAAGGCTGAATTTTTATGAAAATATACCCAAAACGAAATTACAACATTACCCAAACTCTTGCTGAAAAGATTTCTGCAGCTAAAAAAATGGGGATTAAAATCCCCGAATCAAAACTTGATTCCTTTGAATTAAAAGATATCAAACTCAAAAAACTTGCACAAGAGTGTCTTGAATTAACCGATGAAAATTTCGGCGAAAAATATCCGTCTATAATGGAAAATTTTAATTTACAAAAAAATGAAGCTTACGAAAACAATCATTTTCAAGGTTTTAGCGACAAGTTAGAAGTTTTTGCAACCGAACTTGCAGACACAGACTGCAAAGCAAAAAAACAAATGGCAGGCGCTTTGTTCTTGCATCTTGGAACAAAAAATTTCGCTTCAAAAGCAAAAGCCGAATCTCTCTTTAAATATTCAATCGCGCAACACCTTGAAGCTAACGACCCAATTAGTGCAATTACTACTATGCAAAACCTTAGCAAATTATATGAAGAAACAAGAAACAAAAGAGAATTGTATGCTCTTAACAAAAAAATGCTAACGACATTAGACTCAATCATTGAAGACTTGCCTAAAGCAAAACAAAATTGCACAATTCCCGAAAACAAAATGAGAAGTGTAAAAATTCCATCGCTCATAAAAGCAGCTGTATGCAATCAACTTGCAGGAATGACCGCTCATGCTAAAAATGATACACCTAAAAAATATGTTCTTATGGCAATGGACATATACAAAAAATATGGGATGAGACAAGAACTTGAATTTGCAAAAAAACAACTCGATAGAATTAAACATTCAAAAATGATAAATAAATTGAGAAAATATGACCCAAGAGAGAGAAGAGAAATCAAAAAGAACAAATTGTATAATGCAAACTGGCTTCCAACCGAAACTAGTAACAACAATACAAAATTAAAACTACTCGCAAAGCAAATGGTAAACACACAAGCTCAACTAAAAAGGTTTGACCAAGATTATTTTACTGCAACTTATGAAAAAAAAGTCTAACCGAGTTTTTCTCTCAAAGCCTGCGCTGAATCTTCATACCCTGCTCTTCCCATAAGCGCGTATGTATAATTTTTTGCCTGCTCAACGCCCGGCTGATTAAAAGTATCTATATTGTAAAGCTCACCGGCAATAGCAGTTTGAACTTCAAACATATATAAAAGCTGCGCCAGATAATAACCATTAATTTTAGGCAAGCTTATTGTGACATTAGGTCTTTTGAAGTCAACCAAAGCGACTTTGGTCGCATCAGCTTCTGCATTCATAAGCTGGTTTATAGATTTTCCGCCCAAATAACAAAGTCCTGTGTAAGGAAAAACGTTTGGAATATCCAATTGATTGTCAAACTCTTCCACCCTTATAAAATTAACCAACTTGTCACTAGGTCCTTCGTTGTAAAGTTGAATTTGTGAGTGCTGGTCTGTTGCACCTACAGCTTTTATCGGCGTAGGTCCACAGTTTATTTTTTCACCCGACAAATTAACTTCCTTACCAAGAGATTCTGCCCAAAGCTGAACGAACCAATCAGAAACATATTTCAAACGGCTAGAATAAGGCATCATAACAGAAAGTCTTTTATTCTTTTTAATATCCATCAAAAAATGAATAAGTGCATTTTGAGCCGCAATATTTTCATGGATATCCGTGTTTTTAAGCGCCAAATCCATATCTTTGATTCCGCTTATTATTTCATCGATGTCAATCCCAACAAGCGCAAACGGCAAAAGACCTACTGCTGAAAATACAGAGAATCTTCCGCCTACATCATCAGGAACAACAAACGTCTTATACCCTTCTTGATCTGCAATCAATCTTAAAAAGCCTGTTTTTTTATCAGTTGTTGCTACAATATTTTTTCTATAATCATCGCCAAGCTCTTTTTCCAAAATGTCTTTGACTATCATATATTGAGCCATGGTTTCGGCCGTAGAGCCAGATTTTGTAATCACGTTAACTAAAGTTTTTTTCAAATCCAAAACATTCAACAAACCTGTAATCTGGTCTGGATCTATGTTATCCAAAAAGAAAATTTTTGGGAAGTTATTTCTTTGCTCCGGTGTTAAAAAATTCCAATATGGCTTCAAAAGAGCTTCTGTTACAGCTATACCACCCAATGCAGAACCCCCGATACCCAACACCAAAATATTATCAAATCTGTTTCTAACTATAGATGCATACTCTTTTACCAACCAAACAGTTTCTTCGTTATACCCTAAATTCATCCACTGTAGCCATTGTCCGGGTTTATCTTTTCTTTTATTTAAATCGGCAATTATCTCTGAAATTCGACCTTTGTATTCGTCAAATTCTCTTTCAATATCTAGTCCGTTCTCTTCTCCAACAATATTTGAAGTTACATTTCGGTAGTCCAATTTAAGCATCTTAAAGTCCTCTTAATTTTTAGCTCTTCGGCAAATTAGGGCAAATTTTTGTCCCGTAAAATCTATATATCTGATTGTACTATCTAAATGACAAAAATAGAATAGAATGCTTAACAATGTTAAGAAATTTTAGTATTTAATCTTCTTGTAAGTGCCTGCATTATCAGGTTTAATCTTACCTTGCTCCTTATAAAGCTTGGCAAAATTATCCGTCGCTCTTTGATAATTTACAATTGTCATCTCTAAACCGAGATTTGCAAGATTGAACAATATCGGAACAGCAAGCATAAACGTAACACTACCAATTACGACGTGGACAATAAATTTCTTCCGCTTTTCCATCTCTTTTTGTTTTTGGTTTATATCGTTTTGTTCTTTTAAAATTTTATTTACAACTTCTCTTCTTTCATCAAGCGAAAGATTTTCAATATAATTAATATTTTCAGGCTCTACATAGATTACATATTTCTTAGGCTTAATTTCCAAAGAATCATCATCTTGCGATTCTGAGATTTCTTCTTCTTTTGATGAAAAATCAAGCTCTGAAAGTCCTACTTCCAATTTTGCAGAAAGCTCTTCTTCTGATATTGCAGAAGTATCCTGCTCAACAATCTCGTCCTCAACAAGAGGCTCATCATCAAATTTGATATCACTTATATTCTCAAGCCCTGGTTCTTGATTGTCCAGCTCTCTTTCATCTTCTTCAGAAAAATTATCCAAATTCTTACCCCTAAAATTTTCTTTGTGCTAAACTTAAAATTATTATACATTATTATTCGAGAATAAGCAAGTTAGGCTAAAAGAGAAATTAAAATGGTTATTGAAAAAGAAAAATTAATTAAAAACGTTAAAAACTTAAATGCACCAAAAGTTCTTGTTGTAGGAGATTTGGCGCTTGATGAAATGATTTACGGCGACACAGAGAGAATCTCCAGAGAAGCTCCCGTTTTAATATTACAGCACACTCACACAAAACTAATACTTGGCGGTGCATCAAACGCCGCACACAACGCATCAGTATTAAATGGCGGACAAGTCAGTGTTATAGGAGTTTTGGGCGAAGACTATCAAGCTCAACAGCTTATTGAAACATTTAAAAAAGCTAACGTGAACACAGAATTTTTAATCAAAGATGCTTCAAGAAAAACTGTCACAAAAACCAGAATTTCAGGCTCTTGCTCGCAGTCTGTGACGCAACAAATAGTCAGAATAGACAGACAAACAAATGAACTTATTTCAAAAGAAACAGAAGAAAAAGTTTTAAACCAGCTTGAAAAAGCAATCCCTCAGCACGACGCAATCATATTATCCGATTATCACATAGGAACTTTAACCCAAAAAGTAATCGATAAAACTATAGAAATTGCCAACAAACATAATAAAATTGTTGTAGTGGATGCACAAAAAGATTTGGACAAATACAAAAACATAACTTCTATGACTCCAAACCTTCCTGACACACAAAAATTTGTAGGATTTTTCATTAAAGACGACGAGACAATGAAAAAAGCGGGAGAAAAACTCCTCGAAGCTTCAAACGCGCAATCTGTGTTAATAACTTGCGGTTCAGAAGGAATGGTGGTTTTTAATAAAGACAAAAAAATGACGAAAATTCCTGTTTTTAACAAATCAGAAGTTTTTGATGTAACAGGTGCAGGAGATACAGTTACAGCCGCATTTACAATGGCGTTGGCAAGCGGGGCAGAACCCGAATATGCAGCCGTTATAGGAAATATCGCTGCAAGTATTGTTGTAAGACAATTCGGATGCGCAACTACAACTATTGAAGAAATTTTAAATAATCTTGAAAGGATAAACATACTATGAAAAAATTTAGAATTATCGACGTAATTATTTTACTTGCTGTTTTAATAGCTTTAATTGTAGGTTTTTTAACATACAAACACTTCAGACAAACAGCTGACAAGCAAATAGAAAAAACTTCAAAAATTGCTTTTCAGGTATTTCTAAGAGGGGTTACAATTACAAATACAGACATTCCTATCCAAATCGGAGATGAATCATTTATAAGCATAAGAAACGTTCCTTATACAGCGCTTAAAGTTATCGATGTAAAAGCTGATTCTAAAAAAATAGTAATGCCAAATCCAAAAGGCAACCCGACATTTATCTTGGTAGATGATTATTCACAACTTTTCATGTTTGATATCTTAGTAAGCGTTATTGACACAGCAAAAATAACAAAAGACGGCGCTGTTGTCGGTGGTAACAAAATTAAAATAGGACTTCCTATAACATTGGAAGGCAAAAATTATAAGTTTAACGGTACTGTTTCTAATATTCAAGAACTTGGCGATGCTCAAGCAACACAAATCGAAAAAGCGGTTAATGAAGCAAAAGCAAAAGGGATTAAGGCTACGCCTATTTTAAGCACCCCTCAACAACAAGTTAACCCCGTAGAAAAAAAATAGAGAGGCAGTATTAAAAAATGGCAATAAACAGCTTGGTTTTGGATTTCCTAAACAAAGGTTTGAACTGTACACAAAAAAAGAGCTCTTTCCTTTGGCAAAACAGTATTTTTCTTAAAAACATAGATAATATAATTTTTGCGACTATTCTTTTGACGCTGGGGCTTTCTACTTTTGCATCATCTGATTTGATTGGATACATAGCCCTTACTACTTTGTTTTTAACTGTAATAAAGCTTTTTATCAAACCAGAAGAAAAACTAGAACTGAAACCTTTTGATGTTTTTCTTCTCGTATACTTTTTGCTTGTTGTAATAAGCCTTGCAGGTTCAAGCTTGCTATATTTAAGCTTGAAAGGCTTTTTTAAAACTTTCACATACTTGGGTTTTTATTTTTCCGCTGTTCATTATTTCAAGGATAACAAAGCGAAAATACCCTATACAATAGGCTTAATCGCACTTTGCGCAACGCTTCAAGGGGTTGTCGGAATTTTTCAAAACTTTTCGCAAGTCGGAGAAATTTCTACATGGCAAGATGTTTCAAACATCAATCCTGAGGATGTTATGACAAGAGTTTATGGGACTTTACAACCTTTTAATCCCAACCTTTTTGGCGGATACTTAACCGCTTGTATTCCAGCGATTTTGGGACTACTTGCTTTTTCGATTACAGAAAAAAAATATAAATATTCAATATTATTTTCGACATTTGCGCTAACAACATCCGTTGCGCTTGTTTTAAGCGGATGCAGAGGGGCTTATATCGGATTATTCACCATTTTAGTCTGCTATTTTGCTCTGATTGCAAAATTCATCTGGCAATCCGGAAAAGAAAAATTAAAAAAAGTTTTTGTCACCGTTGTTTCAGCAGGAGCTGCTCTTGCATGTTCAGCCGCTCTATTGATATCTTCTATAAGAACAAGAATATTTTCAATTTTTGCTATGAGACAAGACTCTTCAACTTCCTTTAGATTAAACGTTTACCAATCTGCAATTGATATGGTAAAAGACAATTGGCTTCTTGGAATAGGAATCGGCAACCAAAACTTCAGAGAAATATACGGCTTGTACATGAAAACAGGGTTCGATGCTCTTAGTGCTTACAGCGTATTTTTAGAGCTTGCAGTTGAAAGCGGAATTTTTGCATCGCTTGCTTTTTTGGGTTTTGTAATCGCGTTTGTCTATTGCTGCGCAAAATATATTTTCTCAAACTCTGATATTAAAAAGACAATTATCATATCAACATCAATGATAGCAGTAATCGCAGTTATGGTTCACGGACTTGTTGACACTGTATTTTTCAGACCACAAATACAATTTGCATTCTGGACAATGGTCGCTCTAGCGGCGGTAGAAGTTTAGAGTAAGTTATACCCAAAAAATTATCATCGCTGTGAGAGTAAAAAGAACTATTATCACGCCGAATATTGCAACTATTCTTGCAAACGAATCGTTGTTGACTTCTTCTTGGATATCAATTCTTCTGAGAATATATTTTGAATAATCTTCTTTTGATTCATTTTTAGATTTTTCAAAAGATGCGGTGAGAATTTTTTTTAAATTATACATGCTCTCCAATTCTTTTCTTGCTTGGGGGTTAGAAATTATACATTTTTTCACTCTTATGTTATCCTCATCATCCAGCTCATTATCAACATAAGCAGAAATATTAATTTTCATATCATCACTTTGAGATGCAGAAGAAGTATTTTCATTCGATTTTATTGCTGCAATTTTTTCATGAACCTCTTTTAAGCTTTGCATCATGCCTGACAAAGCATCCAGCTTGGCTCTACAAGTCGGGCATTTTTCAAGATGCATCTCAACAAATTGTCTAAGCTGACAGCTTAATTTATCTTCTATATAAAAAGACAAAAGGGCGCTTACTTGTGTGCAGGTTAAATTTACAGTCATTACTTTTTCTCCTTTTATTTACAAATCAGTTCATAATTTGTTTAGATATAATTTTTCAACCCGTCTTGAAGTTTAATCCTTGCTCTGGCAATTCTTGATTTTACGGTTCCGATGGTAGTATGCGTGGCAAGTGCTATTTCATCATAGGTCAAGCCCTGCAGCTCTCTCAATATAATTGCAATCCTGAAATGCTCAGGAAGTCCTTGGATTTCGTCTTTGATAATCTTGTCCAGTTCAACGGACATGGCTTTTTCTGCAGGTTTGTGTCGATAATCCGGAATTTGTGTGTATTTTTTACTCTCATCAGAGCTATCATTATCTATAGAAATTGTCTGAGGTCTTCTGGTCGTTTTTCTCAATTCATCATAGAAAAGATTTGTGACTATTTGATTAAGCCAACTCCTGAAAGTTTTTGGATTTTTTAAATTAATCAAGCCTCTTGCCATTCTCATCAAGGCTTCTTGGGTCAAATCGGCAATATTTTCTCTTTTCTTGCTTAAATAAGAAAAAGTAGCAAAAATGTTTCTCTGCTCCCTTTTGATAAGTTCTTCAAGAGCCTTGTAATCATTTTTTTGCGATAGTATTATCAATTCCTCTAAAGGAATTTTTTTATAAAATAATTTCCCTGACATGTCTTCTCCGGAAAAATCGACTTCTGTTTTCAAATCTTAAAGAATTTCTATAGAAATTTACACACTCTTTGTTATATAATCAGGTAGGGAGTATACGAAGATGACAAAGTTGAAAAGAATAATTGACGCAAACTTAAATAGAGCCTCAGAAGCCACCAGAATCCTTGAAGAAATCGCAAGGTTCCTTTTGGATGACAAAGATTTGTCACAAACACTAAAAGATTTCAGGCATGAATTAAGCTCGATTCAAGAAGAAAATTACACCGAATACCTTGATGCAAGAGACACAGAAGGCGATGTCGGAGTAGATATAAAAAACTCGACAAAAAGAATTGATATAGAATCTATCTTTAAAGCCAACATAAAAAGACTTCAGCAAGCGCTCAGAACAATGGCTGAATATTCTGTCGATTCGCCTGTTAACGTTCAAAAATTCGAAACCTTGAGATACAAATCATACACTATGGAGAAGATTATGTGGGATAAACTTAAAGAAAATTACAACAAAATTAAAATAAACGAAAAAAAATTATATCTTGTGACAAATTCGGACAATTTTGAAACGGAAGACGAATTTTTGGATGCAATTGCATCGGCGCTTTCTGGAGGTGTCGACATTGTTCAATTGAGAGAAAAAACCATGCCCGCAAAAAAAATCCTATCTCTCGGAAAAAAAATAAAAGAACTTTGCCAACAGTTCAACGCAACATTTATAATCAACGACAGAATAGATATTGCAGCCCTTCTGCAAGCTGACGGAGTACATCTTGGGCAAGATGATTTAGATATTAAATCAGCAAGAGAAATTTTAGGAGAAAACGCGATAATAGGAATCTCCACACACGCCCCTGAGCAAGCTCAAAAGGCAGAAATAGAAGGAGCTGATTATATTGGGGTAGGGCCTATTTTTGAAACTCCAACCAAAGCAGGACGAATTCCAGTCGGACTTGAATATGCAAAATGGGTTGCACAGAATATAAAAACTCCAGCATTTGCCATTGGCGGAATAGATGAAGAAAACTGCGACAAAGTCCTTCAAACAGGGATTAAAAAATTGGCTGTAGTACGCGCAATAATAAATTCAAAATCTCCCAAGGTATCTGCCGAAAAAATTCTAAACAAAATCAATTGTGAAATTCTGTAAATAAAAACCGCCTTGACTGACAAAAAAAAGTTTTACGGTTTTTAATACCTATTATACAAAGAAGCTAGGTATGGAAAATGAGAATACAAAACATTGGAATTAAAAACACAACTATTTTAAATACGAACAATAATAATTCGCCAAATTTTACCGGGATTCCTGGAGTAAAAAGACAATTAAAAGTTCTCAATTTGGCATCACAAATTTTTGGAACAATTGAAGAAACCATCTCAAAAGAAGGTTTTAGATATATCACGAAAAGAAATAAAAACGGGATTAGAATAGCCGAAACAAAAATCTATCCCAGCGGAAATAAGGCAAAAGTAGCCTACTTTGAAGCAAACGGAAAAACTCCAACGCACATACAAACCTTCGAAAAAGAAGGCCGTAAGTGGCGTAAAACACAGCAAGCCGACTACGCTGGGGGACAATTCTATTTTAAAATTCAACTAAACAAAGATAAATCATACAAATCCGATCTCTATACAAGTAATACTCAATTAGAAATTGAAACAGGCACAATAAGCAAAAGAAACAAATGCATACCAAAACACACTGACGTTTTTGAAACATATTTTTCAAACAAATTCAAAGAACCTAGAAAGTCACAAAAAGCTGATGGCGTCAGATATAGAATTAAAGCAGAAAATTTGGAAAAACTAGTCCATAATTTGAATCGAAAAGGACAACCCAAAGGGGATTTATTTATAGAAAATCCTTATTACAATGAATTTGCCACTAACACGATGGGATTACCGTCAAGTTGGATTGTTCAAAACTTAAATAACGTCAAAAAAATTCCGGTAACAAAAGTTAGCGGAAGCTCACCGAACGACATAATAGATATATTTTTCTTAAAATCATCCGACATAAAAAAACAGTTCGCTCAGGATTTTAAAGGCGTTAGCTATAAGATTATGAAAAAAATAACAAGGATAAACAGTTCACCAGTAATTAAAAGTTTTTGGGATGTTGCCGCAGAACAAAGAGCGAAAAATGATTTTTCTATATTTGCAGATGTTTTGCCAATAAAAGAGGACCCTGATTTTATTAAACTGGCCACTTATCTTAGAGAATACTCTACAAACACACAAATTTCAGCAGCTTTCAATAATTTTATATCAAATTTCAACATAAAAACCGTGGACCTGACAGAAAAAAATTTAAAGGCTCCACTCACACTTGAAGTTTTAATAAAGAAGCTTTTTCAAGCGGATAAAACACCTTAGAAGCACTGATAAAAGATTCAGGATTCGCACTGACGAAAAATTCTTCGCTTCCTTGAGCTGAATCTGACAAAAGATTATTGTTCTCCAAATCTTTTTTTATAAATTCTGCAAAAAACAAAGATGGATCAATGAACATTTCTCTAGGAGCAAACTTGGACAACACATCCAACAAATAAGGATAGTGAGTACAGCCCAAGATTATTTTATCAGGCTTATTTGAAAGCATCTTTTCAAGATATTCTTTTACGATTTTAATACTTTCTTCTTCGTTTTCTTTTTGAGATTCTACAATTTCGACCCAAGGCGGGCAGGCCATCTCAAAAATTTGCAAGTCGGGATTGTGCTTTTTAAGCTCCTTTGCATAAGCTCCACTGTTAATTGTTGCCCTTGTCGCCAAAACTCCCACTTTTTTTATTGGCATTTGTGAAATAATTTTTGATACAGATTGAATTATTGGATAAATTTTAAATTTGTAATTATTTTTCAATTCTTCATAAGTGTTAGCAGATGTTGTATTACAAGCCATAACTGCGGCTTTTATGTCTTTGTTGTTGAAAAAAGTAAAAATATCATCCGCATATTTAATCAATTCTTCTTTTGATTTTTCTCCATAAGGAATATGTTTCAAATCGCCAAAATATATGTAATTTTCATTGGGCAAAATTTGTTTTAATTTATCAAGAACGGTTAAACCTCCGACTCCTGAATCAAAAAGCGCTATTTTTTGATTGTTCATCTATATTCCTCTAGTTTCTATTTAAATATTTCAAAATACCTTCGCTGATAGCCTTTGCCGTATCCTGCTTCCTTTTTTCACTAACAAGTTCGGCTCTTTCTTCTGCATTTGAAATAAAACCTATTTCAACTAAAATAGCAGGTACGCTCGTATGATTTATAACATAAAATTTAGATTTAAACAACCCGCGATCTTTTGAATGAACATAACTAACCAAGCTGGAATGAACTGTCTGAGCCAATTCCAAGCTTTCTTGATGATAATAATGCGTTTCAAGTCCGGAAATCTCAGGTTTCACACTTGAATTTACGTGTATACTTACAAAAATATCAGGAGATTTATCTGCGCTAAAATTTGTTCTGTCTTGAAGAGAAACAAAATCATCTGTCGGCCTTGACATATAGACAGTAAAACCTTTTGCCAATAATAGTGCCTGAACTTTTTTCGCGACATCCAGATTAATATCTTTTTCATTTATACCGGCACGAATAGCACCGTAATCGCTTCCGCCATGACCTGCGTCAATCACCACACATCTTTTGCCACCAGATGCTTTTGGAAGAACAATGTTTCTGACTGAATCTTGCGGCTGACATGCCTGAACAACGCGTTTTTTTACTCCTTTAATTATCACTTTAATCGACTTTCCATCCGCACCTGCGGTGCAAGTCGCAATACTATTTTTTTCTAACGGAATAACAAGTTTTAGACCGATTTTAGGCAACAAGTCCATTTTCATACAATCCAATCCGCTACTTTGAATAGAATGTTTAAAGTCAGCATCGTTATATCTCAATGCGTTATAGAAGTTTATAACTAACTGAGAAGGCTCTCTTTTTATGCTATGCACAACAGGAGAATGAAAATTCACAGTAAATTCTTCGCTGTTTGCGTCTATTCTTTTTGTAGAAAAAGATGTTGCATCGGTTATCTTGTTAAAAAGAGAATCTGGGTCGATTTCATCCTGCGCTGTGAATAAAATTGACTGCAAGTCAGATGAAAAAATCGGAAAATATTTTTCAGGAGTGTTAGTTTTTATTGTCACTCTAAGCTTATTTGAAGAAAATTGGTCAACATTAATAATATCAACTCCCGATTTATAAGTCGTTTTTGCAACACCTGGATTGATTATAGCATTTGGAATATCAAAAATTACACGTGCAGGATTTGTCAAATACATTGGCTTTTCAACACTTATTGCGCCGTATCCACTTATCAAAACCCCAAAAGGTTTTGTCGATACTGAGTTGCAATAAAATTTTGATTTCAACCTTAGTTCTTTGTTTATGACGGCAATGCTTTTTGCGTTTTGAGAATTAACCGCCACAGAAGGGGCGTTACTTAAATTGAAAGCATCTTGAATTTGATTCAACATTTTGTCATTATTTTTTGCATCGACTGCAATTTTAATCTTGTTAAAATCTTCACTGGAAATTGACAAATTTTCGTAAAACTGACTGCTTTTTTGAGGAGAATCTGTATAAGTATGCTGGTAATAGTTTCCGTGGACGACCCCGTTTTTGAATTTGATAACCAAATTGTTATTAACTCTCAAAAAAGTTATTTTTGACTGGTCAAAATCTTCATCCAAATAAAAAACTGCTCTTATTTTGGCAGGATTTGTTGAAAACTGGCTGATTTTGATTTGTTTCACCCCACCTGAATTTAAAAACCAATTCTGCGCACTTGCGGTCAAAATGGCTGAATCTATATCAAAATAAACTCTTTTAGGATTTTGAAGCTTAATCAATTTAACATTCTTCATAATCGCTTCTGTCGTATTGTCAGGAGAAGTCAGAAAAATCATTGAATTAGAAGTGTCAAAGTTTACAGACGTAACTTTAAACACATCCTGGGCAAATACGGAATGTGTCAGTGCAACGAATATAAATAATATACTTATTAAAAATTTCTTAATCATTTCTTACCTATAACATTATACAATCATTAATTTTTCAGTCCAAAATGTAAATTTTTTTAACTGAATTCAAAATTTTTGAAAATATGTTATATAATGTTCTTACAATAGGGAGGATTTTTTATGAATAATAGATGGTATGATGATCATCAAGAAACAGTTGATGCGTTTCAAATCTTAAAAAATTTAGACAGAGAATCAAGAAAACGTCTTTCTAACGATATTGTGGAGATTGCAAACCAGATTAAATCTGCGCACAGAGAAGAGGAAGAACCGCCTCTAAGCATAGGATTGGACAGAGTTCTCGGGCTTTACCAAAGTTCAAATTCCAGACGTTGGTACGACAAAAACCGCGACCTTAACGCCGCGATGAAAACTATATCCACTCTTCCTAAAGATGATTTTTTAAACATCATGGAAGGTCTTTCTGTATCAATTAAAGAATAAATAATAATTTGGATTAAAATTTTAACCTTGATTTCTAATCAAAAAGGTCTATTTTTCTAAAGTTTTAGGCAAATTTGCCGACGAATTTTCTGTAATGATTTAAAGAGGATTTGTTTAAATGGCTAAAATTATAGAAAATGAGGCTGGTCGAAGAATGGTCAAAATGTCCGTTGACGACATTATAAGCATCGTCAGAGAATATCAAAGAATCGTTAAAAGTCCCAAAACCTATGAAGGCATAAGAATGATTCTATCTGAAGCAAACATATACCTGCCGGAAGAAATCTAAACTACCTTAGCCTGTTCGCATCACTCAATAATGGCCGACTATCCAAAACCGGAAGCCATAATTTTTTAACCATATCATCATGCAAATACATCCACTCATTAAACCCGAAATAAATTTTATCAGAACCGACCCTGCTGCATGTGTCTTTGCTTTTTTCAGCTGCCGCAAATTCATACAAAGACTGAATCTTTACATCACTGCTTAATTTAGGGTCTGAAAAATCAACCCCATTAAATTCTTTTATTTCTTCTATCGTCTTTGACGGATTATTGAAATAATATTTTAAATATTTTTCAGGATCAGCTGACAATTTATCAGGCCCTACTGTTGAAAGCCCCATTTTTCTGTAAAAAATAAAAGGATCATTAATAGAATTTTGAATATTCACAGCCATTAAAAACAAACGCCCATTTGAATCAGTTTTCAAAGAATCCTCAACTGCTGCTTGCATAAGTTTTGTACCGACTCCGGTATACTTCCCTTGTTTATTTTCCAACGTCACAACAAGCGAATAAGGCTTTGGCAAGCCTGTTTTGTAAGCTGTTTCACATGGGTCATTCCATTTTGTATGAGAAAGCTGCATCTCGCCTATAAGTTTTCCTTCGTCAGAAAACATATTATAGTAGGTTTTGTTAGGATTAGAGGCGTTTTTGGATATATATGCGTTTATTGTTTTTTTATTATCTTTATCATAAAGTTTTGTTTGATAAATTTCGCCCTCAACTTGACCTACAAGCCTCGGCATAAGACATTTTTGCTTTTCAACAGGCATATAATTTGCACGATAAGCAACTGCAGGGATCTGAGAAAAAGACTCCTTAACAGCTGTTGCCAAAGGTGTTATTTCACTTAAAGCTTGCTTTTTGACTACATTATCTAAACTATGAATCAAAGAAATTTTCATACCCAAATATAAAACCAAAACATAAAAAAAATTGCCCATTTTATAAAAATATCATAGCATTTTGCTTTAATGACAAACTGCAATATCAATCAATGTTATTTGATTTATCAAATTCAAAATTCCCTCGGACAAATCCCGAGCCTCAACATTTTTTTCAACCATTGCCGCAAATTCAGCCTTTTTAAATTCCAAACTGCGTTGCTTGAAAATTTCTTCCAAAATTTTTGTCATTGGAATATTTTTTCTTAAATCGTCTAATTTTACCGAAAAATACCTGTCAAAATACCTGTTTAAAGTCCTTTTAATAAGGTTTTCAGGCAGCAAATCTTCAAACTCGCCACACTCCAAAACTCGAACGCAATCACCTTTACGCAGTTTTGGCTTGATTTCTTCATAATTTTCAACCCCGTCTTTATCTAAAATAACAAAAATTGGAAGTTTCAAACTTTCTGAATACTTATAAAACTGCCTTACCACTTGATTTTTGCCGCCGGCCGATATTATGTGAATACCTTTTTTATCAAAATCCTGATTTGATAGTTTTGAAAATTTCGGAAGCAAAATTTCCTCGGTAATCCCTTCCACTATTAAAATTTTTTCTATCGGAAACTCAGTTGAAAATTTTTGCCTGTAGTCTGCCTGGTTTTCACTTTTCAAAAGCCCTTCTAGCCATTTTAGATTTTTGCACAAACAATCGTCTTGAATTAAATCAAAAAAGGCAGAGTAGTTGATTTTGTTATCCACAAGTTTTTCTACAGATTTTGGAAAGGAAAAAGTTCTTTTTTCATAAGCCAAAAGTTTTTTATTAGCAATAAAATCATTTTCCCCTTTGGCGCCCAATAAATTTATTGAATCATTAAAGATTTTTTCCGCCAACAAGCTTAACTTATCATAAGACATCGAATTCAGTTCATCTTTTTTAAATTTTGGATAAATCAAATTTGATAAAATCACATCAGAAAAAACCCTCAAATATTTTTCTTCTGTGGGTTTAAATCTTGTAAGTCTGTCAAACGCGATTAAAATCTGAGATTTTGTAAGCGGTTTGATTTTTATTTTGTCTTCCTTCAAATTATCCTAATCCTTTGTAAATTATCTTCATAAAATATATAACAAAATAGCAATTTTTTAAACTTTTAATTTTTATTAATAATATAGGAAAAGTGTGGGTGAAAAGTGATTTTTGCGATTAACCAAACAAACAATCCATATAATACAAAACCGATTTCCTCTGTATCACAGGGAAACTCAGTCATTCCGCCTGCTTCAACTAGAAGAAAACCTCTAAACACAATCAATTTTAGAGGCCAAGAAACTTCCGTTCAAGCTAAAATCAGAACAAATCTTGCAACACCGGAAGAAAAAGCAAAATACTCATCACTTGTTAAAACCTTGGACAAAAAGGACAGAAAAAAGCTTGAAGTATTACTCAAAAACGGTATCTTGCTAAATTCAAACTCAAATGACAATTCTACAGTTTTAGACAATTTATATAAAATTTCTACCGAACAAAGAGCAAAAGGGCTTGATCCAAAAGTTGTGCTTAAAGAAACCATAACAACAATCCACAACCCTTTTGTAATCACTCAAAAATTCGGTGATATTCCAAAAAAATATATGAACGCGGTTTTGCAAACAGGAGAAGAAAAGAACGGCCCTCTTAATCCTGAAACAGTCAATGTGCAATATTCAGGAGCATGTGTTTCTGCAAGCATAGAATTTAACCTTGCAAAACAAATGCCTGCAGAATTTACCAGATTCGCAGAACAATTGACTTCACCAAAGATGGCGGTAGAAAAAACAATTAAAACAAAAAATCTTGCCAACAACACACTCGATGCTGTATGGCTTTTGAATGCTTTTAAAATCCCGTACAAAATGGATGATTATGACAATGCAAAAATTACGCTTGCACCTGACAAAAATGCGATTATAAGAGCACAAATACAAAACTCAAACAAAGATAAACTTGAGCGCTCGCTTGTTGATGTTATGATGCAATCAACTTTTATGAACGTCGGCTCACAACAATCTTACAATTCGCTTACTGACATTAGAGAAGGCACCTTTAACAACGAAAACAAAGGTCTTATTGAATTTGAAAAAACGTTCACAGAATCAGTCGTTCAAGACAAAAATAAAGTTTCTGTAACTTATCAACAAGTTGACGAAAATGGCGACATTGCAGGTTATGAAACCGATTTCAATACAATGAAAAAACATATTCTCGACTCACTTGCGATCGGCGAAAACGTAATCATCGGCTACACCCAAACCGATGACAAAAACCACATTATAAACGGGCACGAAATTACAATAATAGGTGCCAAAACAGAAAAAAACGGTAAAACAACCTTTATCTGCAACGATACTGATGACAATAACCCAAATCCTATATCATACAGCGAAGACTACATCATACCTAAAATTCACCATGCCGGACTTCCTCAAGAAATTGCAGAAAAAGACGTCAAGTATGTTGATACTTGGGTTGACGGAATAAATTCTTATAAGGAATTAAGACAAAAAGAATCCCAGCTTGACTCTGTAAAACAAACTGTAAGAGCCTAAATCAAAACACTATTTAATTCTTTTTGCCCCTGCAAGAGCAAAATATCCAATCGTGAAGAGCAAAGAACCCGCAACAATGGACATACTTGTGAATAACGCATTTTTTTGTTGACGTCTGTATTCTAATAGCTCTTCTCCGCTTTTATACGGAATCGTCGGGCGTTTTTTAAACTGAACGCTCTGTGATTTTCTTCTTGGATCTTTTGCAACACCAACTGCGGCATGACCAGTTACTTTTGTTATCATAACTTCACCTATACCTTATAAAAAGAGAACCTTTAACGAAGGCATTATAACAAAAAGTTTTATAAAATTCAAGTGACAAAACTAATCCCTTTGGATGAAAATTTATTGTTACATTTCATAAAACTATAGTTACAAAAAAGTTTTTTTAGAATACCATGATGTTGTGTAGCAAATTGGAGCGAAACTAGTGAAATTTAATATATTTGAAAAGATTTTACCACCGGAAAACAAAGTTTTTTATGATTGTTTTGAAGCCGCAGCAAAAAATTGCAATGACGTTGCAAAACTTTTTGACGAAGCATTGATGCATGGGGTCACAGAAGAAGTGATTATCAGAGCAAAAGTTTTAAAACACAAAGGTTCAGACATAGAAAGAGAAACGATAAACAAACTCAACAATACGTTTGTAACCCCAATCGATAGAGAAGATATTCAAACTCTTGCAACAAGATTAAACAAAATCAAGAAAAAAATCGTTCAAGCACTTATGAATTTGAACGTATACAGAATGACCAGTTTCACAGAAGAAATGCTTCAACAATCAAAAACTATATTGAAAGCAACTGACGAGCTTACAAGAAGCGTCAGCCTTTTGAAAACAATTTCAAAAACAAAAGAAATAACCGCAAGCCACGAATCGATGAAAGAAATCGAGACATTAGGTGACGATATTCTCTACAGAGCGATGGACAAGCTTTTTTCAGGGGAATTTGAAGCAATCGAAGTTATAAAGTTAAGAGACATTTACAAGGTGTTGGAAAGTGCAATGGATAATTGTTTTAGCGTATCAGACGCTATTTTATCAATCGCGCTTAAAAACAATTAGGAATTATGACAATAGCAATAATTTTACTCATGTTGGTAATGATAGTAGCATTTATTTTTGAATATGTGAACGGGTTTCACGATTCAGCTAATGCGATTTCGACTGTCATATCTACCAAAGCACTCAGCCCGAGATATGCGATTTTATACGCAGCAATGTTGGATTTTACGGGTGCATTTTTTGGAACTCACGTAGCACAAACAATCGGGGCAGGAATGGTTTCAGCCGAATCTGTGACTCAATTAGTCATATTATGTGCACTTCTAGGCGCAGTCACTTGGAACTTGCTCACTTGGTACTTGGGTTTACCGTCAAGCTCTTCCCACGCTTTAATTGGGGGGCTTTTAGGAGCAGCTGTTGCTCACGCTTATTATCACCTTGATAAAGCTTACGAACTTATTATAAAATTACCTTCTTTTTCGATTGAGCATCCGGCTTTGTCTGTAATCAATTCTCACAATGTCGTGTATAAAGTTTTGATACCGATGATAGCTTCTCCTATATTGGGATTTTGCGTTGGTTTTTTAGTTATATTAGTATTGCTTAAAATATTTTATAAGATGAAACCTGAAACAATGAATAAATTATTCAGAAAACTACAGCTTTTTTCATCTGGATTTTTGGCATTCAGCCACGGCTCAAACGACGCTCAAAAAACAATGGGGATTATAACATTATCATTGTTGACTTTCGGCGTCTTAAAAGAAGAAACATTCCATATCCCTGTCTGGGTAATATGTGCTTGCGCGATGACTTTGGCACTTGGAACAATGACAGGCGGATGGAAAATTATCAAAACAATGAGCTCAAAAGTTATAAAAATGAAGCCTATTCACGGATTTTCAGTAGAAACAGCATCTGCCGGTATAATTTTAACAGCATCTCACTTCGGATTTCCTGTAAGTACAACTCACATTATTTCAACTGCGATTATGGGAGTTGGAAGTATGGTTAAAGTTTCGGCTGTCAAGTGGGGGATTGTTAAAAACATTGTGGTAGCTTGGGTTTGTACAATTCCTGTATGCATGCTTTTATC
>JAEWYI010000087.1 GCA_023395735.1 Cyanobacteria bacterium OH_SFB_17
GAAGAGGAAGAAGAAATAATAGAAAAGCAAAGTGGAGAGACTGTTGAATATCCAAGAGATAAGTGTATACATAATATGTTTGAGGAGCAAGCAGAAAGGACACCGGATAGGATAGCAGTTGAGTTCGAAGACCAGAAATTAACTTATAAAGAGTTAAATGAGAAATCAAATCAGCTGGCTCATTATTTACAGGAAAACGGAGTTGGCCCTAATATTGCAGTAGGATTATATACCGAAAGATCATTAGAGATGATTATAGGTCTGTTGGGAATTCTAAAAGCTGGCGGAGCATACGTTCCTTTGGATATCAATAACCCCAAACAGCGTCTAGAATATATGATCGAGAAAACCCAAATATCAATTTTATTAACTCAAAAGAAATTGATAAATAATTTGTCAATTGAGAATATAACAACAATTTGCGTTGATAGTGATTGGGATAAAATCGATAGAAAATTAAATATTAATAATCCAAGATCTAATGTAACTCCGGATAATTTGCTTTATATAATATTTACATCCGGTTCTACCGGTAATCCAAAAGCTGCTGGTGTTTATCATAAAGGATTTGTAAATTTAATGCACTGGTTTATAAATGAATATAAGTTGATTGAAAATGATAAAGATTTACTAATAACATCATTAAATTTTGATTTGACACAAAAAAATATATTTGGACCATTGATGACTGGAGGTATTTTAAATCTTTGTGGGTCAGAATTATTTGATCCTGAATACATATTAAATACCATTTCTGAGAAGAAGATAACTTGGTTAAATTGCACGCCAAGTATGGTCTATGCAATTATCGATCAGGAAAATGCATATATAAGATTAAATTCCCTAAGATATATTTTCTTAGGTGGAGAAGCTTTATCCATTACAAAAATGAAAAAATGGATACAATCACCATACTTCAAAGCGAAAATAATCAATTTGTATGGTCCGACTGAAACAACAAGTGTATGTTCTTATTATAATGTTGATAATCCACAGGAATATTTAGAAAGAAACGTTTCTATTGGAAAACCAATAAATAATGCCAGAATAATGATTCTTGATAAAAATCATAATTTTCTACCTATCGGAATTCCGGGAGAATTATGTATTGCCGGTGAGGGAGTAGGCGCAGGATATCTAAATAATGAAAAACAAACAAACGAAAAATTTGTTGAAATAAATAATATAAAAATATATAAATCTGGTGATCTGGCAAGATTACTGCCTGATGGAAATATAGAATTTCTTGGACGACTTGATCATCAAGTAAAAATAAGAGGATTCAGAATTGAATTGGAAGAAATAGATTCTGTTATTAAAGAATCACAGAATATAAAAAATGCTGTAACAATAGTTTATAATAATAAAGATCAAAAATATTTAATTTCATATGTAGTTCCTGAAAAAGAAAATTTTACTTCAGAACAACTTAAATCTTTTTTGAAAAATAGACTACCCGATTATATGATTCCTTCGGCCATTATTATCATCCAAGAAATGCCTTTGACTCCAAATGGAAAAATAAATAGATTTGCGCTACCATCGCCGAAACACAATATAGAAAATCTAGGAAAAAAGAAATATGAAAAACCTAATAACGAGATTGAATGTTCTATAGCTTCAATAATAGAAGAAATATTACAAAAAGACAAGATTTCTATTTCTGATAATTATTTTGAAATAGGGGTTCATTCTTTAACCGCGACACAAATTGCTTCCAGAATTAATAATAAATATAACATTATTATTCCTATCCGAATTTTCTTTGAGAAGCCTACAATTAAAGAATTGGCAGATTATATTGAGAAAACTTTATTATCCTCAAATATACAGAATTCTTATTCGAATAATTTATCAGATGATCATGAGGAGTTGGTTTTATGAAATTAATAGAGGAATTCTTAAAAGATTTAAATAAACTAGATATATACATAACATTTTTTGATGGGAACTTGAAAATAAAAGCTCCAAAAGATGTGTTAAATAATGATCTAAAATCTCAAATAATAGAGAGAAAAAGTGAAATTATAAATTTCTTAAAAGAATTTAGTTTATTAAAGCATGACAATAAGGAACAAATAAAATTAGTGGCAAGAGATCAAAAATTTTATCCTTTATCTTTTGCTCAACAAAGACTCTGGTTTTTGGATCAATGGAAAGAGATTAACACGACCTATAATATTAGTGGATGTTTTAAAATTGCAGGTGAAGTGAATTCGAATTTTTTAGAAAAAAGTTTAAAAGAAATAATAAAACGGCATGAAATTTTACGGACTACATTTGTATCTAAAAATGGCTCACCTTCACAAATAATAAACGATGATATCGCATTTCCAACTCAACAGTTGGAGATACAAGGCATTAATATAGAAGAACAAGAAAAATCTGTATCCGAAATAGCACAGCAGGAATCAAAGTATAAATTTAATTTGGAAACAGGGCCTTTATTAAAAGTAACATTACTTAAATTAAATCAAAATTTATATGTTCTGGTTATAACAATTCATCACATAATATTTGATGGGTGGTCTATGAAATTACTTATAAAAGAATTATCAACTATTTATAATTCTTTTATAACAGGAAAACTCTTAACCTTACCATCTTTAAAAACTCAATATATTGATTATGCGATTTGGCAAAGAAATTGGTTAGTTGGAGACAACCTTAATAAGCAATTAGATTACTGGAAAAACAAGTTGAAAGGTTGTACAAATTTGTTGACTCTTCCAACAGACCATATTCGCCCAAAAATCCAAACATTTAATGGTAGAAAAGAGACTTTTTTTATTAATAATCAATTATTAAATGAATTAAATAAAGTAAGTAGAGATAATAATGTAACTCTATTCATGACATTACTTGCTGTATTTAAACTATTGCTTTATAAATATACTAATCAAACTGATATTCTAATTGGCACTCCAATAGCTAATAGGAATGAAAAAGATTTAGAATCTATGGTTGGCTATTTTGTTAATACTTTAGTTTTAAGGACAGAATTGAGTGGTAATATAACATTTAAGGACTTGTTAAAAAGAATTAAAAATACAACAATTGAAGCATATACAAATCAAGATATTCCGTTTGAATACTTAGTTGAAAAACTTCAACCAGAAAGAAATCTAAGTTATTCACCCTTTTTTCAAGTAATGTTTGGTTTGCAAAATTATCCTGTAGAAAATTTCTCTTTATTAGGTTTAAAAATAAGTCAAATGGAATTAGAGCATACCACCTCAAAATTTGATCTTAACCTTGCTATTTATGAAACAAATGACGGACTAAAAGGGGAACTTGAATATAATACTGATTTGTTTGAACAAAAAACTATTCTAAAGTTAATAAAACATTACAATAAATTATTAGAAGAAGCTACAAAAAAATCTAATGAAAGAATTTATAAATTATCATTACTAACAGAGAAAGAAAAAGAATATTTTATAAAGGATTGTAATACAAAAACCTGTAATTTACCTGATAATACTTGTTTGCATCATCTGATTGAACAACAAGCTAAAATAACCCCAGATAAATGTGCAATTGTTCATAATAATAGAAGTATTACTTATAAAGAATTAAATGAAAAAGCAAATCAATTAGCATATTGTTTAATTGAAAAAGGTGTAAAAAAAGAATCTCTTGTAGGTATTTGTATAAGTAGATCAATCGAACAAATTATAGCGATAATAGGTATTTTAAAGGCGGGAGGAGCTTATGTTCCAATTGATCCCAAACACCCAAAAGATTTCAAAGTTTTTCTAAAAAGAGATACGGGAATAAAAGTAATAATATTAAATCAATCGACTACAGAAGATTGGCTAGATAATGATATTGAGGCTATTAATTTTGTAAAAGATTTTAACCATATATCAAAGTATAAAACTGAAAATATAAACATAAATATTAATTCAAAAAACATAGCATATCTTATATATACATCAGGATCAGCAGGAACTCCGAAGGGTGTTTTAGTAACACACCATAATGTAATTTCTATGCTATATGCTTTTAATAGTATTGCGCCTATGGAGAACACACTATCAGGAACTTTAATAACCTCTTTTACCTTTGATGTTTCTGTCTGGGAAATATTCTCTAACCTTTGTTTCGGAGGAATATTGCATATTATGGATCCTGATTTATTCACAATAGCTGATAAATTTGTTGATTATATTTATGATAATAATATAAATTCTACCTATATTCCCCCATTCCTTTTATCTGATATTATAGAGAAATTTGAAAATAAATCGTTTCCTTTGTATCTTAAGCGTATGCTTGTTGGGGTCGAACCTATCAAGCAAAAATTATTACAACGTTTTAGAAATTTGAGTAATCAATTATATATAATTAATGGCTATGGACCAACCGAGACAACGATATGTTGTACGTTTTATAAATTCGACAAATGTGTTGATCCTGAAAAAAATACCCCTATTGGAACTTCTGTACCCAATTATGAAGTATACATAGTTGATGAAAATTTGGAACTGAGGCCAACTGGCATTCCTGGAGAAATTTTAGTTGGAGGAATAGGACTTACTCGAGGTTATCACAATCGTCCAGAATTAACTGCAGAACGATTTATTCCAAACCCATTTAATACAACACCAGGAGCCCGTTTGTACAAAACCGGAGATTATGCTAAATATTTAGAAGATGGAAATATCGAATTTATAAATCGTAAAGATTTTCAAATTAAAATTAGAGGCTATAGGGTAGAGCTGGGAGAAATAGAAAGGGTATTAGAATCAAACGAAGATATAAAACAAAGTGTAGTAATAGTAAATGAAACAGTAAATAATAAACAATTAGTAGCATATGTAGTACCAACAAAAGCAAAGCAAATAAATGTAGAAGAATTAAGGGAATATGTTACACAAAAACTGCCGTCATATATGGCACCATCAATTTATGTAATACTAGATGAAATGCCATTAACACCAAATTCAAAAATAGATCGAAAGCAGCTACCAGATCCATTGGAATATGGTATAAGTACAATAAAAGAATTTGTAGGAGCACAAACAGAAACTCAGATCAAATTATCTGAAATATGGACAAACCTATTAGGACTAAAACAGGTTAGTATTAATGATAATTTTTTTGAGATAGGAGGACATTCTCTTTTAGCTACACAGCTGATTTCTAGAATCAGGGATGTTTTTCAATTTGATATATCCTTACAAAAGATTTTTGAATCACCGAACATTTCAGATTTAAGCAAATATCTGGATTCATTAGAAC